>CALKVW010000049.1 GCA_938004785.1 uncultured Polyangiaceae bacterium
GGTTTTGCTCACAGCCACTTCGGTGGCGGAAAGTAGAATCTACCAATGGCCGAGCGCATCGTCTCCCTCATCGACGCCGACACGATCGCTGCGCGTGTGCGCGAGTTGGGCAAGCAGATCGCCGAGGACTACAAGGGCCGGAACCTGGTGCTCGTGTGCGTGCTCAAGGGCAGCTTCGTCTTCACCGCCGATCTCGCGCGCGCCATCGAGTCGAACACGATGCGCATCGAGTTCCTCGGCGTGCGCAGCTACGGCGAGGGCACGAGCACGAGCGGCGTCGTCCAGATCACGCAGGACTTGAGCCGGCCCATCGAGGGCGAGGACATCCTCATCGTCGAGGACATCATCGACACCGGGCTCACGATCGCGCACTTGCTCGATCTCTTCCGCACCCGCAAGCCCGCGAGCATCAAGGTCTGCGCGCTCCTGCACAAGCCGGCGCGCACGCGCATCGAGGTGCCGATCGACTACCTGGGCTTCACGATCGAGGACCGATTCGTGATCGGCTACGGGCTCGACTGGGGCGAGAAGTACAGGAACCTCGAGTCGATCTCGGTCGTCGAGAGCCAGTGAGGGCGACAGTGACAGCGACAGTGACAGTGACAGCGACATGAGCAAACGCCTCGCCTACCTGGAGAAGGTCGTCGCCGACGGCACGGCCGACAGCTTCGCGCGCTACTGCCTCGCGCTCGAGTACAAGGGCCTCGGCCGCGTCGACGACGCGCTCGGCGCCTTCATCGCGCTGCGCGACGCCGACCCGAGCTACGTGCCGCAGTACCTGATGTGCGGCACGATGCTGGTCGACGCAGCTCGCGCCGAGGAGGCGCGCGGCTGGCTCGAGAAGGGCCTCGAGGTCGCGCGAAGAGCCGGCGATACGAAGGCGCTCGGCGAGCTCGGCGACGCGCTCGCGGGGCTGGGCTGAGCGGCGCCTCGACTCGAACGCCACACGGAGAACGACGATGATCTCGAACATGAAGAGCGTGGCTTCGCTGAGTGTGTCGGCCTTCGTGGCGCTCGCGGCGCTCGCCGGCTGCGGCGACGACACGAGCGGCACGGGCGGCGGCGGCCAGGGCGGCGACGCGAGTGGTGGCAGCGGCACCGGAGGCGGCGGCACCGGCGGCTCGACGGCGGGCGCGTGGCAGAGCTACTGCGAGGCGCACGTCGCGCGCGAGGAGAGCTGCGACGCCGAGAACCCGCCCACGCCGTCGCTCAGCGGGTGCCTCGGCGCCGAGGCCTGCTTCGAGGCGATCATCCGCGAGGAGGCGCGCCAGCCCTTGCTCGAGTGCCTCAGCACGCGCTCCTGCACGACGAGCGACGACAGCTGCTTCGCGCAGACCTCGGCCGCGCTGCCCGACGGACCGGGCCAAGCCGACTACGAGGCCGCCTGCGCCGCGAAGCTCGCCGCTTGCCCGAACGGCTCCTTCTCGAACGATTGGTGCACCGACGGCGACGTGCCGATCGGAGTCTTCAGCGCGACGCTCTACGACGAGCTCGCCACCTGCTTCGACCTCGGCTGCGACATGGTCGGCGATTGCCTCGACGGCTCCGTGGCCGCGCTGCTCGTGCCCTGCGGAGGCGAGATCGGGTTCTGAGAGGGTGGGGGGGTGCGTCGGGGCGGGTCAGGGTACCGGCAGACAGAGATGCAGCAGAGCGTCGTCGAGAAACGGGGTGATCGTGCACTGCGTGCCGAGCGGGCAGCTCTCGTCTACCCCGAGCTCGCAGAGCTGATCGCAAGGTGAGACCGAGGGAAGGCTCAACTGCAAAGCCTCGAGTGCGACCCCGAAGCGTGCGCCGTCGAGACAGATGTTGATCCCCCCTCCTCCGGCGTCGATGCGCCCGCAGCACCCGGGGCAGTTGGCCGAGTCAGGAAGACAGATCTCGGCGCAGCTCCTCGGTTCCCCCGGAGTTTCCTCGGAGCAGAACCCGACCCCTGCTTCGGAGCCGCAGCACTCGTTAGTGCCGCCGCACGCTTCGAAGCTGTCCAGGCACCCAGTGGCTTCCGCGACGCAGAACCCCGCGTGGCAGTAGACACCGCCCGGATCGGCGATGGAGCCACAGCAGTCTGCCGATTGCGTGCACTCCTCGCCCACCGCTTTGCACTGACGGCAGCGACCCTCGATGCAAGCTGCGCGACCGTCGAGCGCGCCACAACAATCGAGCTCCTCGCGGCAACGATCCGCCGGTCGTCTGCAGGTGGGCTCCGACTGCAGGCAACTCTCGACGGCCTCGCTGTCGCAGCTGCGACACCCCTTCGACTCGTAGTTGCCGAGCCAGCGCTCCCGCGCCGCTTCATCCGCCTTCGCGAGCTCGGAGCGGACCCGCTCTTGGCAGTCACTGAACCGCGTCGACGCGGTTTCGCAGGCACACAGCTCCACCGCGACGTCCCTGTACTCGTCGCCGTCGATCCCCAAGAGCACGTTGCAGCTCGCGGTGCCGAAGAGCGCGGCGAGCGCGATCGAGGCGAGCGCGAAGCTCTCTTTGCGGTGCGTCTTCATGATCAGAACGAGCCTCCGAGGCCGAGGCCGAGGCCGCCTGGGTTGGGTGCGAGCCCGAGGTGGATCGTGGGCTCGAGACGGGCGCGCTGCTCGAGCTCGCTCGCGCTCGCGGCGTCGCTCGGCGCGGTGAGCACGAGCACCAGGCCGAGCGCGGTGAGCGTGGCGCCGCCGATCACGAGGCCCGTGCTCAGGTGTGAGAAGGTCTCGGCCTGGCCGATCGCGTCGAGGCCCGTCTGCGCGCAGGAGCCCTGCGAGGTGCAATTGGAGGGGTCGTCGGCCGAGCTCTTCTGGCCGAGCGCGAGCCCACCGAAGACGAAGCCCGCGGCGGCGGCGGCGATGCCGGTGCCTCCGACGATGAAGCCGACCACGGCCTGCGTGCTCGTGCCCGTCTCGATCGGCTTCTCCGGCAAGGGCGGCGGCTTCTTCGGCGGTGCGCCCTGCCTGCGGCCGAGGCTCGGCTGCGTGGCGATCTTCGCGAGATCGAGCTCGAGCACCTGGGGTTTGCCTTCGACCGAGACGAGCTTCTGGCGGAAGAGCACCTCGTCGTCCTTCGTGACCTCGACGAGGTGCTCACCCGGGTCGACCGGCACCGGCACGCCCCGCAGCGCCGTGCGCACCTCGGCGCCGTCGCTGTAGATGAGCATCCCGCCCGGGTCGCCGCTCACGCGGATCTCGAGCTTCGGTAGGCGAGGCTCGAGCTCTCGACGGCGCCCGTCGGCGAAGTCCTTCCTCGCGTCGCCGCTCTGCGCCGCGAGATCGGCGGCCTCACCCCAGCGCGTCCACGCGGTGGCGAGGCGGCCCTCTTGCTCACGGCAATTCGCGAGGTTCATCAGGGCTCCGAGCAGGGGCTCGAGCCGGTGGCTCTCCTCGAACTTCTCGCAGGCTTCACTCACCTTGCCCTCCGCGAGAAGGCTCTTGCCCGCGGTGAAGAGCGCGTCGGCGGCTGGGTCGGCGGCGCTGGCGCTGAGGGTGGAGAAGGAGAGAGAGCCCGAGACCAGCAGCCCGAGCGCGAAGGAAGTGCGAAGCATCTGCGCGGAGGAGCATAGGCCCCGCGCGCACACTGGAGAAGTGCGCGCGTGCGGGGCGCGCTCGCCACGCGGCGCGGCCGTTCAGCGAGCGATCTTCAGGTTGAACATCGGCGTGCCGAGCGCACCCCAGAGCCGGAGCCAGAGCGGCAGCCACGACTCGGTGCCTCTCGCCGTCGTGATGTCGCCGAGATCGATCGGGCTCTTCCAGCCGAAGCTCTTCAAGAGCTCGACCACCTTGGCCTTGGCGCCCGCGTCGTTGCCCGAGACGAAGACGTCGTGCTCGCCGCCTGCGACGCTCGCCGGGTCGACCATCACCGGCGCGCTCATGGTGTTGAGCGATTTCACGATGTGGAGCGCGGGGAACGCGGCCTGGAGCTGCTCGCCGAGCGAGTCGGTGTTGCTCACGAAGAGCGTGGGCGGCATGCCTTTGGAGAAGTCGAGTGGGTTCGTCACGTCGACGACGGGTTTGCCTGCGAGGTTCGCGGGGCCCGCGGCCTCGAGCACGGCCTTCGCGGCGTCGCCGAGCGTGCACAGGAACGCGAGCTCGCCGAAGGCGGCCGCGTCGGCGAAGCTGCCCTGGCTCGCGAGCGCACCCGCGCTCTCCACCCAGGCGACGGCCTTCTCGTTGCCGGCCTTGCGCGAGCCCATCCTCACCTCGTGGCCCAGCGCGACCAGCTTCGTCGCGATCGCCTTGCCCACCATGCCCGTACCCAACACTGCGATCTTCATGGTCGTGTTCTCCCCGTCCGTGTGAATCGACGCCGCTCAGACCCGCGCGCGCTCGGTGCGCTCGAGGTCGGCGAGCACACGCAGCGCCGCGCTGCGGCCGCTCATCATCGCGCCGACGATGCCGTGGCCTGCGCGTGTGCTCGCGCCGGCGAAGTAGAGGCCGCCGATCGGCCCGCGGTAGCCCGGGCGCCGCTTCATGAACTGCGCGGGCGTCGCGGCGAGACCGTAGCCGGTGCCGTCGGTCGCGCCGGTGTAGCGGCGGTGGCTCACGGGCGTCGCCGACTCGCGGAAGACGACCTTGCCCTCGGTGCCCGGGTACAGCTGGTGGAGGCGCGCGAGCAGGTTCTCCTCGACCTCGTCCTTTCGCTCCTTGTACAGCGCTTCGTGCTTGTAGCTCCAAGTATCAACCGACGTGGCCGGCACGCCCCAGCGCTCGAGCGCGCCCGGCACGACGGCCATCACCTCGAGGTTGCCGACGCCCTCGGGCGCGTGGTGCGTCGCGTAGCCCGGGTCCTTGAGGGAGGCGCTGGTGATGTAGGAGCCTCGGATCGCGATGGGGCCGGAGCCCGTGTCGGCGCGGTAGAAGCTCTCGACGTCGTAGCCGTCGAACTGCCAGACGTTGGCGTTGTTCATGCCGTACTGGCGCAGATCGCCCTCGACGCCTAGGAAGAGGATGAAGAGCGCCGCGGCCATGCGGTAGCCCTCGGCCTTCGTGATCCACTCGGCGGGCAGGTGCGAAGGGCCCACGAGCTCGAGCAGCGTGCGTTTGAGATCGGCGTTGGAGATCACGACCCCCGCGCGCACGTCGCGGGCGGGGGCGCCAGCGCGAGGCGCGAGGCGGAGCCCCGTGGCGCGCCCGCCCTCGACGAGGATGCGCTCGACGGGCGCGCGCAGGTGCACGCTGCCGCCGGCCGCCTCGATGCGCTCCACGAGCCTGTCGGCGATCACCTGGCCGCCGCCCTTCGGGTAGTAGGCGCCGCGGAAGTAGTGGCCCGCGAGGCCCATGTGCAAGAGCGCGCTGACCTTGCTCGGAGGCAGCCCGTAGTCGCCGCTCTGGCCGAGGATCACGGCCTTGAGCCGCGGATCGCGGATCAGCGAGTCGAGCACCTGCCCGATCGTGGCGTTCTGGTGCGGGCCGAGTCGCAGCGCGGGCAGCGCGATGCTCGCGAGCTCGCGCACGCCGGGGCGGCGCCCGTCGGCGAGCTCGAGCGTGCGCCCCACGCGCATCACGGCGTCGACGAGCGCGACGTAGCGATCGATGCCGCGCGCCTCGTGAGGGAAGTGATCGAGCAGTCGACCGCGGTAGCGCTCGAGGTTCGCCGGGATGGCGAACTCGAGGTCGGGAAAGACGAGCTTGTCGAAGCCGTCGGGGTCGAGGCGGTTGTACTCGAGCTCGATGCCCAGCTCGCGCAGGATGCGCGGGATGCTGCCGTCTCTCTCGCAGTCGCCGATGTAGTGGAGGCCGACGTCGAAGTGGTAGCGGGCCTTGCGCGGGCCGCGGGAGAACTGCGTCGCGCATCCGCCTGCCGTGTAGTGCGACTCGAAGATCGCGACACGTTTGCCGCGCGCGGCGAGCTTGGCGCCGGCGACGAGCCCACCGAGGCCCGCGCCGACGATGGCGACGTCGACACGCTCGGGCGGCTCGGCGTGGGCGCGGCGCTTGGTGGCGTCGTGGGTGCTCTCGGTGACGGCGGAGGCTGTGCTCATGACGAGCCCGGATCTATGCGCGCGAGCTCGGGGGGGAAAGCCAGAGCGGCGGGCTGCTCTCGCGTTGACGAGCTACGTGCCCGGTGAGAGCGTCGAAGCATGCGTGACGCGCTCCTCGGTACCCTGCTCTCGGCCTCGGCCCTCTGCGCTTGTGGTGGCCTCGTGGTCTTCGACGGCGAGGGCGCGGGCGGCGGCGTCGACGATGGTCAGGGCGGCGCGGGCTCGATCACGGCGACGCAGTCGAGCGTGACCTCGTCGAATACGCAGGGCACCGGCGCGGGGGCGCCGAGCATCGACGCCGAGATCGAGGTGGTGAAGCTCGGCGCGAACTGCATGCCCGTGGTCGGCCCGGATCCGATGCAGGGCAGCGTGCTCGTGCGCTACGAGAACACCGGCTCGGTGGCCGGCTCGCTCACGCTCACGCAGTCGAGCGTCGTCTTCGCCAATCCGATGGAGGCCTGGCTCTACACGATCGAGCTCTCGCCCACGACGAGCGGCACGCTCGCCGCCGGAGAGGTCGCGAGCGTCGAGCACTCGAAGGTCGGCGTGCTGGGCGATTCGTCGTTCCTCTGCCAGCTCTGCGGCCAGACGGGCACCGTGGAGCTGCGCTTCGACGACGGCTCCGGAAACCAGCAGATCGAGGCGCAGAACTTCGAGCTCGGCTGCGCCTTCTGAGCGCGCAGCGTCGAGGCGCGTCAGCGCTCGAGCGAGGCGCGGTGCACGGTTTGCGCTCGCGGCAACGCAGAGACGATGACCGAGCGTTCGAGCGCGAGCAGCTCACGCGCGGCGCGCTGGATCCGCGCCGCGTCCAGCTCGCCGAGGCGCGCGAGCTCGCGCTCGAAGCGCGTGGGGTCGAGCGCTCGGCGCAGGCGCGCGCTCGTCGTGGCCCAGTCGGCGCCACGCGCTGCGCCCGAAGCGGCCGTGCGCTGCTGCTCCTCGAGGCGGCTGCGCAAGAGGCCGCGCACGTAGGTGAGCTCGGTGCTCTCGACGGCCGACGAGCCGAGCCCTTCGAGCTCGCGCGTGAGCGCGTCTTCGAGCGTCCCGAGCGCGGTGAGCCCGGTGGGGCGCAGCTCGAGCACGGCGTAGCCACCGCGTGGGCCAGGCTCGAGCCGCAGCGACAGCTCCGCGGCGATCTCACGCCGCTCGACGAGCGCGCGGCGCAGTCGGCCGATCTTCTTGTTGGCGAGCAGCTCGAGGGCGGCGCGCTGGGCGAGCTCGTCGAGCGTGCCCTCCTCCGGCGCGACCCAGCCCACGTAGAGGCGTGGATCCGGGCCGTCGACGAGCACCTCGCTGCGTTTGCCCTCGGGGATCGGCCGGGGCGCGCTCGCGCGCGCGGCGGGGTGGTTCACCCCGGCGAGCAGCGCTCGGACCGCCTCGCGATCGAGTGGGCCCTCGATGCGCAGCTCGGCGAGCGGTGCTTCGTCGCGCGCGAGCAGGTGCAGGAGGATCTGCGCGTCGGTCGCCGCCTCGGCGTCGTGCCTCGCGCCGACCAGCGTGCCCTCGAGCGGGTGCCCCGCGGGGAAGAGCGCGTCGCCGAGGCTCAGCCAGGCCTCGCCGTAGGGTGTCGCCGACAGCTCGCGCCGGGCGCGCTCGTGTGCGCTGCGCCGCAGCGCGGCGACGACGTCGTGCGAGCCCTCGGCGGCGGCGAGCCTGAGGCGGCTCTCCACCAGCTTGGGCACGACGTCGAGCTCGCGCGGCGCGACGTCGAGCACCCAGCTCGAGCCGAAGGCCGCGAGCACGCTCGAGCCGGAGACGTGGCTCGTGCGCAGCTCGAGGCGTACCGACTTGCGATCGTCGTCGCGCTCGAGCTCGACCTCGATGCCCTTCACGCTGAAGTGCTCGACCGGGCGGCGCGGCGCGAGCGCGGCCGCAGGGATCGCGACGAGCGGCGCGGGCGAGGCCGCGTCGGCCGGCGCGCCGTAGGTGGCGATGAGCTTCTCGACGGCGCCATCGAGGCGCGGGTCGCCGCTGCGGAGCGGCGCGGAGCCACGCTCGGCCCTCGAGCCAGCGAGGCTGCCTGCGTCGAGCGCGAAGCTCTGGCCAGGGCGCGTGAGCGAGGCGAGCGCGACGGCCTTCGCGTCGGGATCGAGCAGGCCGGGCAGCCGCTCGGCGCCGCTCGTCGCGCCCGGGGACAAGAGCCGCGCGACCTCGCGCTCGGCGTCGCCCTCGGCGAGCGGCAGGCGGCTCGCGCCGAGCCAGCTCGGACGAGGGCTCGTCGCTTCGCTGGTCGCGCCGAGGCCACCTGCGCCGAGCGTGCCGAAGGCGCGGCGCGCTTCGTCGATCGACAGGACCCGGATCGGCGGAGGGGCGGCCTCGTCGGGGCCCTTCTGGGCGAGCGCGAGCTTGGGGTCGTCGCCGAGCTCGCCGCGCGCCTCGAGCCGCGCGTAGTGCTCGAAGGTCGCGAGCGCGCGCGAGATGCTCTCGGCGGGCACGAGCACGGCCCGCTCCTCCGAGAGCATGGGGGTGCGCGCGCCGAGCAGATCCGGGTTCAGCTCGCGTAGCTCCGCGAGGCTGCACTCGGCCGCGCGCGCGACCACTTCGAGGGAGGTGCCGGGAGGCACGTTGAGCTCGGCGGTGCGCAGTGGCTCGGGCTGCTCGACGGGCCGGAGGCCGAAGTAGTCCTGGTTCTCGAGCAGGATCGCGAAGGCCGTGACCTTGGGCACGTAGTCGGCGGTCTCCTGTGGGATGAGGCGCGCGCTCGCGAGATCCGCGAAGCTCACCGGCACACCGGCGAGCTCGGGCGCGCGCAGCTCCTCGTAGCGGGCGATCGCGCGATCGATCCGCGTGATGCCGGCGTTGTAGGCGGCGAGCGCGAGATCCCAGCGCTCGTAGTGGTCGTAGAGGTCACGCAGGTGCCGTGCGGCGGCGCGGCTCGCCTTGCGCACGTGGCGACGCTCGTCGAGATCCGGCTGGACCACGAGCCCGTAGGCCGTCGCGGTGGCAGGCATGAGCTGCCACACGCCCGCTGCCCCCGCGGGCGAGAGCGCGCGCGCGTCGAAGCCGCTCTCGATCGCCGCGACGGCGACGAGCTCCTCGAGCAGCCCCGCCTTGCGCAGCTCGTCTTCGAGCACCTCGCGCGTGCGGCCGAGGCGCGTGAGCCGGTGCGTGATCGCCGCGCGCCCCAGCTCGTGCTCCGCGAAGAAGCGCACGTAGCGCACCGTGCGGCGCGTGATGGGCACGCGCAGCCTGCGCGGCGCGAGCTCGAGCACGACCGCGCCGAGCGAGCCGAGGTCGGTGCGCAGCGCGCCCGAGAAGTCGGTGGCGAGCTCCAGATCGAGCACGCCGTCGTCGACCTTGGGCACGACCAAGAGCGGTGGGTAGACGCGCGCGGGCGGCGGCGGAGGCTCGAGGGCGCGCTCCACCAGCGTGGGGTCGCCCCAGGCGCTGAGCGCCGCAGACAGCGATCGCCTCAGATCTGCGTCGCGCGAGACCGCGACGAGCCCCAGCGCCGCGAGCCCGCCAGCGAGCGCACGCAGGGCCGTCTTCGACGACGGGAGCTCACCACGCTTCGGACCGGTCACGCGGGCGCTATCCTAGACCGGCCAGGGCTCCTTGGGGCCTGAACACCCGCGCCGACGCCATCGAAACATCTGCGCTATTTCCTCCAGCGCGCACACGTGGAAGCCACCCAGCGAAGCCCATGCCCGCCTTCCCCCGCACCCGCCCTCGCCGCACCCGCCGCACCGACTGGTCTCGCCGCCTCGTGCGCGAGCATCACCTCCGCGTCGACGACCTCGTCTGGCCCGTGTTCGTGAAGGAGGGCGAGGGCGACGCCGAGCCCATCGGCTCGATGCCGGGCGTCTTCCGCTACACCATCGACCGCTTGGTCGAGGCCGCGAGCGAGGCCGCCGAGCTCGGCATCCCGGCGCTCGCGATCTTCCCGGTCACGCCCCCGGACAAGAAGAGCGACGACGGGCGCGAGGCCTTCGAGCCGGAGAACCTCGCCTGCCGCGCGACGCGCGCGCTGAAGAAGGCGCTGCCCGGGCTCGGCGTCATCTGCGACGTCGCGCTCGACCCCTACACCTCGCACGGCCAAGACGGCCTCGTGCGCGACGGCTACGTCGTCAACGACGAGACCGTCGAGGCGCTCGTGAAGCAGTCGCTCAACCAGGCCCGAGCGGGCTGCGACGTGATCGCCCCGAGCGACATGATGGACGGCCGCATCGGCGCGATCCGCGACGCGCTCGACGCCGCGGGCCATACACAGGTCCAGATCCTGAGCTACGCCGCGAAGTACGCCAGCGCCTACTACGGGCCCTTCCGCGACGCCGTCGGCTCGGCGACGAACCTCGGCACGGGCGACAAACGCACCTACCAGATGGACCCGGCCAACGGCGACGAGGCGCTGCGCGAGGTCGCGCTCGACGTCGAGGAGGGCGCCGACATGCTCATGGTGAAGCCGGGCATGCCCTACCTCGACATCGTGTGGCGCGTGAAGGAGGCCTTCGGCCTACCCACGCTCGTCTATCAAGTGAGCGGTGAGTACGCGATGCACCGCGCCGCCGCCGAGCGAGGCTGGCTCGACTGGGAGAAGGTCCTGCTCGAGAGCTTGCTCGGCATGAAGCGCGCCGGGGCCGACGGCATCTTGAGCTACGGCGCCGTCGAGGCGGCGAAGCTCCTGAAGAAGGGCTGAGGCGGCGCGCGTGGGAGCCTGGGTCGACGCGTTCGAGCGCAGCTGGCCCACGCTGCTCGCGGCCGCTTCGATCACGATCGCGCTCGCGACCACGGCGCACGCCGCCGTGAACAAACGCGACGCACGCTCGGCCATCGCCTGGGTGGGCCTCGTGTGGCTCGCGCCGATCCTCGGCGCGGCGCTCTACCTGCTGCTCGGGGTGAACCGCATCCACCGCACGGCCTCGGCGCTCGAGCTCGCGCGCCACCAGCGCAGCTCGCCGACCTCGCTCCCACCGACCGAGCCCGAGGCCCTGCGCGCGCTGCTCGGTGAGAGCCACGCGGAGCTCGCGCCGCTCGCGCGCCTCTCTCGGCGCGTGGTGCGCAGGCCGCTGCTCGGCGGCAACTCGATCACGCCGCTCTCGAACGGCGACGAGGCCTATCCGGCGATGATCGCGGCGATCGACCGAGCCGAGCGTTCGATCGCGCTCTGTTCGTACATCTTCGACGACGACTCGGCGGGCCGCCCCTTCGTCGAAGCGCTCCGTCGCGCGACCGAGCGCGGCGTCGAGGTGCGCGTGCTCATCGACTCGATCGGCACGCGCTACTCCTTCCCGCCGATCACGCGCCGCCTGCGCCGCGCGGGTGTGCGCGTCGCGACCTTCTTGCCGATCCTCACGCTCACGCAGATCCACGTCTGGAACCTGCGCAACCACCGCAAGATCCTCGTCGTCGACGGCGAGGTCGGCTTCACCGGCGGCATGAACATCCGCGAGGGCTGCGTGCTCTCGGTGCCGAGCGCGCACCCCGTGCAGGACCTCCACTTCCGCGTCGAAGGCCCCGTGGTCGGTGAGCTCGTCGACGCCTTCGCGGAGGACTGGAGCTTCGCGACGGGCGAGCTGCTCGAGGGCCCGGCGTGGTTCCCCGCGCCCGGGCCGGTCGGCGAGGTGCACGCGAAGGTCGTGTGCGACGGCCCCGACGACGACTTCGACGTCCTGCGCACGCTCCTGCTCGGCGCGATCGCCTGCGCGCAGCGCTCGATCCGGATCGTCACGCCGTACTTCCTGCCCGATCCGGCGCTGATCACCGCGCTCTACGTCGCCGCACTGCGAGGGGTGCGCGTCGAGATCCTCCTCCCCGAGGAGAACAACCTGCGCTTCGTGCAGTGGGCGAGCACCGCGCAGCTCTGGCAGATCCTCCAGCATGGCTGCCGCGTCTTCCTCGGCGCGCCGCCCTTCGATCACACGAAGCTCTTCGTGGTCGACGGCGCCTACGTGCTGCTCGGCTCGGCCAACTGGGATCCGCGCAGCCTGCGCCTCAACTTCGAGCTCGATCTCGAGTGCTGGTCGGCGGAGCTCGGCGCGAGGCTCGACGCGCAGGTCGAGGCCAAGCTCGCCACCGCGCGGGAGCTCAGCCTCGCCGACGTCGACGGGCGGGCCTGGTGGGTCAAGGTACGCGACGGCCTCGCCAGGCTGTGGTCGCCATACCTTTGACGAGCAACGGTCAGGATGGAATAAACGTGCGGCCACGGAGGTTCGGGCCGCGACCATGTGGGATATCTTCTCCGCCGTCCTCGTCGTGCTCGCTTCCGCGATGGGCCCTTCGGGCGCGGATCGCCCGGTCGACGTCCTTGCGGCGCGGGTCGGGCCTGCGCCCGACCTCGTCGACCTCATCCCCCTGCCGCTGCCGGTCGACGTCTCGGCGCCACCTCCCGAGCTGCGCGACAGCGACTGTGACGGCTTGAGCGACGAAGAGGAGGACCGCCTCGAGCACGGGCCCGACAAGCTGCGGACCGACAAGAACTGGCACGACTCCGACTTCGACGGCCTCGCAGACGGCACCGAGATGGGGCGCACGCGCTCGATGGACCCGCGCTGCCGAGGCATCCGCTTCGACGCCGATCCCTCGACGACGACCTCGCCGATGAACGCCGACTCCGATGGCGATGGCCTCGCCGACGGTGTCGAGGACGCCAACCGCGACGGTCGACGCGACCGCGGAGAGAGCTCGGCTCGCCGCAAGGACACCGACCGCGACATGGCCTCGGACGCGATGGAGCGCGCGGCCGGCACGCACCCCGATCGCAACGCGTACAACACCGTGCCCGAGCCCATGATCTACGACCTCGTGCGCGGGCTCGACGCCGAAGCCGGCGAGCTCGAGGCCAACGCGCTCATCATGATCGCCCCGAACCGCCGAGGCGCGCGCATCGCCTACGCGCCCGAGGTCGAGTACGCCTTCGTCGACGGCTTCGCGGGCGAGCTCGAGCTGCCCTTCTCGGACGAGCGGCTCGAGGCGCTGAAGGGCGCGCTGCAGGCGACGCTCGTGCGCGCCCCCGACGGCAGCTGGGGGCACGGCCTGCAGCTCCTGAGCGAGGCCTACCTGCACGAGCCCGTCTTCCTCACGGCGCTCACGCACATCGGGCAGCTGCGCATCGGCGAGCGCGTGACGATCGGCAGCATCGCCGGCGGCGAGCTCGTGGTCGACCACCAGACGGGCCAGGTGCACGGCGCTGGGCTCGCGAACCTCACCCTGGGCTACGCCGTCGCGCCGCTCGTCGTGACGGCGCTCGAGACCAACGTCGCGCTCGACGACGCCGCGCTCGTCGCGTGGCGCGTGACGCCGCAGGTGCACGTGCAGGTGAACCACCACTTCCGCATGCAGATGGGCCTCGGTGCGGAGGGCGAGAACGACCGCGTGCGGCCGATCCTGGCCTCACGCATGGTGCTCGAGCTCTGAGCGCTCTCCCGAAGACACTGACGCGCGCCGATCCCGTGCTAGATCCCGAGGCGTGCGCCGCGTCTTCCCGATCCTCGGCCTCTTCGCTTCGACCCTCGTGGCTTGCTCGGACCCCGATCCGACGGTCGTCTACCAGCCCTACGAAGGCGAGGCCTTTCCGGAGCGTGTCGCGCCGATCGCCTGGCCCGAGGGCGGCGCGGGCATCGTCACCGACAGTCTCTCCGACACCCTGAGCCTCATCGATCTGTCGACGGGCAAGCTCTTCGACCAGCGCCCCGTCGGCCGGAACCCCGTCGATATCGATGGGCCTCATCACGTCGCCGTGTCGCTCGAGCGCGGCGAGGCCTTCATCGCACTCTCGTATCCCGTCTACGGCGACGCGGGGCCGCACGCCGGGCACGGCGGGAGCCGGAGGCTGGGCTGGGTGCAGCGCCTCTCGCTGCGCGATCTGAGCCTGCTCGGCGAGGCCCGCGTGGAGCCGAACCCGGGCGACATCGCGCTCTCGGCCGATGGCCGCCGCGTGGTCGTCTCGCACTTCGATCTCGAGCGCGCCGTCGCCGCCGGGGGCGATCTCGAGCTCGCGCGCGCCTCGCTCGCGGTCTTCGACCCCGACCGGCTGAAGCTGCCGAGCTCGGGCACGGCGCGCTTCATCCAGACCTGCGTGGCTCCTCACGGCATGGCGCTCACGCGGCCCGACGGCGCGCGCGCCTTCGTGGCCTGCTACGGCGAGGACCGCCTCGCGCTCGTCGACCTCGACGGCGAGGGCGAGGTCGAGCTCTTCGACGTGGGTCCGGGCGCGAGCTTCGGCGCGCCGAGCTACGGGCCCTACGTCGCCGCGCTCTCACCCGACCAGAGCTACGTCGTCGTGAGCAACCTCGTCTCGAAGGACCTGCGCTTCTTCGACGTCGCCTCGAAGAGCTTCGATCTCGACAGAACCTTGCAGGTCCAAGGGGTGCCGATGTTCCCGGCCTTCGTGGCGGGCGGCACCGAGCTGCTCCTGCCCGTGCAGACGCCCGACGGCATCGTGCGCTTCGATCTCGGCACCGGCGAGGTGCTCGCCTCGCGCGCCTTCGTCGGCGACGAGTGCCGCTTCCCGCACTCGGTCGAGGTACACGGCGAGCAGGCCTTCGTGGTCTGCGAGGGCGACAAAGCCTCGCCCGGCAAGGTCGTGCGCCTCGAGGCCGACCTCGGCATCAGCGCCGGCGCCGAGGTGGGCGTCTTCCCCGACGCGATGGCGATCGTGCCGAGCTCGCGCTGAAGCATCGCGTAGATCTGACCCAACGTTACTTTTTTGGTTGCTCGTCCGTGATGGCGGATTATACGTCGCCATAGCGGTTACTGCGGCGCTCGAGCGGAGCGCCGCTACGCCTGGAGCAACCTCATGAAGCAACGCTTTCTGCCACTCGTCGCCCCCCTTCTCGCCTCGGCCGCCGTGCTCTCACTCGCCGCAGGCTGCGGAGACGACACCGAAGGTACCGGTGGCGCTGGCGGCAGCGGTGGTCAGGGCGGCGCTACGACGACGACGACGAGCACGACCACGACCACCACCACCACCACGACCACGTCGTCGGGCCAGGGCGGGCAGGGAGGCGAAGGCGGCGCGGCCCCGATCGTCGAGCCTCCTCACGAGGTGTGGCTCATCGATCAGTCGAACACCGTGACCGACGGCGGCGGCAGCATCCACATCTACGATGGCGAGCTGCTCTCCAGCGGTCGAGCGGTCACACCCGAGGTCATCGACCTGGGCGATCAGGTCCGCAGCCTGTGCCTCACGAACACCGGCACGGCGCCGGTGCGACCGCACATGCTCTTCTTCAACGCCGACCAGAGCCGCGCGATCCTGAGCTTCGTCGCGACCGGACACGTCGTATTCTTCGATGCAGCGACCCGCGCGCCCGTCGAGTGCATCGACGTAGGCCTGCAGGCGCACGCGGCGGTGCCGACGCCGGATGGAACCGCGGTGATCGTCGCCAACCAGAACGGCAAGCTGCTCCAGCGCATCGACGCCGACTTCGTGACCGACACCTACGTGCTCGACGCCGCGGCCACGATCGATCTCGCCACCGGGCAGACGCCGAGCGGCGCCGACATCCAGGACGCCACGCTGCGCCCCGACAACGCGCCGATCTGCCCGGTCGCGAGCTCCGACGGCAGCCTGGTCTTCGTGACGCTCCGGGGCGGCGGGCTGCTGGTGATCGATCCCACGTCCACGCCCCTCTCGATCCTCGCCGAGTACGATCGCAGCGTCATCGCCGCCAATGGTTGCGGCGGCATCGAGGTCGACGGCAAGCTCTACATCAACGCAGGCGGCGGCACGACGGCCACGCCCTACGAGAACAAGGTCTACGCCTTCGACCTCGCCGACTTCAGCGGCTCCGCGCCCTTCACGCCGAACACGCCTGCCGCGGCGCTCGTCGTCGATCGCTCGGGCCAGGTCGACTCGCACGGCGCCGCCCTCGTGGGCGATGGCGCCTACGCCTGGTTCGCCGATCGCGCCGACAACTCGATCGCCGTCGTCGACACCGCCACCAACGCCGACCTCGGCGACTTCAGCATCGCGGGTGCGACTTCGGCCGACCCGGCGCCCGATCTGCTCGACACTTCGCCGGCCGGCACGGTCGTCTACGCCGCGCTGCGCGGACTCAAGCCGCTCACCGCGAACAACCCGAACGTGAACAACGCGGTCGGCGACAGCCCGGGCATCGGCGTGATCCGCGTGCTGCAGGGCGGTCAGAGCGGTCAGCTCGAGCGGGTGGAGCTCGTGTCGAACCTCGACTCCAACGGCGACGAGATCGCCGATCCGCACGGGATCCGCGTCCGCCTCTTGCCCTCTCCCTGAGCCTGATCCGCATCGACATGCGTCGCTTCGCCTTCGCTCTGCTCGCCGGCTGCGCCCTCTCGGGCGCGGCCGCGCGCGCGAGCGCGAACGGTCGCTACCCGGCCGCGCAGCACGTGCTCGTCGGCCCCGGCGCGAGCGGCTCGTCGATCGTCTTGCGCAACACCTTCGGCTTCCTCGTGAGCCGGGACGGCGGTGAGAGCTTCGGCTGGATCTGCGAGGGTGCGCTCCAGTACGCAGGGGAGTTCGACCCTCCCTTCGCGCTCGACGCCGCGTCGCGCATCCACGTCGGCCTGTACGACGGCCTCGTGCGCCTCTCGAGCGACTCGTGTGGGGTCGAGAGGCTCAGCGTCTTCGACGGGCTCAACGTGGTGGATCTCGACAACCACCCGAGCGGCGAGACGATCCTGGCCTTGAGCGTGACGCCCTTCGTCTCCGGTGGGCCGCCGCCTCTTGCGCGTGTGCACCGATCCAACGACGCGGGAGATGGCTACGTGCTCGTCGGTAGCATCGAAGGAGCTCTGCTCGAGACGCTCGAGCACGCGCCCAGTCTGCCGAGCCGCGTCTACCTCGCAGGCGCCACGGCGCCCCCGTCGCGCCCCGTGGTCTATCGCTCCGACGACGGCGGACAGACCGTCGAAGAGACTCCGTTCGCGTGGCCGAGCGACGTCGAGCGGCTCTACGTGGCGGCCATCGATCCGAGCGATCACGACGTCGTCTACCTGCGCGGCTCGCTGGCGCCGTCGAGCGGCAAGTCGACGGCGATCTTCCGATCGACCGACGGCGGCGCGAGCTATGAGGAGCTCTTGCGTACGACAGGCCCTGCGCTGGGCTTCGCCGTCTCGAGCGACGGCGCGACCGTGTGGGTCGGGAGCACGACCGAAGGCCTGCAGCGCTCGAGCGACGGGGGCGACAGCTTCGCGCTCGTGGACCCCGGGCAGGTACGCTGCCTGCGACACCATGAAGGCGCGCTGTACGTGTGCGGCGGGCCGCCGCAGGGCAGCCCGATGCTCGGTCGTTCGACCGACGGGGGACAGCGTGTCGAGGCACTCGTCGCGAGCTGCGAGCTCGACGGCGCGTTGGCGTGCGGCGATCCGTCGAGCCCCGTCTCGGCGTGCGCCGCGTCCTGGCCGCAGGTCGAGAGCATCCTACCTTGCATCGCCGAGACCACGAGCTCGAGCGTGGGCGCAGGAGGCTCCGGTCCGGGCGCTTCGAGCAGCACGGCGGGCGGTGCGGCCGCGGCCGGCGGCAGCGGCGGCGCCGACGGGGCTGACCGCGCACCTGACGGCGGCTGCGGTTGTGCGCTGGTCGGGAGTCGTGTCGACGCACGCTCGCGAGATGTGGTGCTCGCGGCGCTGCTGGGGTCGGTGCTCGCGCTCGCGCGGCGACGTCGCCGTGCGCGACCCTAGCGCCGAGCCACGCGCCTCAGCTCCCGCCGACGTCGAGCTCGATCTCGGCGCTCGCGTAGACTTCGGTGGGCACGTAGTTGCCCGAATCATCGAAGCTACAACCACTCTCGGCGCAGGTGCCGACCTGCACGCTGAAGGTGCCCAGTCCGCCTCCGCCCGTGTCGAGCGGCAGGTAGGCGTCGAGCTCGAGCCACCGAGAGCCGCAGCTCTGGCTCGAGGCGCGCGAGAAGCTGCCTCGATCGCCCGTGCTGCTGCTCTCGTAGCGCGCGAAGAAGCTCGCGCCCTCGGGCGCCCCGAGCACCTGGGCCGCGAAGTAGAAATGCTGGCCGCCTTGGTCGCCGAAGTCGATGCCCACGCTCTGGCCTTCGAGGAAGGGCGTGAAGGTGTCGCCCTGGCGCCTGCCGAGCACGAGCGTGACGCCCTCCTCGCGCGCGGGCGCGTCGACGCAGGCGAGGCTCGTCGGCGGCGGATCGCTGTTGCAGCCCTCGCAGCAGCCGTCGCAGTCGATGAAGGGGTCGCCGCAGCCGGCCAGGGAGGCGAGCCCGAGTGGAGCAGCCAGCGAAGCGAGCGCGAGCGCCGAGCCCACGCGTCGCGACGCCCGGCTCATCGAGCGCGCCTCCGCGCGAGCGCCAGCACACCTGCGAGCGCGAGGCCCCAAACGAGGCCGCGCTCCGCGCCCCCGCCCGCCACGCTCACCGAGCAGCCGCCGTCGTCGCTCTCGAGCGAGGGGCTGCCACCTGCGCCGCCCGAGCCACTCTCGCCGCCCTCGCCGGCGCCTCCGGCACCCGAGCCCGTGCCCGTGCTCGAGGCGCTGCTGCTCGATGCGCTCGAGCTCGAGGCGCTGGTGCTCGCGGACGTGCTCGTCGGGTCGGTGCCTCCGACGATGCGGATGTCGGCGCACCAGTAGTAGATGTCGTCGCCGTTGGCAGGGCCCCAGGGCAGCTTGTCGGTCATCACCTGGATGAGCTGCAGCGTGCATTTGTCGCAGTTCGTGTCGGGGATCGTGATGTCGGCGCTGTAGGCACCGCCGGCCTTGTCGGCGATCTGGTCGAGCAGCACGTGGTCGTTCGTGTAGAAGTCCGTCTCGCTCGCGGGGTCCACGAGGCCGTCGTCGCCGCCGTCGGGGTCGAGCGCGATGCGGTAGTGGCCCGGGTGGTTGATCGTCTCCGTCCACTGCACCGTGAGCGTCGAGCCGGCCTGCACCTCGGTCACCGTGCCCGTCGCGGTGCCCGATCCGCAGGGGCCGGTCTTCTGGCCGGCGTTGCTGAAGGCGAAGCGCGCGGCCGGCGCGTCGAGCCGGATGTGGGCGTCGGCGGTGGCCGAGAAGCTTGCGGAAGCAAGTGTGAGGATCGCGATCGTGCAGCGTCGGAAGGAAGTGAATTTCACGTCGCTACGGTAGCACCACGCCCCAGAGCTCCGCGACGGGCGGCTCGTGGCGCGGCGCAGATCCAGCCCGGCTGCATGATTGCGGAGTCCTGCGCGGCCTGCGCTCGCCGCGCCGCGCGCTCCGCGCGAGCTCAGGGAAGGAAGCCGCCGGTCACGACGATCTCGTCCACCCAGGCGGTGTCGGAGCCCGAGATGAAGCTGCCGTCCTTCGAGTAGCGCCACTCGAAGGTGTGCGAGCCGGCCGAGACCGGGTAGCTCGCCTGCGCCCAGCTCGTCGAGCCCGACCACTGCGACTGCTGCACGCCGTCGATGTAAAAGCGCAGGTAGTCGTAGCCCGACTCGCTCGAGACGCGGTGCCAGAAGCTGACCTGCCCGGCGGCCTCGAAGCTCAGCGTGATCTGCATGCCGGTCGACTGGCTGTTACCGATCGCGCCGGAGCGCGCCGCCGACGTGCCCGCGTACACGGTCGAGGTCTGCGTCGACCAGGCGGCGTTGCCCGTCTGCGTGAAGCCGGCCGGCATGCCCATCTCGAAGCCGGTGCTGAAGTTGGGTTTGCAGCCCGTGTCGTCGAGCGCGCAGCTCGCGTCGCAGACCAGCGGCCCGCCCGCGAAGCCCAGCGCACTGCAGGTCGCGCCGCCGAGCAGATCGCCGTCGCACTCCTCGCCGTCGTCGAGCGTGGCGTTGCCGCAGAGCGTCTCGAGACAGCCCGAGGTGTCGTACTTGCAGTCGCTCCCACACGCGAGCTCACCGCCGACGAAGCCCAGCGTGAGGCAGCTGCCGCTGCCCATCGCGATGCCGTCGCAGTCCTCGCTCGGGTCGACGAGCCCATTGCCGCAGCTCGGGCCCGGGCCGCCTCCCTGGCCTCCGCCGCCGACGTTCGCGCCGCCCCCGTCGCCGTTGCTGCTCGTGCTCGTCGTGCTCGGCCCGGCCCCGCCCGACTCGGTGGGCCCGCCGTAACCCTCCGCGCAGCCGAGCGCGGCGCTCGCGCAGGAGGCGACGATCCAGAGGAGGCTTCGCGAGTTCACGACATGGAATCGTGGCACGTCCAACCGCTCGTGCGAAAGAGATCGACGACGCCTTGCTGCTCGCGCGCGCCGCCCGAGCCCCTCAGCCCTCGCCCTCCGGCGGGCGCTCCCCCCGGTAGAAGCGCAGTCTCTCGCCGATGACCTTCTCGTAACCTCGCCCGGTCGGCTCGTAGAAGCGCGTATCGCCGAGGTATTCCGGCAAGTAGCGCGCGCCGCGTGCGAGCGCGTCGGGCTCGTCGTGGGCGTAGCGGTAGCCCTCGCCGTAGCCCTCGGACTTCATCAGCTTCGTCACCGCGTTGCGCAGCTCGAGCGGCACCTCGAGCGCGCCGTGGTCTCGCACCGCCGCCTGCGCAGCCTTCCACGCCAGCGTCACCGCGTTCGATTTCGGAGCCGTCGCCAGGTAGAGGCAGGCCTGCGCCATCGGGTAGAGACCCTCGGGCAGACCCATGCGGCGGAAGGCGGCGTCGGCCGCGACGCAGAGCTCGAGCGCGCGAGGGTCTGCGTTGCCGACGTCTTCGCTCGCGAAGATCATCATGCGGCGCAGCACGAACAGCGGGTCGTCGCCTGCCTCGAGCATGCGCATCATCCAGTAGATCGCGGCGTCCGGGTCGGAGCCGCGCATCGACTTGATGAAGGCCGAGATGACGTTGTAGTGCTCCTCGCCGGCTTTGTCGTAGAGCAGCGTCTTGTGCTCGCTCTGCGCCGCGACGCCTTCGAGATCGAGCAGCTTCTCCCCGCGCAGCGCGAGCTCGTCGGCCGCGAGCTCGAGTGAGGTGAGCGCGCGCCTCGCGTCGCCCTGCGCGAGCTTGGCGATCGCGGCGAGCGCCTCGTCGGTGGCCTCGATGCTGCCGTCGAGGCCACGTGGATGCGCGATCGCGCGGCGCAGCAGCGCGACGAGATCGCCTTCGTCGAGGCTGCGCAGCCTGAAGACCTTGCAGCGCGAGAGCAGTGGAGCGTTGACCGAGAACGAGGGGTTCTCGGTCGTCGCGCCCACGAGCGTGAAGGTGCCGTCTTCGACCTGGGGCAGGAGGGCGTCTTGCTGGGCCTTGTTGAAGCGGTGGATCTCGTCGATGAACAGGATCGTACGAGCGCCCTGGTAGGTGCGCGCCTCGCGTGCCTCGGCCGCGGCGGAGCGCACGTCGGCCACGCCGCCGAGCACCGCGTTGAGCGCGACGAAGCGCGCGCGCGTGGTCTCGGCGACGATGCGCGCGAGCGTGGTCTTGCCGGAGCCTGGAGGGCCCCACAGGATCATCGAGCGCACACGATCGCTCGCGACCGCCCGCGCGAGCGGCGCGTTCGGGCCGAGCAGGTGAGGCTGCCCGGCGATCTCGTCGAGCCCGCGCGGGCGCATGCGCTCCGCGAGAGGCACGGTGCCCGCGAGCTCGGGCTCGCGCGACTGCGCGGACTCGAAGAGCGAAGGCGCTGCGCGCCCGCTCGAGGAGCTGGATCCCGCGCGCCGTGCAGCCACCTCAGCGCTCCTCTCTCGCGCGGCGCGGGCCGAAGAGCGCCGTGCCCACGCGCACGATCGTCGCGCCTTCTTCGATCGCGATCTCGAAGTCGGCGCTCATGCCCATGCTCAGCTCGACGAGCTCGTGGTGACCCGCTCCACGCAGCCGCTCGAAGAGCTCGCGCATCGCGCGGAAGTGGGGGCGGCTCGCCTCGGGATCGTCGTGCGCTGGAGGGATCGCCATGAGGCCCGTCGCGCGCAGCCGTTCGCAGCGACGCAGGTGCTCGAGCAGCGCGCCGACGTCTCGGGCGGCGCAGCCGGACTTCTGGGCTTCGCCGCCGACGTTCACCTCGACGTAGACCTCGATCGTGCGGCTCGCCCGGCGGTCGAGCTCGGTCGCGAGCTCGGGGCGATCGACGCTCTCGACGACGTGCGCGTAGCGGGCCGCGTCGCGCGCTTTGTTGCGCTGCAGGTGGCCGATGAAGTGGAGGCTGAGCCCGCTCAGATCCGCGAGCGCCTCGGCTTTGCTCGCGAGCTCCTGCACGTAGTTTTCGCCGAAGCTGCGCTGCCCCGCGGCGTAGGCCTCGCGCATCGCGTCGACGCTCTGGGTCTTCGAGACGGCGAGCAGGCGCACGCTCTCGGGGGCGCGCCCCGAGCGGCGGGCCGCGTCGGCGATCCGCGCTCGCAGCTGGGAGAGGCGCGCTCCGATCTCGCTCACACGTCGGGAGCCTAGTGGGCCCGGCCTGGGGCGGGTACCGAATCCGCGGTCGCCTCGCGCTCGGGACCGGACGCCCGTGCAGCTGACGCGAAGGTCGGGAAGTTGTGCCACCCTGTGTCGAACCAAGCGCAGACCGGGGGGAACGCCCGCGAAAAGCGGAGACTGGGGTGGCACGCGAGGTGCTACAGTGGTTGCGGCATGTCAGCGCTGCGCTTGCTAGGGCTCGTCGCCTTCGTCACGGGGAGTCTCCTCGGGGCGGCGTGCGTCTTCGATCCCCAGCCCGATCCACCCGCGGTCGACACCGGCGGCGCCGGCGCGAGCGGTGGCACCACGACCGTGGGCACGACGAGCACCGGCACCACCTCGAGCACCGGCGCTGGCGCCGAGGGTGGAGGGGGTGGCCGCGCGAACGATGGCGGCGGTGGAGCCGGTGGCGAGGGTGGAGCCGGCGGAGCCGGTGGCGCGGGCGGAGCCGGTGGCGCCGGCGGTCAGGGTGGCGCGGGCGGAGCCGGCGGTCGATGAGGGCGCTCGGCGGTTGGTGGGTCTCCCTGCTCGGCGTGCTGATCGTCGGCGCGGCGAGCTGCGCCTTCGATCCGCAGCCCGATCCGCCCGCCATGGGCGACGGAGAGAGCAACGGCACCGGCGCTGGCGGCGGCTACGGCGGAACCACCGCGACGACCGGAGCCACCTCGCCGAGCGGCGGGCTCGGCGGCGGCGGTGGTCTGCCGGTCGACGCGAGCGGCGGCGGTGGTGAAGGTGGCGCTGGCGGTGAGGGTGGCGCAGGTGGCGAGCCCGGCGCGGGCGGCGCAGGCGGCGAGGCTGGCGCGGGCGGAGCCGGTGGCGACGCGGGCGCACCCGACGCGCTCGGCTCGGGCGGCGGCTGACTCGACTGCGAGCGCTGGGCGGCTCGACTAGCGGCGGCGCTCGTAGCCCGAGGCCATGTAGCTCATGACCTCGGCGAGCAGGCCGTCGGCGACCCGCAGCCTGCGCGACATCTCGCGCGCGATGTTGAGCACGATGATCGAGTAGGACTTCAGATCGCGGCGGTAGAGCGCGTCGAGATCCTGGGCGCACATGCGCAAGACGCGTGAGGGAGCGAGCGCACGCGCGCTCGCCGATCGAGGCATCACGTCGAGGATCGCCATCTCGCCGAACCAGTCGCCGGGCCCGAGCATCGCGACCCTGGCCTCGCGCTTGGACTTGCCGCTCTTGACGATCTCCATCTCGCCATCGAGCAGCACGTAGAGCTCGCGGCCGAGCTCGCCCTCACGGAAGACGAGGTCGCCCGGCTCGAGCAGCACCAGCGGGAGGCGCTGCACGTACTCCTCGAGCACGGCATCCCCGAGGCCACCGAAGAGGCCGATCTCTCGGAGTTGCTCGAGCGTGGGCGGCAGCGCCGCGTGCTGAGGACCGGGCGCCTGCTCCGCGCCGCTGCTCTTCGACGGCTCGTCTCCCTGGGACATGCTCACCTCGCTGTGGCTCAGCCGCTGCAGAGCCCGTAGCTGATGCCGCCGAGCACGAGCGGCGTGCCCTCGACGACGTCGACCGCCGTGCAGGTCGTGCCGTTCGGGCAGGTCGGCGCGTTCACGTTGCACCACTGGAAGCAGAGGTTGCCGCTGCCCGAGGAGGGCCAGCAGACCGAGCCTGCGACGCAATCGTTGGTGTTGCTACAACTGTTCGGATAGACGACCGTTCCCGCCGTGAAGCAGTTGGTGAAGGGCACGTCGTCGCCGGTGAGCAGCTGGAGCCTGCAGGCCGTGCCGGCCGCCTCGCAGCCCGCGCCGTTGAGGATGTTGCACGAGGTCGAGCACATCTGGAGGTTCGGCACGGTGCTCCCGCTGCCGTCGTCGAGCGAGTAGACGCAGCGACCTCCAGGCGGAGCGCACTCGGCGTCGGTCTCGCAGAACTCGTGGCAGGTGAGCGGGCCGTTGCCGAAGCCCACGCAGAGCGAGCCCGTGCCGCAGGAGACGCTCTCGCTGCAGGTGTTGCCCGGGCCCGCGGTGCCCTCGGGCGCGCAGGTGCGCTGCAGATCGCCGCCAATCGTGCACTGCTCGCCGACGTCGCAGCCACACTGCGGCTCGACGAGCTTGCAGGGCGACTCCGAGCAGCTCGGGCCGCTCGAGGTGCTGGTGGCGTTCGTGGAGCTCGTGGTGCTCGTGTCGCCGCCGCTTCCGCCTTGGCCGCCAGGGCCGGTCGAGGAGCCGGCGCCCGAGCCCGAGGGATCGATCGCGCCACCCTCGGCGCAGCCGGCGAGACCCAGGACCGAGATGAACAAGCAAGCTGAGAAGCGGGACATGGGCCTCCGGGGCGCCCCCCTGGGCGAGCACGGGCTCCGGCAGAGAAAGCCGAAGCCTAGCCGCTCACGCTCGGCGCCGCCAACACGACGGAGCGCGCCCGTCGACCGTGGGGCGTGATCGTCAGAAGGCCTTCTCGAAGACGACGCGCGCGCGGCCCGGCCCGGCGTAGTCGCCCGCCTCGCGCACCGCCCAGCCGAGGGCCTCGTGGAAGAGCACCGAACCCTCGTTGCCGAGCGTGCTGATGGCCTTCAGGCCCGTGCAGCCCTCGGCCCGGCAGTCGGCCTCGAAGGTGCGGTAGAGCAGGCGGGCCACGCCCTTGCGGCGCCACTCCGGGTGGATGCCCACGAGGTGCACGTAGCCCACGCGCGAACCGTCGGCGACGAAGCCGAGCAAGAAGCCCACGAGCTTGCCCTCGTCGGACTCGACGACGCGCGCGAGGCGCCCGAGCTCGTAGAAGAACATCGGGTGCGCGAGCGCCGTGGTCGGGCCCTCCCACCAGTGATCGATGACGCCCACGATCTCGTCGTAGTCGCGCTTCGTGAGCGGTCTGCTCCTCATGTCCCCGAGCGAGGCTAGCAGTGGGGCAGCCCACGCGGTAAGCCTCCATCGAACGCTCTCGCTCCGCCACGTCGATGCCCGCCCAACGACCCTTGCTCGTCGCACCTTCGATCCTCTCCGCAGACTTCGCGCGGCTCGGTGAGGAGGTGCAGGCCGTGGAGGCTGCGGGCGCCGACTGGATCCACGTCGACGTGATGGACGGCCGCTTCGTGCCGAACCTCACGATCGGCCCGCTCGTCGTCGAGGCGGTGCGCCGTGTCACGAAGCTGCCGCTCGACGTGCACCTCATGATCGTCGAGCCCGAGCGCTACGTGGCCGACT
The DNA here is from genome assembly GCA_938004785.1 of uncultured Polyangiaceae bacterium. Classification (GTDB taxonomy): domain Bacteria; phylum Myxococcota_A; class Polyangia; order Polyangiales; family Polyangiaceae; genus CALKVW01. Next base: position 25,307 of record CALKVW010000049.1, read on the forward strand.
TCGCCGCCGCGGGCGCCGATCGCATCCTCGTGCACGTCGAGGCGAGCACGCACCTCTCGCGCACGCTGCAGCAGATCCGCGCGGCTGGCTGCAAGGCCGGCGTCGTGCTCAACCCGCACACGCCCGAGGAGTCGATCCGTTACGTGCTCGGCGAGCTCGATCAGGTGCTCGTGATGAGCGTGAACCCCGGCTTCGGTGGGCAGGCCTTCCTGCCGAGCGTGCTGCCCAAGCTCGAGGCGTTGCGCACCATGATCGATGCCCTGCCTCACGAGGTCGTGCTCGAGGTCGACGGCGGCATCGCGGCCTCGACGATCGGCGCCGTGCGCGCCGCCGGCGCCGAGGCGGTCGTCGCGGGTGCGGCCGTGTTCGGCGCGCGCAAGCCGCTCGGCGAGGCGCCGAGCTTCGAGGCGCGGGTCGAGGCCTACCGCGGCGCGATCGCAGCCCTCCGCGAGCAGGCACGATGAGCGTGGGCGCGCCCGAGGCCCGGCCGGCTCCGGCCGTCGCGCGGCACGCGTCGCGCTGGCTCGCCGTCGTGGCGCTCTCGGCGCTCGTCGCCTGCGCGGCTCCCACCGCGCTGCCGGTCGACGCGCCCGCCCTCGCCTCGCTCGGTGGGCCCGCTACCGACGCCTCGGCGGCCTCGGCGCCGAGCGCGGAGCCGAAGGTCGCGGTCGCGGTCCCGCCCTCCGCGGTGCGCACCGACGCCGACGATCCCGCGCTGCGCGAGATGCTCGAGCGTGTCGCCGGCGCCCGCGGGCTCCCGATCAAGCACCGCGTGCGCTTCGCGACCGTCGACCGCGACGCGCTGCTCGCGCGCGCTCGGCACAAGCTCGAGACCGAGATCCCTCCCGGCGTGCTCGAGCTGCAGGGGGAGTCGCTCAAGGCGCTCGGCCTGTTGCCGCTCGACTTCGACCTCGCCGAGGGTTTGCTCCGCCTGCTCCAGGGCAGGGTCGCCGGCTTCTACGATCCAGTCGACGCGACGATGTACCTGCTCGACGACCTGCCCGCCTCGCAGGAAGAAGAGACGCTCGCGCACGAGCTCGTGCACGCGCTGCAGGACCAGAGCTTCGCGATCGGCAAGCTGCTCGCCTACCGCGCCGGGCGCTCCGACGAAGCGGCGGCGCAGCAGCTGCTCATCGAGGGCGACGCGACGAGCGCGATGTTCGACATCTCGGTGGGCAGCGCCTTCGCGATCGACGAAGACCAGCTCGAGATGGCCTTCCAGGTCTCGACGGCGCTCTCCGACGTCGGCAGCACCACGCCGTCGATCCTGCGCGGCTCGCTGGTCGCGCCCTACACCGTGGGCTTCCGCTTCGTGCAGGAGCTGCGCCGCCAGGGCGACTTCGGCGCGGTCGACGCGGCCTTCCGCGCGCTGCCGGTCTCCACCGAGCAGGTCCTGCACCCCGAGAAGTACGCAGCGCGCGAGCCGGTGGTGCAGGTGCCCACGCCCACCATCGCGCCGCTCGGCGAGGGCTTCGAGGAGGCGCTCGTCGATCAGAACGGCGAGCTCGCGCTCCGGCTCATGTTCGAGGAGTGGCTGCCGAGGCGCGCGGCGATCGAAGCCGCCGCCGGCTGGGGCGGAGACCGCGGCGTGGTCGCGCGCCGGCGCGGCGACGACGGTTCCGTGGAGCTCGCCTTCGCGTTGCACACGCGCATGGACACCGAGCCCGACGCCGTCGAGGCGGTGAAGGCGCTCGAGCTCGGGCTCGGTAAGGTCTGCAAGGAGCGCAGCGATCTCGGGCCGATCCGCATGCGCTCCTCGGGGCGCAGCGTGGTGATCGTCGCGGGTCCCTACAAGAGGGTCGGCGCCTCCTACGGCTCGGCCGGCGACTGCGCGCTCGCCGAGCGCTGGGCGCGCGCGATCCTCGCCCAGGCCGCGCGCTGAGCATCGGCGCAGGCCGCGCGCCCCATGGAGGACAGCCCGCGCGCGTCGTGCAAGGCTGCGAGCGATGCACACCTCGAGAACCGAGCTCGTCGGTGCAGCGACGATCGCGCTGCTCCTGTCGATGGCCTGCGGTGGCCCCAACGTCGAGGGCTCCGGTGGCGCCGGCGCGGGTGACGTGTCCGGCGGGCCGGGCCAGTCGGTCGTGTCGAGCGGCCCGGGCACCACGGGCTCGGGCGCGGGCGCGCCGAGCGGCGAGCTGAGCGACGAGTTCGAGGGCTCGAGCCTCGACGCCTCGTGGAGCGTCGTGAACCCCGGCAACTTCGAGCGCACCGTTTCGGGTGGAGCGCTGCACCTGCGCCCCACGACCAATACGCTCTGGTGGGAGACCACCGCGAGCGGCGCCCTCGTGCACAAGCTCGTCACCGGCAACTTCAAGCTCACGACGGCGGTGCGCGCGCGTCGTGCGTCGAGCCCGAACCAGCCCGTGGGCCCCACCGACTACCAGTTCGGCGGGATCATGGCGCGCGCGCCCGGCGGCGGCGCCGAGAGCTACGTCTTCGTGGTCGTCGGCGATCGCGGCGCGACCCTCGAGGTCGAGGCCAAGTCGACGCGCGACGGCGTGAGCGCGGTGCAGGGAGAGGCCTGGCCGTCGGGCGACGCACAGCTCCGCCTCTGTCGCGTCGGCGCGCGTTTCCACCTCTACAGCCGCCCGATCGACGGCGGCACGTGGAAGGTCGCCACGCAGTGGGGGCCGCCCTACGATCGACCCGACCTGCCCGAGACGCTGCAGGTGGGCCCCATCGCCTACGCGTGGACGAACCAGCCCGATCTGCTCGCCTCCTTCGACTACGCGCGCTTCGCGACCGTGGCGAGCGAGGCCGACTGCACGACCGACTGAAGGGCCGGGCCGTCGCGAGTGGCTCAGGGCCGCGGTCGCGGCAACCTCTGCAGCGCCTTCACGCGCTGCATGAGCTCGCGGGCGCTCTCGTCGTCGAGCTCGAGCCCACCGAAGCGCGCCGCGAGGTAGTGGTTGGTGAGGTCGAAGACCTCCTCTCCGAGCGGGTGCTCGCTCGCGAGCAAGGCCTGCGCGTGGCGCAGCGGCGGTGTGCCGGGCTGGCGCGAGATGCCCTGCGTGACGAGCGCCGTCTCGAGCTCCTCGTAGAGCGCCGTCGCGGCGCGCTCGCTGCGTGAGCGCGGCCCGGCACCTCGAGGCGAGGGGGCGAGCGCGCTGGTCTTGCGTCGCGCGAGCCAACCGCCGAGCGCCACGGCGACCAGGATCACGCCGCCTCCCACGAGCATGCGCCTGGTCGTCCAGAGCGAGGTGCCGCTCTCGCGCTCGGAGACCCTCTGCAAGAGGCCGTACTGCTGCTCGAGATCGTAGCCGACCACGTGTCTGTCCCAGCGCTGGCTCGTCGCCTCGAGCAGATCGCGCATCCAGGCCCAGGCGCCGGTCGTCGACGAGCGAGGCTCGGAGTCCGCCGGAGGCGTGGGATCGAAGGTGACCCAGCCGGTGCCTTCGACGAAGACCTCGACCCAGGAGTGCGCGTCGCCTTGGCGCACGACGTAGAACTTGCCGAATTTGTTCCAGGTTCCGCCCACGAAGCCGGTCACGTTGCGCGTGGGCACGTCGAGCGTGCGCAGCATCAGGGCGAGCGCCGTCGAGTAGAACTCGCAGTGCCCACGCTTCGACTCGAACAGGAAGTGCTCGAGCGGGTCCGCGTCGCCTGCGCTCGGGGTCGCGGTGTCGTAGCGGTAGCCCTCGCGCAGCTTCGCTTCGATCGCTCGCGCGGCCGCGCGCGCGTCGGTCGTGCCCTCGGTCCACGTGCGCGCGAGCTCGCGGATGCGCGGAGAGAGCTTGTCGGGGAGCTGTACGTAGCGACTGCGCTCGGCGGGATCGAGCCGGGTGAAGGTGGGCTTGCCGTCGTCCGAGAGCACGATCTCGTAGGCGATGCCGCGCTCGTCGGGGGCCTGGAAACGCAGCTCGCCCTCGGCGCCGCGGTACGCGTAGGACTGCTGCGACGGCAGCGCGGCGTCGCGGGCACGCAGCCTGAGCATGCGCGCGTTCGGGGGCACGAAGAGCACCGGCGGATCGAAGGGCTCTCGCTCGACGCGCATCAGGGGCGCGTCGGGCGGTGGGTGGCGCGGAGGATCGAGCAGGAGCGTCGTGCCGCCGGTCTCGGGAGGGCGCGAAGCCTGGGTGCGCGACCAGGTGCCGCCGTCGTAGCGATCGAGCGCGGTGCCGCGGAGGTGCAGGGTGAGCCGCGCGGGCGGTGCGTCGCCGAGGTGCGGGAGCGAGAGGCGCATCGCGACCGTGGGGTCGTCGCGCAGCACACCGACGCCGCCGAGGTCCACGCGGTCCGAGAAGCCGATGTAGCGCTCGGTGTTGCCGCGGTTGAGCAGGAGCAGCGACAGACCCACGCGTGGGAAGACGACGAAGAGCACCGCCGTGAAGAGGAAGATCGGCACCGACAAGAGGCAGGTCGTCAGCAGGAAGCCGCGCCCCACCACGCGCCGCGACCGCAAGATGCGCGGCACGTCGACGGGCAGTCCGGTGCGATCACGCGCGCCCTGTCGGTAGTTGCCCTCGACCTCGCGGCGCAGGTGGCTCAGCACGAGCGCACCTGGCGCCACGACGAGCACACCCGCGAAGCAGAGCCCGTAGCCGAGACCGCCGCCGAGCACCGTGCCCGCGATGAGGTGCAACAGCGCGAGCACGATGACCTGCTGGTCGTGTGCGGCGCCGCGCCGCGTGGCGAGGCGCACGAGCTGCAGCCCCGCGGCGAACTCGATGATCACGTCGAGCCCGCTCGCGCCGAGCGCGAAGCGGAGGATCTGCACGCCGAGGATGCCGAGGATGAGCACCGTGTCGGCGTGCTTGAACCAGCGGTGTTGCTGCCACGACTCCCGCACCGCGAGCGCCGCGACGAGCCCGAGCACCACGATGGCGCTCACGGTCCTCGAGAACTGGCCGCTCGAGACGAGCGCGAGCACGCCGAAGGCGGCGAGCGCGTTCGTCATGAAGCGATGGACGATGCCGAACCTCAAGCGGCGGCCCCCCCGCGAGGCGCGGGCGAGGGCGCGGCCAGGCTCGCGCCGCGGCCGTCGGCCTCACCGTGCTTGCTGCCTTCGTCGATCGGGTCGACGAGCGCGAGGAAGCGCAAGAGTGGGTCGGCGCCCACCGTCTTGCCGCCGGCGGCGCGCTGACCCTGCGTCGTGCGCACGACGACCGAGTCGCCGCGCTTGACGTGCGCGACGGCGCGCGAGGCGACCTCGCGCACCTGGCGCTCGAAGCCCGCCGCGTAGCCTTCGCCCGCACCTTCCGGGCGTACGACGTCGAGCACGAGCTCCACGTCGGGCCGGGCCTCGCGCACGCGCTCGCGCAGCACGAGCTGCTGCTGCCCCGCGCTCTTGCGCCAGTAGATGTCGCGTGGATCGTCGCCGTCGCGCATGGGGCGCACGCTGTAGATGTCGTCGCCCTGCCCGCGCCCCACCACGCGGCTGCCCGAGCCCGAGCGACCCACCGCCTCGGCCGGGAGCGCCACGGGATCGACCGCCGGATAGATGACGAGCTCGCCGGCCGAGTTCACCTCTCGCGACTTCTCGAAGAGGCCGAAGGGGAAGCGCGTGGCGATGCGGAAGCCGGTGTGCTGGTCGCGCCCGCGACGCGCCGGCGTGCGCCTGTAGGCCGCCACCTGGGCCGACGACGGGCTGATCTTGAGGAAGAAGCAGCGCTTGTCGGCTGGCTGGCCGGCGCGCAGATCCTCCACCTCGATCGCGTAGGAGGGCACGCGCTTCTTGTGGTTGTAGACCTCGATCTCGACCAGGTGCGCGCGCCCGACCTGAGCGCGCAGCGGCATGCGCCGCGTGACGCTGAGATCGCGCAGGCTGAGCTCGCTCATCACGCCGGAGACGACGATGAGCGACAGCAGCATGCCGAGCAACAGGTAGAGCAGGTTGTTGCCGGTGTTGATCGCGGCGAAGCCGACGCCCAGCGTGATGCCCAGGTAGTACTTGCCCTCGCGCGTGAACTTGAGCCGGCGTGGGGCCGGCCGGCGCAGCCGCTCGAGCAGGCTCAGCCTCGGCTGCGCGCGCTGCTCGGCCTGTCGAGGGGGCGCCGGCCGCTCCGGGGTCGGTGCTGCGCGTCGCGGTTCCGGTGCGCTCGGCGCCGGGCGCGCTCGCTCCTTCGCGCGCGCTCCGGGCGCGGGCCGCTCGCCGGGCTGGGAGAGCGGCGGGGCCGGCACGAGCAGCTCCTCGACGCGCGGGTCGATGCGCGGCAGCTCGAGGCTCGCGGGCGCCTCGGCCCTCGAGGAGGAGGCGCGCTCGGGCTCCACGGGCGCGAGCTTCTTCGAGGCGCCGTTCGCGCTCTTTCGGCCCTCCGGGCGGTTGCGCCTCGAACCCATGGCGCGTCGCTCCGGCTCAGAGAGGGACCGGCACGCGCGCCACGAGATCGCGCACGGTGGCCTCGGACTCGTCGCGCGAGGGCACGTAACCCTCGGCGTGCGAGGCCAGACGCACGCGGTGCGCGAGCACCGGCACGGCGAGGTCGTGGATGTCGTCGGCGATGCAGTAGCTGCGCCCGCGCAGCAGCGCTCGCGCGCGCGCCGCGCGGGCGAGGTTGAGCCCGGCGCGTGGCGAGGCGCCCAGCGAGAGCGTGGGCGAGTTGCGCGTCGCGTGGAGCAGCGCCTGGAGGTAGGTCGCGAGCGAGGCGTCGAGCTCGACCCGGTCGACGTCGCGCTGCAGCGCCACGAGCTGGGCGGGGTCGATCGCTTGCTCGATCTCGCGCCGGCTCGCCTCCGGGTCGAGCAACAGCCTCGCCTCGACCTGAGGAGGCGGGTAGCCGATCCGGATCCGCATCATGAATCGGTCGAGTTGGCTCTCCGGGAGCGGGAAGGTGCCGGCGAAGTCCTGTGGGTTCTGCGTCGCCACGACGAAGAAGGGGTCGGGCAGGGGCGTGGCGATGCCGTCGACCGAGACCTGACCCTCGTTCATGGCCTCGAGCAGTGCGGACTGCGTGCGCGGGCTCGAGCGGTTGATCTCGTCGGCCAGGAGCACGTTGCAGAAGACCGGGCCCTGCCTGAACGCGAACTCGCCGGAGCGCTGGTCGAAGACGCTCACGCCGAGCACGTCGCTCGGCAGGAGGTCGCTCGTGAACTGTACGCGCCGGTAATCCCCGCCGACCGCGTGTGCGAGGCCGCGCGCGAGTGTGGTCTTTCCGACCCCGGGCACGTCTTCGATGAGCAGGTGGCCGCGCGCGAGCAGGCTCGTGAGCGCGAGCTCCACGGCCTCGGGCTTGCCCTCCAGGGCGTGCTCCACACAGATCCGAAGCTTCTCCGCCACTGGAGAAGGCGTCCGGGTCAGCGAAACGGCCGACGTCATCGCATCGATGCTAGCACGAGAGTCGCGCCGTTCGACGCAGGCTCGTGGTCCGGTCCTCGGGGCGCTCACGGGCGCCTCGCTTCTTTGGCCGAGGCCCGCGAGTCGTGCTTAGGTCGCCCTGCCTTGGCCTCGTTCGCACTCGCAGCCCCCGTCTTCGCGCGAAATTCCGCACGTCAGCGCCTCGAAGCGGCGCCCGGGGGCGCCCGCGCCACGATGGAAGGCCCGCCCCCCGACGCCGCTGGCGACTCCTCCGGGGAGGGCTTCGACTCAGGCCCGCCGCCCATCCTCCCGGAGCCGCCCAAGGGCAGCATCGCCTGGGTGATGAAGGGCATGCTGCGCACGATCCGCCCGCACCAGTGGGTGAAGAACCTCTTCGTGCTCGCGCCGCTCGTCTTCGCCAAACACCTCACGCACGAGTCGGTCCTCATCTCGGCGGTCGGTGGGTTCGCGGTCTTCTGCGTGCTCGCAGGTGCGGTCTACACGCTCAACGACCTCGTCGACGTCGAGGCCGACCGTGTCCACCCGGTGAAGCGCAAGCGCCCGATCGCCTCGGGCCAGGTGCCGATCCCGCTCGCCAAGGGCATGGTCGTCGGTCTGCTCGCCATCGCGATGATCGGCGCGAGCCTCGGGCCCCCGCTCTTCGCCGGCGCAGCGGCGCTCTACTTCGCGCTGAACCTCGCCTACTCGTTCAAGCTGAAGAAGATCGCGTACCTCGACGTCGGCCTCATCTCCTTCTTCTTCGTGCTGCGGGTGCTGGCCGGTGGCTTCGCCATCCGAACGCCCGTGTCCTGGTACATGGTGGCCTGCACGGCGCTGCTCGCGCTCTTCCTCGGCTTCGGCAAACGCCGCCACGAGCTCGCCGGCGCCAACGCGGCGAAGCAGCGCGCGGCGCTCGAGTCCTACTCGCCGCGCGTGCTCACGGTCGCGCTCTCGGTGACGGGGCTCGCCAGCGTGGGGACCTACCTCGCCTACACGCTCGACCCGGCCACGCGCGCCTTCTTCGGCTCGGAGTGGCTGTGGCTCACCACGATCCACCCCGTCTTCGGCGTCGTGCGCTTCCTGCAGCTGGTGCGCGGCCGACCCAAGTCCGAGTCGCCTACGCAGGAGATGCTGCGCGACGTGCCCTTCGTGATGAACGTCTCGCTGTGGGTCGTCGAGATCATCGCGATCGTCTACCGCCTGCGACCCTCGTGACGAGGTGGGCGTGAGCGCCGAAGCCGACGACGAGAGCCTCCCTCCGAGGAGCGACCCGTGGGCGGACCTCGGGCTCACGCTGCCCATCTTCGTGCTCTACCACCTCGGGGTCGCGTTCCTGCCGGTGCGCAACGCGGCCGATCCGGTGACGCTCGAGCTCAAGGCCTTGGCGAACCAGAGCCTGAGCGCCTACGCCGGCCTCACGGTGGCGATCGGCGGCGCCTTCATCCTCGTGCTCTCGCTGCTCGGCCGGGGCCAGGCCCTCTCGCGCTGGCGCTTCGTCTCGCTCGCGGTCGAGGGCGTCGTCTACGCGCTCGCGATGCGCATGGTGGGGGCCTGGGTCATCGGCGCCTTGCCTTTGGTGCCGGGGATCTCCGAGGAGGCGTTCTCCGGGCTGGTGATGAGCCTCGGCGCCGGCTTCTACGAGGAGCTCGCCTTCCGCGTGGGCCTCTTCGGCGTGGTGGCGCTCGGCATCCGCTTCGTCTGGGGCGCGGGCCTCGTGGGCTGGGGGCTCACGGCCGGCTGGGCGGTGCTCGCGGCGCTCGCCTTCTCGGGCTGGCATCACGTCGGCCCGATGGCCGACCCCTTCGATCTGGCGGTCTTCACCTACCGCGCGGTCTGCGGGCTGTTCCTCACGGCGGTCTACCGCCTGCGCGGCTTCGCGCCGGCCGTGTGGACCCACGCCCTCTACGACGTCTGGGCGCTCGCGCTCTGACGTCGCTCCGGCGTGAAGCTGCCAGGAACTTCTACGTCGCGCGAGCCGCGGGATAGCATCGACGCCATGGTGGCACGTCTTCGCATCGTCTTCGCGGTCGCTTGCTCCGCTGCGCTCTTCGGCTGCTTCTCTGATCTCGAGGGCCCGGCGCCCTCCAAGATGGGCCTCGAGGCGGCCGAACCCTCCGGGGCGGGTGGTGGAGGTGGGAGCACGAGCAATACGAGCACGACGACGAGCTCGACGTCGGCCACCAGCACGACGAGCAGCTCGTCGGGTGGTGGCGCTGGTGGTGGGCTCAACGTCGGTGGAGCCGGTGGCACGTTGAACGTGGGCGGCAACGGCGGCACGGGCGGCGTCTAGTCGCTGGCTGGACCTCACCGTCGCGCCCGCAGCCCTTGGAGCTTGCGGGCGATCGCGGTTCGTCGTCATCCTTGCGCCCACCATGGCGCTCGCCGACGAACTCGCCTCCCTGCCCTCCGAGCTCCGGGCTCGCCTCGAAGCCAGGGGTTTTCGCGACGACAGGCTGCTCAGCTGGGCCGCCTCGATCGGCACCGACCGCGACGCGCGCAACCGGCTCTCCGGCCCGGTCGAAGCTCCCCTGCCCGGCGACGTCGCCGACCTCCCCGTCGAGGGCAGCGACGAGCACGCCAGGCTGCGCGCTCTCGGGCTCGAGGCACTGCGCGCCGGTCGCGTCGCCTTCTGCGTGCTCGCCGGGGGCATGGCGACGCGCATGGGCGGGGTCGTGAAGGCGCTCGTCGAGGCGCTCGACGGCAAGAGCTTCCTCGAGCTGCGCCTCGCCGAGCAGGCCGCGCTCGAGCGCGAGCTCGGCGCCGTCGTGCCGCTCTGGTTGATGACGAGCGAGGCCACCTACGGGCCAATCGTCGAGGCGCTCGGCGCGCGTCGCGACGGCGAGCGCGTCGCCGTGTTCGAGCAGTGCGTCTCGCTGCGCCTCGACAAGTCCGGTGCGCTCTTCCGCGACGCGCACGGTGAGCCGAGCGTCTACGCGACCGGTCATGGTGATCTGCCCGAGGCCCTCGCGAAGAGCGGCCTGCTCGAGCACTTCCTCGAGAAACACAGCCTCGAGAAATGCAGCCTCGAGCAACACGGCCTCGCGCGTCGTGCGGGCGCGGGCGAGGCGCCCGGGCCGTGGATCTGGATCGCGAACCTCGACAATCTCGGCGCGTCGATCGACCCCGTCGTGCTCGGCTGGCACATCGCGCACGGCGATCCGCTCTCGGTCGAGCTCGTCGACAAGGTCGGCAGCGATCGCGGCGGGGGCCCGGTGCGCCACCGCGGCAAGCGCATCATCGCCGAGGAGTTCCGCCTGCCGAAGGGCTTCGACCCCGCGAGCGTGCCGGTCTTCAACACCAACACCTTCGTCGTCGACGCGCGCGCGCTCGCGGCGCTCGACCACGAGTTCAGCTTCGTCGAGGTCGACAAGAAGGTCGACGGACTCGAGGCCGTGCAGTTCGAGCGCCTGCTCGGTGAGATCACCGTGCCGCTCGAGCCTCGCTTCCTGCGTGTACCGAGAGAGGGGTCGCGCTCGCGTTTTCTCCCGGTGAAGGATCACGACGAGCTCGCGCAGCGCCGAGAGGCCTTGCGCGCGCTCGCCACCGAGCGTGGATGGATCGAGAGGCCCGCATGAGCCCGCGAAAGCGCCCCACCCAAGCCCGTCGCGCGCACCTCCGGCGCGGCTCCATCGTCGGTGTCGCGTTCACCCTCGCCGCGCTCGCGCACGGCGCGGAGCTGCGCGCCGACCCACCCGTGTCGAGCGCCGATCACCTGCCCGTGCCGGGGCGCTCGATCACCTCGAACGAGGACGCCTCGGCGACCGCGACCAACCCGGCCAACCTGCCGCTCATGCCCGGGGCCGAGCTGCGCTGGACCTGGGTCTCGACGCAGGAGTCGTCCACCTTGCCGAGTCGAGGTCACGCCTTCGATCTCGCCGCGCCCTTCTGGATCTTCGGCTCGGGTCTGCGCGTCGAGCTCGTCGACCCGCCGCGCAGCGCACCGGCGCCGTACACGGGCGAGCTGCAGTGGATCCGCTGGGGGCTCGGCGCGCGCCTCGGCCGGCAGCTGAGCTTCGGCAGCAGCCTCGGCTGGTCGATCTCCGATCGCCCCTCGCTCGACGGGCAGTTCTCCGCCTCGCTCGGCGTCACGGCGCGGCCGAGCTCCTGGATCTCGCTCTCGCACGTGCTGCGCGACCTCAACATCCCCACCAGCCGCGACGGCACGCGCGCGCAGCGCAGCTGGGACACCGGGCTCGCGCTCCGCCCGATCGTCGGTCTACGCACGCTCGAGCTCGGCGCCGAGGCGCGCTACTTCGAGCGCAGCGCGGAGTGGGTGCCCAGGCTCACGCTCGGCCTCGACGTGCCCTACGTGGGCCGGCTGCGCGGCGACATGTCGGTCTTCGACCTCGACTCGGGCTTCGACGATCCCTCCTTCGTCGCGACCGCCGGGCTCGACGTGAACCTCGGACCGGCGCAGGTGAGCGGAGGCGCCGTCTTCGGTGACGCCGCGGGCGGAGGCGCCGCGGGCTACTACGCGGGCGCGGCCATCCGCGCCTTCCGCGAGCCGGGTCTGCCCACGGTGCGCTACGTCGCGCAGGTCGACGTCGACGAAACGCCCGGCGCGCGGGGTCACGTGCGCTTGCTCCGCAAGCTGTGGGGTCTCGCAGACGACGACGAGGTCGAGGCCGTGCTGCTCAAGATGAGCGCCGAGCCCTCGGGCTCGATCGCGCACGCGGAGGAGCTCGGCGACGCAATCCGCACGCTGCGCGCGCGTGGCAAGAAGGTCGCCTGTCACCTCGAGGACGCCAAGGGTCGCTCGCTGCTCGCGTGCTCGCAGGCCGATCGCATCGCGATGAACCCCGCGGGTGGGCTGCGTTTCTCGGGGCTGTCGTCGCGCTACTTCTACGTGGGCGGCGTGCTCGACAAGCTCGGCGTGCGCGCCGACTTCGTGCGCATCGGCGCGCACAAGTCGGCCGCGGAGATGTTCGTCGGCAGCGGAGGCACCGAGACCTCGAAGCGCGATCACCAGGAGATGATCGACCTCAACGAGGCGGTCTTCCTCCACGACGTCGGCGGCGGACGCCACATCCCGGTCTCGACCCTGCGCAAGACGATCGCCTCCGGGCCCTTCATCGCGCAGGAGGCACGCGAGGCGGGCCTCGTCGACGCGCTCGTCTACCCCGACGAGCTCGAGCGCTTCATGGCCGAGCTGCTCGGCGCGCCCGTGCTGCTGGTGAAAGACCGCTTGGTCGACGACGCGCCCACGCGCTGGGCGGCCGAGAACGGCATCGCCATCGTCTACCTCTCCGGCGACATGGTCGACGGCGACAGCCAGTACATCCCCTTCGTCGGCCTGCGCCTCGCGGGCTCACGCACGATCGCGAAGGCCTTCGAGGACGCGCGGCGCGACCCGAAGGTGCGCGCGGTGGTCTTCCGCATCGAGACCGGCGGCGGCTCCTCGCTCGCGGCCGACGTCATCCTCCGCGAGGTGCAGCTCACCGCGAAGCTGAAGCCCGTCGTCGTCTCCATGGGCTCCACGGCGGCGAGCGGTGGCTACTACGCGGCGGTCGGCGGCAAGCCCATCTACGCCAACCGCACGACGGTCACGGGCTCGATCGGCATCTTCTACGGCAAGGTCGACGTGTCGGAGCTGCTCGGCAAGCTCGGGGTCACCACCGAGGCCTTCCGCTCCGCGCCGCGCGCCGACGCCGAGTCTTTCTTCCGACCCTTCACCGACGACGAGCGCGAGGAGCTCGGTCGCAAGGTGAAGCAGTTCTACGATCTCTTCATCGCGCGCGTGGCGGAGGGGCGCGGCATGAAGGCGGCGGAGGTCGACGCGGTCGCGCGTGGGCGCGTGTGGACGGGCGCACAGGCCCAGGAGCGCGGGCTCGTCGATCGCGTGGGCGGGCTGCGCGAGGCGATCGACGAGGCGCGCAGGCTCGGCGGTGTGTCGCGCGGCGCGCCGATCGCGGAGCTGCCGAGGGAAGACGACTCCCTGCTCGGCTTCGTGCTGTCCGCGGTCGGGGTCTCGGCCGAGGCTCCCGCGATGGGCGCGATGATCCCCACGCCTTTGCTCGACGTCGCGCGTGTGCTCGTGCCTTTCGTGGTGCTCGACACGACCCGGCCGATGGCGCGCGTCGAGGTCTTCGAGGAGCTCGACGTCGCGGCGCTGCGCTCCGGGCGGAGGAGACCCGAGTGACGCCGCTCCCCTCGGAGCCGCCCGAGGCTCCGCTGCTCGTCGCGCGCGGCGTGCGCATCGCCGTCGACGACGCCGTGGCGATCGAGGCCTTCGATCTCGACGCCCGTGGCCGTGCGCTGCTCCTGCTCGGCGACTCCGCGCCGCTGCTCGCGACCGTCGGCAACGCGCCGCTCGGCATGGCCTCGGCGTGGTGGGCGGCGCGCGCCGGTCGGCTCGAGCCGGTGCAGGGGCACGCGCGCGTCGCCGCGGGCCGCCTCGCGCTCGCCGGGCGCGACGTCGCCACGGGCGCGCACCGCGGCGTCTCGGGCTACGCGCCGCTCGACCCACCACTGCCGCTCGACACCACCGTGTGCGCCTGGCTCGACGAGGTCCTCGAGCTCTCGAGCGGGCTCGCGGGCCACGTCCTGCCGCGCGCCGCGCGCACCGAGCGCGTCGCCGAGCTCGTGCTTCGCGTCGGGCTCGTGGCCCGCAGCGCGACGCCGATCCGAGCCCTCGGCCTCGCCGAGCGTCGCGCGCTCGTGCTCGCGCAGGCCGTGGTGGCGGCTCCTCAGGTGCTCGTCGCGGAGGCGCCGCTCGCTGGCCTCGACGAGGCCTCGGCGGCCTTCGTGCTGTCGGCGCTCGCCTCGGCGTCGGAGGGGCGCTCCACGATCGTGTCGGTGACGCGCCCCTTGCCGGGCACACCCGAGGGCGTGCTCGCGGCGCGCGCATCGGACGTCGCGGTGCTCGCAGGCGGTCAGCTCGTCTACTCCGGCTCGGCGGGAGAGCTGCTGTCGAGCGGGCGTGTCCTGCGCCTCCACGTGCCCGAGGGCGCCGAGGCGCTCACGCAGGCCCTCGCGCGCCGAGGCGCCTCGTTGCGTGGCGGGCCGACGCGCTTCGTCGTCGAGCTGCCCGAAGGCATGGGGCCGACCGAGGTGCTGCTCGACGCCGCCGAGGTCTCCGCGAGTGTGGTCGAGGTCGCCAAGCTCATGTAGGGTTCCAGCGCGATGAGCGAGGCCTCCACGAGCGAGACGATGACCGCGACGAGCCCCCAGGCACCCGCCGCGGGCAGGCTCGCGATCCTCACGGGCCTTTCGCTGCTCGCTTCGGCGATCCCCGTGCCCTTCCTGCCGTCGCGCGTCGTCGAGCAGGTGCGTGGCGCCATCGTCCAAGACGTCGCCGCCAGGCACGGTCTGAGCCTCACGAACGAAGCGCGCCGCATCTTCGCCGAGTCCTCGGGCGAGTCGCCCGTGCGCATGGCCGCGCGCACGGCCCTCGGCTTCGTCACGCGCACCTTCTTCAAGCGCCTCGCGCCGGTGTCCGCGTTGCTCTCGGCCACCTCGGCGGTCGAGGTCTACGCGCTCGGGCACCTCTTCGAGCGCTACGTCGAGCAGCACCGAGGCTCGAGCGCGGTCCGCGTGCACGCCGACGAAGCGCGCCGGCTGCGCGCGTGGATCGACCGCGCGATCCTGCGCGCCTTCTCCCCCGCGATCCACCCCACGGCCACCCCGCTCCTGCCCGGCGTCGAAGACCTGCGCGACGAGTTCACCCGCTGGCTCGACGCGGCCCTGCTCACCGCTGCCGGCCTGCCGGGCTACCTCGAGCGCCGGCTCGACGCAGCCTTCGACGCCGTCGTCGCCGAAGGCTGACGCCATCGCGGCCCGCGTGGTCCGCACCCGGGCCGAGGCCTCCACCCCGACGCCACCGACCATGACCGAACGAGAGTCCGAGCGCGCGCTGCGCGATCGCCTGTCCCGCTGTCGATCGATCGTCCTGAAGATCGGCTCCAAGAGCCTGAGCGGCGAGGCCTGGCAGCGCGTGGCCGCGGAGGTCGCGGCGCTGCGTGCGGCGAAGAAGCAGGTCACGATCGTCTCGAGCGGCGCCATCGCGCTCGGGATCCAGCGCCTCGGGCTCGGCGCGCGACCGAAGGACATGGCCTGGCTGCAGGCCGCCGCAGCCGCAGGGCAGAGCACGCTCATGCGCCGCTGGGAAGACGCCTTCGAGCCCGAGGGCCTCACCGCCGCGCAGGTCCTGCTCACGCACGCGGACCTCGCCGATCGCACCCGCGCCAACAACGCGCGCGAGGCCTTGCTCGCGCTGCTCTCCGCGGGCGTGGTGCCCATCATCAACGAGAACGACGCCGTCGCGGTCGACGAGATCCGTTTCGGCGACAACGATCAGCTCGCGAGCATGGTCGTGCCGATCGTCGGGGCCGATCTCTTGCTCCTGCTCTCCGACGTCGACGGCCTGCTCGACGCGAGCGGTCAGCGCATCTCCTTCGTCCCGAAGATCGGCGAGGTGCGCGCGCTCGCAGGAGGCTCTCGCTCCGGGGTCGGCACGGGGGGCATGGTGAGCAAGCTCGAGGCCGCGCGTCGCGCGTCGCTCGCGGGGGCGCACGTGGTCATCGCCCCCGCGAAGCGAGAGGGCGTCGTCGCCTCGGTGCTCGCGGGAGACGACGTCGGCAGCCTGTTCCCGTCGGCCGCGCGCAGGCTGCTCGCCCGCAAACACTGGATCGCCTTCACGCTGCGGCCCCGCGGCGCGCTCGTGCTCGATCGAGGCGCGGTCGAGGCCGTGCAGCGCAACAAGAGCGTGCTCGCGGTCGGCGTGCTCGGCGTGCGAGGCAGCTTCGTACCGGGCGACTGCGTGCAGCTCGTCGACCCGGACGGCAAGGAGATCGCGCGCGGGCTGGTGCGCATGTCGTCGAGCGATGCGGCGCGCTCGGCCGGCAAACGCGAGGAGGCCCGCGGGGAGCTCGTGCACCGCGACGACCTCGTGCCGCTCGGCGAAGACTGAGCGCAGCCGGGCGCGCCCACTTGGCGGTACGCCTCGCGGCGCCGATGTAGGACGAGCTGCCACCGAAATCGTCGGGCTTCGGGAACGAAGCCTGCGGAGGCGTGTCGAGGCTCCTTCACGGAGGGCGCGATGGCTGGAATGGCTTGGCTGCTGAACGGGTTTGCTGCGGTGGCGATCGTCGGGGTGGCCTTTCTGGGAGCGCAGGGCCGCACGAGCGCCGTCGTCTCGAGCGACCCGGAGCTGGCGGGGCTCGAGCTGCGCGCCAGTGAGCGGCCGTCGGCCCTGCCGGCGCTCGCGGTGGCCTACCTCGAGCGCGGTCAGCCCGGTCTCGCGCAGTCGGTGCTCGACCGCGCCGGCGCGAGCGACGCCGATCCCGAGCTGCTCCACCTCCGCGGTCGGGTCGCCATCGCGCGCGGCGAGCTCGACGAGGCCGAGCACCTCCAGGAGCTCACGCTCGCGACCTGCGCGCAGTCGCTCGCGTGTCCCAGCTGGCTCGAGGCACGCGCCGAGCGACAGCTCGGCATGCTGAAGGCGGCGCGGAGCTCGAGGTCTGGCGGCGCGTCGAGCGGCCCTGCGCTGGGTGGATCGTCGGATATCCAGGAGCGCCGTGTGCTGCTCGCCGGGCTCTGATCGTCCGGGGCGGTGTCTTTTTCACCCAAGCCTCCGATAGTCTCGAGCGTCGAAGCTCGCACCCACCGCAGCACCGCCTCCGACCCGTCCACCTTCCACGCAGGATCTCCCCCGCTTGACGACTCGGGCCGCACGTCTGGTGGTCTGCGCCGCGGCCCTGTCGGCCGCCGCCTCAGGCTGCGTGCGCCCCTCCCACGTCGAAGAGCCCATCCCCGCGGCTGAAGACGAAGCGCAGCGTCGCCCCTTCCTCTCGCCGCTCTCACTGACCGCCGATCCGCTCGACGACGCCATCGTGCGCGTGGTGGCCGCAGGCAGCTGTACCGGCACCTTGATCGCCGACGATCTCGTGCTCACCGCGCACCACTGCATCGTCGAGCGCGATGCGCGCGGGCGCATGTTGCCGCAAGACCGGGCGCCCTCGAGCATCCGCATCGAGCTCGGCGGCGACCACATGCCCTGGGGCGAGGTCGGCGTGCGCCAGGTCGTCTCGGCCGACTGCGGCTACGTGCAGGGAGAGGGCGACATCGCCATCCTCGTGCTCGATCGCAAGCTCGTCGGCATGCCCACCTTCGTGCCTCGCCTCGAGAGCCCACCCGTGCTCGGAGAGTCGCTCACGCCTTGGGGCTTCGGTCGCTGCGCGCTCGAGCAGGGCGCCGTGCACCGCCAGGTGCGCGATGGCGGTCGCATCGAGGCCACTTCGCGCGGCGTGTTCACCGTGCAGGCCTCGATCTGCCCGGGCGACTCCGGGGGGCCCGTGCTCGACGCGCGCCGTGAGATCGTGGGTGTCGTCTCGTCGAGTTTGATGGACGGCGACGCCGCCACGCGCTCGACCTCGTACTTCGCGCGGCTCGACCGTTTCGCGGTGCTCTTCAGCGCGGCCAAGGAGATCGCCGCCGGCGCGAGCCCGGCCGAGCTGCCGCCCTTCCGCTCCTGCGAGCCCGCCGCGCCCTGAGTCGCCCTGGATCACCCTGGGTCGTCGGTCCGCGTTTTGGCCTCGCCCGAGCCGCTCTGGTAGCATCGAAGCAACGTGTCGAAGTGGCTCAAGTTCGTGGGCTGGACGTTCGGGATCCTCGCACTCATCGCGGGCATCTTGAGGCTCACGCTGCTCGACGGCTGGGTCGTGCCCGAAGACCCGGTGCTCGGCGCTTCGGTGGTGCCGACCCTGCGCGCAGGCGATCGCGTGCTGCTGCTCACCAAGGGCGAGCGAGGCATCGGCGATCTCGTGCGCTGCCCCGACCCGGAGGATCCGAGCCGCTGGGTCATCGGCCGCATCGTCGGCCTCGCGGGTGACAGGGTGCGCGTCGAAGGCGACAGGCTGTTCCTCAACGACAAGCGCTACGACGCGGTCGAGAGCTGCACCGAGGGCATCGTCACCTTCCCGCACCCCTCGAGCGGCGCACCCACGCAGGCGAACTGCTCGCGCGTCGAGATCGGCGGCGGCTGGCACTTCCGGGCCTCGGTCTACAGCAAGACCCAGATGAAGCCCGTCGAGCACACCGTCGGCCCGGACCGGGTGTACCTGCTCAGCGACAACCGCATGTTCCACGACGACTCCCGCGACTTCGGCGCCGTTCCCGCCTCGAGCTGCAAGGAGAAGATCGTCTTCCGCACGTGGGGCGCCAAGGGTTGGTCGGACGCCGACGCCCGGTTGACCTTCATCCGATGAAGCTCGAGAGGCTCCCGAGCACCTTGCTCAGCTTGACGGCCTCGGCGCTCCGCGGCGAGCATGTCGATCCCTCGGCTGGGACGGGTTCACGTTGAGCGCGGAACGCACCGAAATCGGCATCGTCTGCGGGCACTGCGATCGGTACAGCCCGCTCGGGGAGCAGACCTGCGCCGCCTGCTCGAGCGAGCTCCGGCTCTCGACCCGTCGTGCGATGCCCTCGGTGGCGCCCCAGGTCGCGGAGGCGCCGTCATCCGTGGCGCCGCCCGCGCCCAGCACTCGCGACTCGCGCCCCCCGGGTCTCGCCGCAGCATCGCCGAGCACGGCGCGCCGCGCCTCCGCGCTCGCCATGATGGCGATGCGCTCGAACCCTCCGCCCCGCGCTTCGAGCGGAGCGTCGAGCCCACCACCACCTGGGCCGGCCGTCGGCTCGCTCCCGCTGCGGCCGCCGAGGTCTCCGTCCTTCCCCGACGCCGCACCTCTGCCGCCTTCGGCTCCGGCCGCTGCAGCGCGGCCCGTCGACGCGCCCCGCGTGGCTTCGGTCCCCGTGCCCGGCGCCTCGGTCAGGCCCGCGAACCCCTCGGCGCGACCCATCGCGCCCTTCGGATCGCGCGCCCCTGCCGCGCAGGCCTCTCGTCCCCCGCCCGCCGACCTCACGCGCCCCCCCGCGCCGGCCCCGCCGCCGAGCAGGCCCGCGCAGGTCCCGAGCGTGCCGCTCGCCACCCCCGCAGCCGCGACCGCTGCACCCCCAAAGGCTGCACCCCCAACGGCTGCACCCCCGTCCGATTTCGCAAGGCTCTCCCAGGAGGAGTTGATGGAACAGGCTCGCAACTACGTCTGCCGCTCGTGCTCGGCGGGCGTCCCCATGGGTCACAAGTTCTGCGGTCGCTGCGGCGCGTCCGTGCCTCCGGAGATCGTCAGCGCCCAGGTGCTCTTCTTCGGCGACATGCAGAACCCTGCGAAGGCGAAGCTCATCCTCATCCGAGGTGAGGGCATGGACGGGCTCAGCTTCCACCTCAAGGCCGAGCAGCACATCGTGGGCCGAGACGGCCAGCTCGTCTTCCCCGACGACCCCTTCGTCTCGCGCAAGCACGCGAACTTCTTCTACCGGAACGGCGTGCTCGTCGTCCGTGACGAGGGCTCGCTCAACGGCGTCTACATCCGCGTCCGCGGCACGGTCGACCTCGCGCCGGGCGACACCTTCCTCGCCGGCGAGCAGCTCTTCAGGCTCGACACGAACCCGCGCGCATCCGACGGCCCCGCCGCCGACGGCACCTACTTCTACTCCTCGCCCAAGCACCCGAGCGCGTTCCGCCTCGCGCAGATCCTCCAGGGTGGCGCGGTCGGCATGACCGTGTGCGCGCGCGGCAACTCGCTGCAGATCGGCCGAGAGGGTGGCGATCTGAACTTCCCGGGCGATCTCTACATGTCGGGCTCGCACTGCCGCATCGAGGAGCGCGAGGGGCACTTCACGCTCACCGACATGAACAGCCGCAACGGCACGTACCTGCGCCTCAAGACCGAGCGCGAGCTCGGCCAGGGCGACTACCTGTTCATCGGCCGCAAGCTCCTGCGCGTCGAGCTCAACACCAACTGAGCGCTGGTCGAACCGGAGCCGCCGAGCCCGGCTCCACTCCAGGCGAGTCCGATCGAGGCGTGGCGCGCCTCAGTCGGACTCGCAGAGCTTTCCATGGGGCGCGAGCGCGCGGCCCTCGCGGAACTCCACCACGCAGCCGCGACCCCGCGCGACCGACTCGATCGCTTCGATCGCGATCGCATGGCTCCAGTCTTCTGCGCCGTCGAAGCGCAGCCGCACGTAGCCCTCGGGGTCGATGATCCACGTCTCCGGGTAGAGGCGCGTGCCGTACTTCTCGTTCACGACCTTCATCTCCGGGTCCATCAGCACCGGGAAGGGGATCGTCTCCGAGGCGAGCAGCACCGCGAGCGTATCGCGCGCGACCTTCGGGTCCTCGTCGACGCTCACGGTGAGCAGGACGATGTCGTCGCGCTTCTCGAGCACCTTGGCGAGATCGCCCAGGGAGGGCATCTCCTCTTTGCAGGGGTCGCACCAGCTCGCCCAGAAGTTGAGCACCACCGTCTTTCCGCGGAACGACGAGAGCTTCACGGGCTTGCCGTCGAGATCCGGGAGCTCGAAGTCGGGCGCGAGCAGGTTCGTGCCGCCGTACTTCGGGCCGAGCGCGCAGACGGCCGTGCAGGCGGCGCGCTGCTGGTCGTTCTTCGCGGCCTGGACGAAGCCATAGACGACGACGGCCGCGCCCAGGATGAACGCCACTTGAGCGACGGTGTTCTTGAGCGAGGGTGCTTTGTCCGTCATGGAGCGGGTGGCTCGGTTGCGGCTCAGAAGGGAGCGATGGCGAGGCTGCGACGCTGCGGCTTGCTCGCGGCGACGCGCGCGAACGCCGCCTTGTACGCCGAGAAGCTCCCGCCCGAAAGCACTGCGTCGCGCACGGCTCGGCCCTCCGCCACGCCGCCCTGCGCGAGCACGTACTCGGCCCAGGCCCACTTCGCGCTCGTCGCGCGCACGTCGGCCCGGCCGCGCAGGCCGCGCCGCAGCCGATCGAGGCGTTTGTCGACCACCTGGATGCCGGCGAACTCGGCGCCGTCGAGCGGGGTGTTGCGTTTGGCGCAGAAGGGCGCGATGCCGAGCGCGACGGGGATCGTGGTCGACAGCTTGCCGACGAACTCGATGCACTCGTCGATGTCGGCGTCGGTCTCGGTCGGCAGCCCGAGCATGAGGTAGAGCTTGAGCCGCTTCATGCCGTGCGCGCGGGCGAGCTCTGCCGCGCGCTCGAGGTGCTTGATGCGCGCCCTGCGCTCGAGCGACTCACGGAGCCGCTCGCTCGGGCCGTCCATCGCCGTCGTGAGGGTCTTGTAGCCGCCGAGCCGCAGCGCACCCACGAAGTCGTCGCTCAGCCGGTCGGGCCTCAGGCTCGAGAGGCCCACGCCTTTGCCGCGCGCGGCGAGCTCTCGCACGATCTCCGCGATCTTCGGGTGGTCGCTCACCGCCGCGCCGACGAGCCCGACCTTCGGTGCGTCGTCGGGTACGAGCGAGAGGATCGTGTCCTTCGGTACGAGGCGCATGCCGCCGTTCGTCGAGCGCCGCATCACGCAGTAGGTGCAGCTGCGCGAGCAGCCTCGCTCGGTCTCGATCAAGAACATGTTGCTGAGCTCGGTGTCCGGCGTGCGGATCGGCGCCCAGGCGGGCAAGAAGCGCGTGTCGGCCCGCGCCACGGTGGGCATCGACGCTCCGTGCAGCTCGGGCACGAACACGTGCGGGATCTCGGCGAGCCGCTTCAGCGCCTCGGCTTTGCTCGACGATCCGAGCGCCGCGTGCACGGCGGGGACCACGAGCTCTTCGGCCTCGCCCATGATGATCGCGTCGGCGTAGGCCGCGAGCGGCAGCGGGTTGGAGAAGCTGAGAGGGCCGCCCGCGAGCACGAAGGGGTGCTCTCGGCCGCGCTCCTCGCGCAGCGAAGGGATGCCAGAGGCCTCGAGCATCTGCACCACGCCAGCGAGCTCGAGCTCGTAGGCGACGCTGAGCGCGATGAGCGAGAAATCCGAGAGGGCGCGGTGCTGCTCGTAGCCGACGGGCGCGATCTTCGTGCCGTCGGCCTCGTCGGGCAGGAAGAAGCGCTCACAGGCGAGGCCGGGCTCCGCTTGCAGGATCTTGTAGATCTGCAGGAAGCCGAGCGAGCTCATGCCGGTGCGGTACGGCGAGGGGTAGGCGAGCGCGATCGCGTTGGGCGCCTGCTTGTCGATGCGCCCGACCTCGCGCGCGAGGCGCTCACGGATCACGCTGGTCGGCTCACGGAGCATGTGCCGGCGAACATAGCCCACGAGCGCGTGCGAGGCCCGGCTCCGCCCGAGGGCCCGGGTCTTGGCGTGGCGCCACGCATGTAGGACAAAGCCGCCTGGTCGTCGGAGGCCCACTGAACGGAGGGCCTTGCCAAGCACGAATCCGACTGGCTATGCTGTTTCGTTTGGGTGCGGAGGTCTTCCAAAGACCTACCTCTTCGTGCTAACTCTCGAGATCGAGCTGCTCCGGGCACCTCGGCGAGAGGTCCCGCTCCCCGGCGGCTCAGGGGTCCCATGATCGCTGCGCGTCGCTTCGGTTTCTCGTCCCTCTCACTGTTCGCCGGGATCGGCGCGGTCGCCATCGCGGCCGTGTCGGCCTGCACGGCCGGCACGTCTGGCGATGGCTTCGAGGCCAGCTCCAGCTCGGCGGGCGGAGCCGCGGGCGAGGGTGGCAGCGGAACCACCGACCCCGTGACCACGACGAGCACGAGCGGCTTCGAGACCACCACGGCGAGCACTGGCTCGGCGGGTCAGCCGTGCCTCTCGGGCCCGAACACCGACCTCGACATGGACGGCTACACGCCGAGCCAGGGCGACTGCAACGACTGCGACGCGAACGTGAACCCGGGCGCGATCGAGGTCGTCGGCACCGAAGGTGAGGGCGGTGGAGGCGGCGCTGGAGGCGCCGGCCCCTACGTGCCGGTCGACGAAGACTGCGACGGCACGGCCGACAACCCGCCCCCGGCGACCTGCGACGACGCGCTCACGCTGACCTCGAGCGACGCCTTCGACGCCGCGCGCGCGATCGAGATCTGCAAGTCGGCGGCCGACGGCAAGTGGGGCCTGGTGAGCGCGCAGTGGGTGCGCGCCAACGGCACCGTGACGGCGCACTCGAACCAGTACGGCATCTCGCCCCAGTTCGGCCCCAACGTCCCGGCTCGCCAGGGCAGCAACCTCTTCGTCATGTCCTCGGGACGCGCGCGCGACGCGAGCCAGCCGGAGTTCTGCGGCGGCATCAGCTGCACCGGAAAGGGCGCTGGCACCCCGCCGCCCGGCTTCCCGCAAGACGTGCCCAACTGCAGCGGCGACCCCGACATCAACGACGACGTCGGCCTCGAGGTCACGCTGCGCGCGCCCACGAACGCCACGGGCTACAAGTTCGACTTCAACTTCTACTCGCACGAGTACCCCGAGTGGGTCTGCACCTCGTTCAACGATCAGTTCATCGCGCTGGTGACCCCGGCGCCGCAGGGCTCGATCAACGGCAACGTCTCCTTCGACAGCCAGAACAACCCCGTGAGCGTCAACGTCGCCTTCTTCGACGTGTGCCCGGGCTGCCCGCTCGGCACCACCGAGCTCCAGGGCACGGGCTTCGAGACCTCGGCGGGCGCGACCAGCTGGCTGCAGACGACCGCGCCGGTCGAGCCCGGCCAGACCTTCGCGATCCGCTTCGCGATCTGGGACACGGGCGACACCTCCTGGGACTCGACGGTGCTCATCGACAGCTTCAGCTGGATCGCGAACGCCGGCGTCGAGGTCGGCACGGCCCCCGTCCCGCAGTGAGCTGAGTGGTGCAGTGAGCCGCGCGCGGAGCGAGCGCTTCGCGTCGAGCTCGGCGAGCATGAGAGGGTGGAGGCCGCGAGGCTCCCACCCCCGCGTGCTTTCCATCAGTCGGAGGTCCAAGTATCTCGGCCATCGGTCCACCAGCGGCGCTCACCGTGGAGATCCGTCCGGTGCACGCGCACGCCGCGCGCGGCGAGCGTCGTGAGCGTCTGAGGCCTGGGGTGGCCGAAGCGGTTGCGCACGCCGCAGGAGATCAGCGCGTCGCGTGGCGCGACGGCGTCGACGAAGGCGGGCGTGCTCGAGGTGTGGCTGCCGTGGTGGCCGACCTTGAGCAGATCGGCGCGCAGGCTCGCGCCGTGGGCCGCGAGCAGCGCGTCCTCGGTGTCGTGCTCCGCGTCGCCGACGAGCAGCGCGGCGCGCTCTCCGTAGGCGATGTGCAGCACGAGCGAGTTGTCGTTCTCGTGGGCGGAGGGATCGGCGCCAGGGCAGGGCCAGAGCACCGCGACGGTCGCGCCGCCGTGGCGGCGATCGCGCCCGCAGAGCTCGGCCGGGGTGCGCAGCACCGTGCCACGCGCCTCGAGGCCCGCGAGCAGCCTGCCGAGCTCGCCGTCCGGGCGGATGGTGCCCGGATGCCAGAGCTCGCCGATCTCGACGGCCTTCGACACCGCCTCGAGCCCTCCGAAGTGATCCGGGTGGGCGTGGCTCAAGACGAGCACGTCGAGGCGGGTGCGCCTGCGCGCACGCAGCGCGGGCGCCACGACACGCGCCCCGATGTCGGGGCCACCTCCCGGCAGCCCTCCCGTGTCGACGAGCATCACCGCGCCGTCGGGCAGGTCGACCACGAGCGCGTCGCCCTGGGCGACGTCGAGCGCGCTCACGCGCAAGAGGCCCCGCGGCGCGCCCGAGTGGCGCGCGCCGAGCTCGAGCGAGAGCAGCGCGACCACGCCGAAGACGAGCACCACGCGGCGTCTCGTGCCGGAGACGCAAGCGCCGAGCGTCGTGAGCGCGAGCGCCACGAGCTCGGCCGAGGTCGGCGTGGGCACCGGCAGCGCGAGGCCGGTGCTCGCCGAGGCGTGCGCGATGAGACTCACGCCTCGCAGCGCGCCTCCACCGATCCACGCCGTGAGGCGCTCGAGCGGCGGCGCCCACACGAGCGCCGCGTGCGCCAGGCAGAAGGGTAGCGCGAAGACCTCCCCGAGCGGCGCGGCGACGACGTTCGCGGCCAAGCCCACGACGGGCAGCGTCGGCGACATCGAGGCGATGATCGGCGCGCAGGCGATCGTGGCCGCGAGCGTCGCGCCGACGGCCGTGAGCAGGGGTCGCGCGAGGCGGGCGTGCCACGCGGCGCCGTCTTCGTCTCGTGGCGTGAGGAGCTCGCCGCGCGGGCGGGCCCTGAGCAAGAGCCCGCCGGTCGCAGCGGCCGAGAGCGCGAAGGACACGTCGAGCGCGCTCAGCGGGTCGAGCGCGACACCGACCAAGAGCGCCACGGCGAAGACGCGCGCCGGGTCGGTGCGGCGATCGCAGAGCCGCGTGAGGCTCGCCGCCGTGAGCATCGCCGCCGCGCGAACCACGGAGCCGCCGCCGCCGGCGAAGTCGCCGTAGGCCCACGCGAGAGGGACGGCGAACACGGCCGCGACGCGGCCCACGTCGACGCGCACCGCGAGCGCGGGCAGCCGCAGAAGCGCCGCGCGCAGGAGCGCGACGAGCGAGCAGACCGCCACGACGAGGTGGGTCCCCGAGACCGCGAGCAGGTGCGAGAGCCCCGTGACGCGGAAGGCCTCGTTCTCGGCCTCGTGTAGATCCGTCTCTCCGAGCACGAGCGCCCGCCCGAGCCCGGCGGCCTCGGGGTGGTAGGTCGCCTCGATGCGATCGCGCACCCGCTCGCGCGCGGCGTCGATCGCGCGCGCGATGCCCGCCGCTCGGCCACGCAGCTCGACGCGTTTGGCGCGCCCGCTGCCCACGATGCCCGTGCGCGCCACGCGCACGAGGCCGGAGCCCGTCCCTTCGTTGCTGAAGAGATGCACGAGCCCGAGCTCGGCCTCGAGCTCGAGCTCGTCGCCTCGCCCTAGACCGCGCGGCAGCCCGCCGAGCGTGACGCGCAGGCCGCCGCGCACCGAGGCGCCGGCGCAGCGGGGCCCCTCGAGATCGACGACCGCGCGCACGTCGCCCGCCCGCACGAGGGGCGAGCTCGCCACCACGCCTCGCCCCGTGCAGAGCGCCTTGGGGACGAGCACGCTGCGCGCGCGCTCGTAGGCCTCGCGCCCCTCCGAGGAGCTCGAGGCCGCGCGCGCCGCGACGATCGCGTAGACCGCGACGCAGACGATCGCGGCGCGCAGGCCGAGGCTGCGCCAGCGCCGGAGCAGCACGAGCGCAAGCACGACGCCCGCGGTGCTCGCCGCGGGCGCGACCGGGAAGGCGCTCGCGGCCCAGGCCGCGAAGGAGACGGCGAGCAGGGGATCCAGATGCATGGAGCGAGGCCTTTTTCAAGCGCTGAGCCAAGCCTCGACGGGCCCGATTTCCCCCCGAATTGGGGCAATTTTCCCCTTGCCGCAGCGCGTCTCGGGTGGCGGCCGCCACCCTTTCGCCGACGGCCGTCGACTCGGGCGTGCATCGCTCCAGAACCTGCTAGATCTCGTCCTCTGCGAAGGGCCCTCGCCGGCCCTTGGAGGTGCGCTTCATGCTGCGTTCGCTTCGTGCTCTGGTCGGGGGGGTGACGTTCACCATGCTGCTCGGGGCCTGTGCGGCCCCTCCCGACGAGCCCGATCCGGGCGACGAAGAGATCGCAGACGAGGAGCTCGGGGAAGCCCAAGACGCCATCCGAGGAGGCTACGTCGCGCCCGACGAGCGCTCGGTCGTCGGCATCGCCGAGATCCAGGTGGGTGGCCTCTGCTCGGGCTCGCTCATCGCGCCGAACCTCGTGCTCACCGCGCGCCACTGCGTCTCCAACACGCTCGGCGACAGCCAGGGCGTCTCCTGCAGCACGACCAGCTTCAGCCCGCCCTACGGCCCCGAGCGCTTCCGCGTCACGACGGACGGAGAGCTCTCGTACCAGGCGAAGTTCTACCAGGTCGCGGAGGTGCTCACGCTGCCGGTCGACAACAGTTTCTGCGGCAACGACATCGCGATGCTCGTGCTCGCACAGAACATCCCGGCCGAGGAGGCGAAGCCCGTCACGCCGCGCGTCGACCTCGTGCTCGAGCGCCTCGAGGACTACTACGCCGTCGGCTTCGGCGCGACGGGCGACTCGGGCGCCGGCGCAGGTCTGCGG
>CALKVW010000050.1 GCA_938004785.1 uncultured Polyangiaceae bacterium
TTGCACCGCCGCTGACGCGGCGGTGGCCTCGTTTGCACCGCCGCTGACGCGGCGGTGGCCTCGTTTGCACCGCCGCTGACGCGGCGGGCGGGTGGCGTGTTCGGTCAGCGCGCGAGCTTGCGATCGCAGTCGTTCGCTGGCGCGTCGCCCAGCTCGTCCAAGCTCTGCTCGAGCTGGGCGAGCTGCTCGGCGCCGATCGTGCCGGGCGCGGAGGCAGGGGCGAGCGCGCGCGCCCGCTCCAGCCAGCGCCGCGCGCACCCGCGGAAGATCCTGCGCTCCTCGGCGCGCCCTTCGGGCAGCGTGGCCGCGATGCGGTGGTCGGTCATGCCACGCAGGTAGGCGTGCTGCGCGCGGCCCTCGGGCGTCAGCGACCCCTCGTCCTCGCCGACGAGGCGCAGCAGGGCGAGCGTGCGGTAGAGATCGCCCTGGTCGTAGGCCTGGCGGGCGCGGAGCAGGTCGGCGCTCGGCCCCCCGCAAGCGGCGCCTGCGAGCACGAGTCCGACGACGAGCTCTCGGCCGAGGCGCACGCGGCGAGCCTACGCGCAGCCGAGCTCCTGGAAAACGGCTCCGAGACGGAAGCCCGTCGTGGGGGCGAGCTGCGCCATCGCGCCTCGGAGGCCCGGTGCCCCGGCGGGCTCCACGAGCTGTCCGGTGTCGCGGAGTTTCGCGCGGCTTGCGGCCGGCGCTAAGATGGACGACGGAGCCCTTCGGATGAGCGAGCGCGGGCCGGATCCACGGCAAACCCTGCACGATCGCGACGGCGCCTTGGGCGTCGCGGGCGCGGGTGCCCTCGGCGGCATCGTGAAGCCGGCGGGCGAGGCCTCGCCTGCGTCGGGTAGCGAGGAGAAGCTGCCTCGGCCCTTCGGCAAGTACATGCTGATGCGCAAGCTCGCCGCCGGCGGCATGGCCGAGCTCTTCCTCGCGCTGCACCGCGCCGTCGCGGGCTTCGAGAAGCTGGTCGTCATCAAGCGGATCCTCCCGCAGATGAACCAGGACCAGCAGTTCATCGACATGCTGCTGCACGAGGCGCGCGTCGCGGCGACGCTCTCGCACCCGAACATCGTGCAGACCTTCGACGTCGGTGAAGTCGAGGGCACCTATTTCATCGCGATGGAGCACATCCATGGCGAGGACATCCGCACGATCGTCCGCCAGATGAAGAAGAAGAACGTGGTCGAGTTCCCGCTCGAGCACGCGCTCTCGATCGTCATCGGGCTCTGCTCCGGCCTGGCCTACGCGCACGACAAACGCGACCTCGACGGCAAGTCCCTCGGCATCGTGCACCGCGACATCTCGCCGCAGAACATCGTCATCACCTTCAGCGGCGACGTGAAGGTCGTCGACTTCGGCGTCGCCAAGAGCTTGCACGCCGCCGACGAAGCGAAGGGCGGCCAGCTCAAGGGCAAGGTCCCGTACATGTCGCCCGAGCAGGCGGCCGCCGACGAGATCGACTGGCGCAGCGACATCTTCGCCGCGGGCGTCATCCTCTTCGAGCTCACCACCGGCCGGCGCCTCTTCAAGGGCGCGAACGAGTACGAGACGCTCAAGCTCATCACCGATCACGAGTACCCGCTGCCGAGCGACATCGCGCCGGACTACCCGATGCGGCTCGAGCAGATCGTGATGAAGGCCCTCGCGAAGGATCGCACCAAACGCTACCAGAGCGCGCGCGACATGCAGGCCGATCTCGAGGCCTTCGTGCGCGACGAGCGCTTGCCCGTGTCGGCGGTGCAGCTCTCGGCGTGGATGCAGTCCTTGTTCGCCGAGAGCCTCGAGCAGCACAAGGCCACGCTGCAGGACATCAAGCAGCTCGCCGACCGCATCGTGATGGTCGACCCGCAGGCGTCGTTCACCATGACCGGCGTCCACCCGCGCTTCGATCAGTCGAGCACGGGCATCGCGGCGCCCGGCGCGTCGGCGAGCATCCCCGCGCCTGCCCAGAGCTCGTCGAAGGGCACGATCCTCATGGTGCTCGCCGCGGCCGTCGTGCTCGGTGGTGGCGCCTTCTTCTACGCGAGCCGCGAGCGACCGGTGGTGGTGGTCGAGCCCGCCGCTCCGTCCGCGCTCGCGGAGCCTGCGCCCGAGCCGCGCGGCACGCTCCGCGTGGAGAGCAAACCCGAGGGCGCCGCGGTGTGGCTCAACGGCGAGCTCACCAAACACCACACACCGGCCACGATCGACAACCTCCCGCTCGGCACGGCGATCAACCTCAAGCTGTCGCTCGACGGCTACGAGTCCCACAAGGAGTCGATCACGCTCGAGCGCTCCGGCGAGACGAAGACCGCGAGCGTCGAGCTGCAGACCGGCTCGGTCACCGTCGAGCTCGACATCCAGCCTCCGCCGACGGTGTGGGTCGATCAGAAGCCCTGGAAGGGCGACTGGAAGAAGATCACCGGCCTGTCGGCCGACGAGGAGCACAAGATCGTCGTCTCGGCGTCGGGCTACGTGCCCAAATCCTTCGTCTTCACCGGCAAGCAGGGAGAGACGAAGACCTTCAAGCACGTGATGGTGAAGGGTGACCCCAACGCCGTCGCCGTCGCGCCCACCACCACCGCCGAGCCGCCGAAGCCCGAGAAGACGGCCGAGGCCCCCGTGGCCACCGGTCCCGGCACCGTGCGCGTCAACGCGCGAGGTGGTTACTGCAACGTCACGATCAACGGCCAGAGCTACGGGCCTACGCCGGTCTCGGCCACCGTGCCCGCGGGCACCGCGCGCGTGAGCTGCAAGCCCGAGAGCGGCGCGACGATGTCGCAGGCGGTCAAGGTCGACGCGGGCGGCACGGCGCGCGTCAGCTTCAGCATCTCGAGCCCCTGAACCTCATCTGAGGGGCCCGACCCGATGGGCCCGACCCGAGGGGCCCGACCCGAGGGGCTCCGATGGTGCGGGGCGCCCGCCTGGAGAACCTACCGATGAGCGAGCTCCGCGATCTCTACCCCTCCGTCGAGCCCCACCAGCAGGGCATGCTGCCCGTCTCCGCCGTGCACAACGTGTACTGGGAGGTCTCGGGCAACCCGGAGGGCAAGCCGGTCGTGTTCGTGCACGGCGGCCCCGGCGGCGGCACCGATCCGAAGCATCGCCGCTTCTTCGACCCGGCGAAGTACCGCATCGTGCTCTTCGATCAGCGCGGCTGCGGGCGCAGCACGCCGCACGCCAGCCTCGAGGAGAACACGACCTGGGATCTGGTGGCCGACATGGAGCGGCTGCGTGAGCTCCTGGGCATCGAGCGCTGGATGGTCTTCGGCGGCTCCTGGGGCTCGACGCTCGCGCTCGCCTACGCCGAGAAGCACCCCGAGCGCGTGAGCGAGCTCGTGCTTCGTGGGATCTTCCTCCTGCGCAAGCGCGAGATCGACTGGTTCTACCAGGAGGGCGCGAGCCGGATCTTCCCCGACGCCTGGGAGAAGTCCCTCGAGCCGATCCCCGAGAGTGAACGCGGCGATCTCTTGAACGCCTACCATCGGCGCCTCACGGGCGACGACGCGGCGGAGGCGCTGCGCGCCGCGCGCGCCTGGAGCGTGTGGGAGGGCTCGACCAGCTGCCTCTTGCCCGACCGCGATCTGGTCGCGCGCATGGGCGGCGACCTGTTCGCGCTCGCCTTCGCGCGCATCGAATGTCACTACTTCGTGAATCGAGGCTTCTTCGAGCGAGACTCGCAGCTGCTCGACGACGCGGTGCGCATCCGCCACATCCCGACGGTGATCGTGCAGGGCCGCTACGACGTCGTCTGCCCGGCCGAGAGCGCCTGGGCGCTGTCGCGCGCCTTGCCCCAGGCCGAGCTCGTCATCGTGCCCGACGCAGGCCACTCCGCGATGGAGGCCGGCATCCTCAGTGAGCTCGTGCGCGCGACCGACCGCCTCGCGAGCCGCGGCTAGCGTCGGCTCCGCGCTGCCCGGTCGGCTGGCCAGGTCCGCCGGCCACGGTCGGCTCGGCCCCGTCGATCAGGTGGGCAGCACCTGGGGCCTCGGACTACACTCCACGCATGCGGTGGTCGTCGATCCCTCGCGCGCTGCGCGCCAGCGTGTGCGCCGTCGTGCTCTCTTGCACCGTGCCGGCGGCGACTGGCTGCATCTCGCAGCCCGCCGTCACGCTGAAGACCGCCACGCTGCGTGGCCCGACGCTCACCGGCGTCGCCTTCGACGCGATGCTCGCGGTCGCGAACGACAACGCCTTCGACATCCAGATCCGCGCCGTGCGCGCGAACGTCGTCGTCGAGGGTGTGCGTGGGGCCGTGCCGGTGAACGTCGAGCCGAACATCTGGCTGCCCGCCGGGCGCACCACGCTCGTCGCCGCGCCGGTGCTCATCCCCTGGGGCATGCTGCCTGGCGTGGCGGGCGCGACGGTGTTCGGGCCGGACCTCAAGTACACCGTGAAGGGCTTCGCCGACGTCACCGGCACACGCGCCTTCGAGATCGAGCGCGACGACTACGCCTTCGAGCTGCAGGGCAAGCTTCCGCGCGCCTTCGTCTTCCAGGCCGGGCCCGGCGGTTTGTCGATCGGCATGGGCCAGTAGGAGCCCGCTGGCAGCGCTCGCCCCGCCCGCGCGTCACTCGCCCTGCCGGCGCCTCACTCCGACAGCACGCGCGTCTTGCCCTCGGCGATCTCGAGCGCCTGCACGGGGCCGCCGTAGTACTCGGCGATGCCCACGTCGATGCGCCAGGCCGCGCCGCCGCATGCCTGGTTCATGCCGTGACGCTGCACCGTGTGGCCCATGACGAGCTGCTTCGCGTCGAGGCGCTCGAGCACCGTGCCCAGATCGCCGCACTCGCGCTGGCCGGGCGCGGCCGAATAGTTGCGCGTCCAAACGAGTCCGTCTTCTTCCATCACGCCGCGCGGGGGCGCCGCGACCTCGCCCCGGAGCCAGGCACGGGTCTGCTTGTCGAGCACCTCGAGCCCGAGGTCGACGTGCTTGGGCAGCACGCCTCCGTGGACGAAGACCGCGTCGCCGACCTTGGCGACGATCGGCTGCTCGGCGAGCTTGCGTGCGTAGGCCCCGCCCGGAAGGAAGGCCACGGCGCGGGCGCGCTGCTCCTCGGGCACGCGTCCCAGCCTCGGATCCGGCGGTACGGCCACGTCGCGGAAGGCCGCGAAGCCGCCCGGGGTGACGTAGCGAAAGTCGAGCGCCGCGTTCATCAGCTCGTGGTTGCCGTTGAGCGCGAGGAAGGTGCCGCCTGCGGCCTTCGCCTCGCGCCGCAGGCGCGCGAACATGTCGAGGATGGCGCGGTCGTCGTCGCCGCGGTCGGTCTGGTCTCCGACCTGCACGACGAAGAGATCGCCGCCCACCCAGCGATCGGCCTCGTCGATGGCGCCGGCGAGGCGCAAGACGCGCTTGGTGCGCGCGAGATCGCCGTGCACGTCGCCGATGGCCACGAGCCGCTTCGGCGCGGGGAAGGCCAGCTCGCCGAGGCTCGCCGCCGCGCTCGCGGCGCGCTTCTCCGGGGTCGCGGTCGCGGCGGGCGGCGACGCCTGCGCGCGCTCCTGGGAGGCCGGGGACGCGGTGACGGCGTCGCAGCCGGCGAGGGCTAGAGCGAGGACGAAGGCGCGATGCACGCCTCGAGTGTAGTCGAGCTCGGCTCCGGCGCGAGGCGGGCGCTCGGCGGGGCGCGACGCGCGGTGGTTTTCTGGTAGATCAACGCCCGTGAGGAAGCGCTGGCTCGGCAAGACCGGCATCGAGGTGAGCGAGCTCGCGCTCGGCACCTGGGGGCTCTCCGGCGACGGCTACGGCCTGGTCCACGAGCACGACATGGAGCGTACGATCGATCGCGCGGTGGGTGTGGGCATCACGCTCTTCGACACCTCCGACGTGTACGCCGAGGGCGGCATGGAGCGTCTGCTCGGCCAGCGCCTCCCGGTGAACAAGACCGTCGTCGTCACGAAGCTCGGCACCTGCACCAGCGAGGGCTACCCGGAGAAGCGCTTCGACGGTCCGACCCTCTACGAGTCCTTCGATCGCTCGCAAGAGCGCCTGCGGCGCGACCCGGTGGACGTCGTGCTCCTGCACCACCCCTCGCTCGCGACGATGAAGAAGGACGAGCCCTTCGAGGTGCTCGCGGATCTCGAGCGGCGAGGTCGCATCCGCGCCTGGGGCGTGGCCGCGGGCAACGCGAAGATCGCGGCGAAGGCCATCGAGCGAGGCGCGAAGGTGCTCGAGATGGCCTACAACTGCTTCTTCTACCAGGACGTGCAGGATCTCGCGCTCGTCATGCGCGAGCAGGGCGTCGGGCTGCTCGCGCGCAGCGTGCTCTCCTACGGCTTGCTCACCGGGCACTGGAGCGCCGAGCGCGAGTTCTACCCCGGCGATCATCGCTTCGAGCGCTGGAACCCAGACGAGCTCCAGCGTCGCATCGGCCAGGTCGACGCGCTGCGCGCGGTGGTCGGCGGCCCAGCACCGACGCCGCGCAGCGTGGCGCTGCGCTTCGCGCTCGAGTGCCCGCAGGTGAGCAGCGCGGTGCTCGGCCCGCGCAACACCGTGCAGCTCGATCAGCTGGTGCGTGAAGCCGGGCGCATGCCGCCCTACCTCGCGCCCGTCACGCTCGACAAGCTCTACGCCGAGCTCGCGGCGCGCGGAGTCACCGGCGAATGAAGCTCGAGCGCTGCCCCGAGCTCGAGCTCATGTGCGCGCTCGCGCGCCAGGCCTCCGAGCTCGT
Organism: uncultured Polyangiaceae bacterium; assembly: GCA_938004785.1. Classification (GTDB taxonomy): domain Bacteria; phylum Myxococcota_A; class Polyangia; order Polyangiales; family Polyangiaceae; genus CALKVW01. The sequence continues at coordinate 6,642 of CALKVW010000050.1, forward strand.
CATGCGGATCTACGCCACCGACTTCGCGGTCGAGATGAAGGGCGTGGACGATCCGGTGACCCGCGCCGATCGCGAGGCGAACACGCTCATCTGCGACGCGCTCGCCGCGGCCTTCCCCCAGCACGGGATCGTGGCCGAGGAGAGCGCGCCCGCGACGCCGGAGGAGCTCGCCGACATGCAGGCCAGGCCGCGCACCTTCTTCGTGGACCCGGTCGATGGCACGCGGGAGTTCGCCAGCAAGAACGGTGAGTTCTGCGTGATGATCGGCCTCGCCGAGGGAGGGCGCGCGCTCGCGGGCGTCATCGCCGTGCCCGTGGAGCACAAACTGCTCGTCGGCGTGGTCGGCGAGGGCGCCTGGCGCGAGCCGCTCGAGCCGCTGCGCATCGGGGCGCTCGCCGAGCCGACCGAGGTGCTCGCCGTGGTGAGCCGCTCGCACCGCTCGGAGCGCACGCGGCGCCTGCTCGACCAGCTCGGCGTCTCACGCACGGTGCCTTGCGGCTCGGTCGGCGTGAAGGCCGCGCGCGTGGTGGAGGGCGCAGCGGATCTCTACGTGCACCCGAGCACGGGCGCGAAGCTCTGGGACGCCTGCGCGCCCGACGCGATCCTGCGCGCGGCCGGCGGAGAGCTCGGCGATCTCTCGGGCGCGCCGATCGACTATCGCGGTGAGCTCATGGTGAGCCGCGGTCTGCTCGCGACCAACCCGGCGCTCTTCGCCAAGGTGCTCGAGGTCGTGCGCCGCGACGAAAGCTGAGAGCGCGGGCCTCGCTCAGTCTGCCAGGAACCAGTAATGCATCGAGCCGAAGCTCGGGCCGCCCGCGACCGGAACGAGCTCGACCTGCTTCCTCCCCGCGCCGAGATCGGCCGGGAGCGCGAGCTCGAGCTCGGTCCAGCTCGTCTCGGACAGCTCGAGCCTGCCGACGGGGCGACCGTCGATCCGGAGCTCGAGCTCGGTCGCGTCCTCGGCCGAGAGGCGCGCCACGAGGCGGAGCGCGCCGGGCTCGGGTAGCTCGACGACGAAGCTGTCGCGCGTGCGCCCGCGACGCTCGCCGTCGGCGAGCTCGTCGCCCGCCTCGTCGATCGTGACCGCGACGACGTTCTGCGTGTCGAAGGCGGCGCCGAGCACGTAGGCGTGCAGCGCCTCGGACTCGAGATCCGCGACGTCGAGCTCGGCGACCACGCGCCGCCCTGCTGCCGGACCGCGTGGCAGCGCGGCCCTGCCGAGCACGCTCCAGTCCGCCTCGTAGGCCGACTTGGTGGCGCCTCCGAGGATCGTCTGCTCGTGCACGGTGGCCGAGAAGAGGCGCTCGCCGAGCACGACGTACATCGCGAGCCACTCGGGGTAGACGATGAAGTGCGTGGGCAGCGCAGCGCGCGGGAGCCGTTCGTAGTGCTCGTAGCGTGAGCCCGCGCCGGCGACCCAGTAGCGGGCCTCGCTCTGTGTCGTGAGGCCGACCACGTCGAAGGTGCGGCGCTCGCTGAAGTAGGCGATCGCGCCGGTGTCGTTCACGCCGAGCACGGCGTCGGGCGGCAGCTCGAGGCGCGCCTGCTCACCGAGCGTGACCTGCTGCTTGTCGATCGCGCGCGCGCTGGTCGCGAGATCCTCGAGCGCCCAAGGGAGCTTCGACGCGAGCAGGCCGGCGAAGAGGCCCGCGACGAGCGTGCCCACTGCCTCGCCCTCGGGCCGGAAGCGCCGCAGGATCGCGCCGAGCTGGGCGGCCACGGCCGCCGCGAGCACGAACCAGCCCGTCGCGAAGGGGTGGATGTAGCGCACGCGGTTCCACAGGATCGTGAGGAAGGTGCAGGTCGCGAAGGTCGCGAGCGCGAGCCCGAGCGCGAGCAGCGCGCGCGGCAGGCGCCGCCGCTCGAGCCCGCAGGCAACCACCGCGACGACGCCCGCGGCCAGCACGAGCTCTCCATGCGGCGGCAAGAAGACTGCGGTGTAGGGTCCACCCGCGAGCAGCTCGGTGACGAGCATGCGCGATGTGCCCGCGAAGTACTGGAAGAAGCGCTCGAGCGGGTAGTAGGGGTTGCCCAGCGCCCACTTCACCGTCGCGGTCGTCGAGCGCAGCTGCCCCGTGAGCGCGAGGTTGAGCAAAGAGGGGAGCGCCGCGCCGAGGAGCGAGAGCAGCACGGGAGCGCGGCCGCTCAGCCCGCGCAGGCGCGCCGGACCGCGCTCGATCAGGGCAGGGCAGAGCGCGAGCGCGAGCATGACGAGCGCGGTGACCGCTGCACCCTCGGGCCGGAACAGCGCAGGCAGCGCCGCCTGCGCGGCGACCGAGAGCGAGGCCCGCAGACTCCGCGCTTCGGGCTCTCGCTCGAGCCACTCCGCGCCGACGCGGATCGCGCGCACCATCGCCCAGGCGAAGGCGATGGTCTCCATGCCGCTCCAGGCGAACCACGCGAAGGCGCCGTAGAAGAGGCTCATCGCCGCCGCGCCGAGGGCGATCGCGCGCCCGGTGAGCGGCTCGGCGAGGCGAAAGGTCTCGAGCGCCGTCGCGGCGTGGAAGAGCGTACCGAGCAGCCACGCCGCCCACACGAGCGAGAGCCCGTGCAGGCCCGCGGCGTGGAAGGGCGCGAGCAGGAGCGGCCAGAGCAGGCTCGTCGCGCCCGTCGACGCGCCCTCGGCGAGGCCGAAGCGGAAGGGCGCGCCCTCGGCGAAGCTCCTCGCGTACACGAAGTGGATGAAGGAGTCGTCGAGCGGCAGCGCGGGACGCCCGGCCTTCGCGAGCACACCGCGCACGGCGATCGCGCCGAGCGCCGCGCTGCACGCCAGCGGCACGAGGTAGGGCAGCGCGCGCCTGCCGAGCACGCCGGCCGTCGCGCGGAGACGAGGGAGCTTCACCACGGGGGCGCGCGAGTGTACACGCCTCGCCGATGAGCTCGACCCCGCGCAAGGTTCACCCCTACGCCCACGCCGCCCAGCTGCCCGAGGGCGACGCTCAGGTGCGCTTCGACGAGCTCATGCCGGGGGAGGGGCCCATCGAGCTGGAGATCGGCCCGGGGCGAGGCGTGTTCATCGCCGAGCGTGTCGTGGCCGACCCGAGCGTACGTGTGCTCGCCTTCGAGATCCGCCTCAAGTGGGCCCACCTCGTCGACCAGCGCCTGAAGAAGGCCGGTCTCGGTGCGCGCGCTCGCGTGCTCGCCGGCGACGTGAAGCGCGCCCTGCCGAGGCTCGGGCCCGACGGCGCGCTGCGCGCGGCGTTCATGCATTTTCCCGATCCGTGGTGGAAGAAGCGCCACGAGAAGCGGCTCGTCATGGGCGACGAGCTGCTCACCGAGCTCGCGCGTCTGCTCCAGCAGGGAGGCGAGCTCTTCATCCAGACCGACGTGGAGGAGCGCGCCGCGCAGTACGCCGCGCAGGTGAGCGAGCACCCGGCCTTCGAGCCTGCCGGCGACGCCGAGGGCGGCTACTGGCTCGCCGAGAACCCCTACCAGGCGCGCAGCCCCCGCGAGAAGCGCGCCATCGCCGACGGGCTGCCCATCCACCGGATGCGCTGGCGCCGGCGCTGACCTACGATCCACCGCGAACATGCGCGACCGAGCGAGCGTCGTCATCGTGGGCGGCGGGATCATGGGCCTCTCGATCGCGTACCACCTCGCGCACGACCACGGCCTGCGCGACGTCACGATCCTCGAGCGCGGCTACCTCTGCAGCGGGGCGAGCGGCCGCAACGGCGGCGGCGTGCGCGCGCAGTTCTCGACCGAGACGAACGTGCGCCTCATGCAGGAGAGCTTGCGCCTCTGCCGCGAGTTCGCCGCGCGCATGGGCATCAACGTGTGGTTCCGCCAAGGCGGCTACCTCTTCCTCGTGCGCAGCGAGGCCGGCCGGCAGAACCTCGAAGCGAGCGCCAAGGTACAGAACGACTGCGGGCACCCGACGCGTTTGCTCACGCCCGCCGAGGCGAAGAAGATCGTGCCCGAGCTCGACACCGAGGGCGTCGTCGCCGCGAGCTACAACGCCGAAGACGCCGTCGTCTTTCCCTGGCCCTTCGTCTGGGGCTACGCCCGCGCCGCCGAGGCGCTCGGCGTGGAGATCGCGACCTTCACGGACGTCGTCGGCATCGATCTCGAAGGCTCACGCATCACCGGCGTGCGCACCGACCAGGGGCGCATCGCCACCGAGCGCGTCGTGAACGCAGCGGGCGCCTGGAGCCCCGAGATCGCGCGCCTCGTCGGCGTCGAGCTCCCGAACAGGCCCCACCGCCACGAGATCTGCTCGAGCGAGCCGCTCAAACCCTGGCTCACGCCGCTCGTCGCCGATCTGTCGAACGGCCTCTATTTCTCGCAGTCGACGCGCGGCGAGATCGTCGGCGGCATCACCAACGACGACGTGCCCGAAGGCATCGACATGCGCTCTTCGACGACCTTCCTCGGCCTCTACGCGAACGCGCTCGTGCGCACGGTGCCCAGGCTGGGCGGCGTGAAGGTGCTGCGCCAGTGGGCGGGCTGCTACGATCTCACGCCAGACAAGAACCCGATCGTCGGACCGGTCGACCAGGTCGAGGAGTTCTACCAAGCGAGCGGCTTCATGGGGCACGGCTTCATGATGGCGCCGGTGATGGGGCGCCTGCTCGCCGAGCTCATCGCCAAGGGCAGCGACATCCCGCTCTTCGAGCGCTGGAACCTGAGGCGCTACGCCGAGGGCAAGCTGCTCGGCGAGTCGATGATCATCGGCTGAGGCGGGCCTCCGAGCCCGTCGACCCGTGCGGCCGAAACCCAGATCGGTTAGCACCCCGGGCATGCCTCAGGATCGTTCGCTCGCGCTCGCTGCCGTCTCGGGTCTGCTCGCCGCGCTCTCGGGCTGTGCCGAGAAGAGCAGCTCCACCACCGGGAGCGCCGAGGCCGCGGCCTCGGCCGCGCCCGCATCGAGCGCGAACGCCGCCACCGAGAAGAGCGCGAAGGACTGCTGCGCCGGCAAGAACGAGTGCAAGGGCAAGGGCGGCTGCCGCACCGCGCTCCACAGCTGCTCCGGCAAGAACGAGTGCAAAGCCAAGGGCGGCTGCATGCACCGCGAGTGCAACTGAGGCGCTCGCGCGCATCCACCCCGACTCGGAGAGGTCCACCATGCGTCTCGTGTCCTTCGTGCCCGCGCTCTTCCCGCTGTGCGCGGTCGTCTCCGGCTGCGACCTCATCAAGTTCCAGGGTGTGGTCCGCACCGAGCGGGTCACCGCCGACGGCAAGGTGATCCGCACCGAGGAGAAGGTCGACCGCATCGAGGACTTCCCCGCCGCGCTCGGCCGCGCGGCCGACGTCATGGGCGAAGCCACCGCGGAGATGATCGCGGTGCTCGTCGACGTGCCGCCTCCTGGTGAGGTGAAGCTCTCCGACCTCGCGCCGGAGCTCGCCGAGCTCGAGCAGAACCCGCGCCTCAACCTCCTGAAGGGCGCGAAGAAGGACGACGGCACGCCGCACGACTTCCGCTACGTGCGCCTCGGCGTGCCCTCCTACGACGGCTTCTTCAAGACGGCGGCGGAGCTCCACGCGACGCTCGTGCTCACCCAGAAGACCGTGGCGCGCATGCGTGAGCTCAGCCTCTCGGTCATCCAGAAGGGCGACCAGACCGACGCGGTCGAGCTCGTGAAGCTCGTCAGCACCGCCACGCAGGTCGCCAAGGCCACGGGCCGCTCGGCCGAGGCGACCGAGCTCGAGGAGCTCGCCCAGAGCGCCAAGCTGCTCGCGGCCCTCACCAAGAACCTCGCGATGAAGACGCAGCAGCTGGTCGTCACCGGTCAGCAGCTCGTCGCCGGCGCGCCCGCGTCGATCACCAACCCCAAGGTGGTGATCCACCTCGACCTCGTGGTGAAGGGGCTCGAGGCGAGCGTCGACATGATCGGTCAGAGCGCGGGCACGCTCGGCGAGCTGGCCGGCGAGCTCGCGGCCTTCGTGGCCTGAGCGACGCGCAGCGCCTCGCCCAGCGCGAGCGGCGTGCAGCCGTACTTCTGCTCCACGGCGCGATCGAGCGAGACGACCCGCACGCTCGCGCTCTTCGCGATGCGCTCGAGGCTGTGGGCGAGCGCGTCGACGCGGATGTAGTCGTGGATGAGCAGCACGCCGCCGAGCTCGGCCTGCTTGTCCATGTTGCTCGTGAGGAAGGCGAAGTCGCCGCGCTTCTCCGGCACGGTGTCGCCGGAGGCTCCGTGCCAGAGCACGTTGAGCATGCCGAGCTCGGCGAGCGCCAGGTCGTGGAGCTTCGAGCCGGCGGCGCCGTCGTGCTCCACGTAGGGCCCGCCGCCCGGTGGCCGCGAGTAGAGGATCGCGTAGGGGCGCTCGCCGCCCGCGTAGCCGCGCTCGGCGAGCAGCGCGCGGTGGCGCGCGACGTAGCTCTGCCAGGACTTCGCGATGCCGCTCCCGGAGAGCCACGCTTTCGGGTCGGACTCGAAGACGCGCCGATGGAGCGCGTCGAAGTCGTCGCCGCTCTCGGCGAGCAGGGCGAGGTCGACGAGGATCGAGGTCGCCTCGTGCTGTCCGCGGATGAACGAGACGGTGAGCTCGGGGGCCTCGAGGCGCGTCATCTTCACGTCGTGGCTGTAGGAGTGGGAGCCGAGCGTGTGCCCCTCGGCCACGGTGCGCTGCACGAGGTGGTAGGTGTCGCGGTTGATCGCCCGCCCGACGACGAAGAAGGTCGCCTGCATGCGGTGCTCGGCGAGCAGGTCGAGCACGCGCGGCGTGTGTTTGGGGTGCGGGCCGTCGTCGAAGGTCAGGACGAGCTCGCCGCGCGCCCAGGGGTCGGTGCGGAAGAAGCCCGCGTGTCCGCGGTCACCGGCCGGGCGACAGCCGGCTTCGGTGGTGCTCGTCTGGGCGTCGGCCGCGCGAGGCGCGAGGCACGCGAACAGCGCGGCGAGCGTGAGCAGGGCGAGGGCTGCAAAGGGGCTCCGGGGGTTCATGCCCGGCGCCTACGGAGAAGCGTGACACTTCGAGATCGTTCGTGTTTTCGGTCTGCCTCCCGGCTGTCACGGTTTCGCGTAGAAGGTGTCGCGGGCCTCCGTCTCGAGCGCCCCGAGCGACGCGATGAACCAGGCCCTCGACCGACTCGACGACGAAGCCGACGCCGCGCTCCTGGCGTACGTGGCGCGCCGAGAGCTCGATCCCGAGCGCGCTCGTCGAGCGCAGGCCGAGCTCTACGAGCGCCACCTGCGCTACCTCTACGGCGCCTTGCTCAGGCACGAGCGCGGCCTGCTCGCCGCCGCCAAGCTCAGCGCGGAGGACCTCGTGCAGGACACCTTCCACCGCGCCTTCGAGAAGGCCCACACCTTCCACGCCGACGACTCGCTCGACCCCGATCGACAGCGCCAGCGCACACGCGCTTGGCTCGGCCGCATCGCGCACAACCTGCTCGTCGACGAGCTCGGCCGCTCGCGCGAGATCGCCGCTTCTCACTACCTCGAGAAGGTCGGTGAGGAGCCTCCTTCGGACGAGCCGGTGTCGTCGCGGAGCCCGAGCGAGCGGCTCGTCGCCGAGGGCCTCGAGCAGCTCAGCGAGCGCGAGCGCGACGTGCTCGCGGTGACGGCCGAGCACCACCGGCCGGGTGAGCACCAGCGCCTCCCCAACGAAGCTTCGGCCGAGCTCGCCAGCCGCTGGGGCACGACGAACGAGAACATCCGCGCGATCCGCATGCGCGCGATGAAGAAGCTCAAATCCTTCCTCGCCTCGCGAGGCATGCACACCGAGGAGGCTCCGTGAGCGGGTCAGACCGAGACGACGACCAGGTCCGGAGAGGCGAGGGCGAGCCTCTCGCCGAGGCGGAGCTCGAGGCGCTCGTCGCGAGGGCGACGCGGCGCCGGACCGTCGCGCCGACGAGCGAAGCGGAGGTGCGCCGCGCCGAAGACGAGGGCGTGGAGTTCGAGGGCGAGCTCCCGCCCGCGCTGCGCGCGCTCGTCGAGCCCGAGGCCACGCGCGCCGCGGGCGGCGAGCCCGGCGCTCCGCAGGCGATCCGGCGGCGAGCCGAGCGCGACGCCGAGAAAGACGCCGCCCGCTCGGTGCGCGTGGTCTCTCTGGACGAGGCCCGCCGTCAGCGCGCCCGAGGCCGCGCTTCCTTCGGTGGCTACGCGGCGAGCTTCGCGCTCGGCGCCGCCGCCGCCGCCGCAGTGGCCATCTTCGCGCTGCGTGGGCCCGAGGGGCTCGAGGTCGGGCGCGAGCCGGCCGGCGGCCCCAGCGCGAGCGCGTCGAGCTCGGCGGAGCCCACGCGAGAGACGGTCGCGATCCCGGCGGTGCTCGCCTGCCCCTCGAGCTGCTGCGCTGGCTCGAGCTGCCCCTCCGCGGAGGGTGAGCTGCGCGCCTGCGCCACCGGACGGAGCTGCGTCCCCTGCGGCGAGCTGCCGCCCGCGGGCAGCGCCTACCGAGTGCGCATCGGCAACCTCCTGCCGACCGACAAGCTCGACGCCGACAAGCTGGGCGCCTTCGATATCTGCGCACGCATCGGGGCCTCGCCTTGGTCCTGCGAGCCCGCCTACGCAGACGCGACCCAGCGTCCACGCGGTCGGGTGCTGCCGCCCGTCGCCTCGGTGGAGGACATCGGCGCGGGCATCGAGCTCGAGCTGCGCCCGCGCGGCACGAAGCAGGTCTACGGCCGCTACAAGGGTTCGGTGCGCCTCAACCCGACCGTGCTCTGCCGAGGTGTGGGGGTGCTGCTCGGCAACGAGAAGCAGGAGCACCTCGGCAGCCTCTCGCTCTTCGTCGAAGACGCGCAGTACGTGGAGCTCGGGCGCGGCACGGCGGCCGAGCTCGCCGCGCTCCGGAGCACGGTGTCCTTCGCCGATCTGAGCCCGGAGCTCCACACGATCGCGGGCGCGGCGGGCACACGTGCGCTCGTCGTGGGGCCGCTCGATCTGCGCGCGGCGGAGCGCCTGCGCGTCGCGCTGCTCGAGCGTGGCCGCCCGGCGACGCTCTCGACGGGAACCGACTACGTCGAGCGCGTCGGCGCGCTGCCTTGAGCATGGCGCTCCGGCGCCTCGATCCGAGCGCTGCGCCTCACTCCGCTGCAGTGGGCTCGGCGAGCTCGCCTCACTCCGCTGCAGTGGGCTCGGCGAGCTCGCC
>CALKVW010000051.1 GCA_938004785.1 uncultured Polyangiaceae bacterium
CTTGGGGGCGGCCTTCTTGGCGGCCTTCTTGGCGGCCTTCTTGGCGGCCTTCTTGGCGGCCTTCTTCGGGGCGGCCTTCTTGGCGGCCTTCTTGGGCGCGGCCTTCTTCTTCGGCGATGCCTTCGCGACCGACGGTCCGACCGAAGGCACGCTCGGCGGGGGCTCGTCGTTCGAGGCGTAGAAGTCGCTGCCGCCGTCGGGCATGCGTTTGCCGAACTTCGCGAGCGCCTCACGCAGCTTGCGCTCGAGCACGTCGAAATCGAAGGGCTTGTTCAGCCAGCCGTCGGCGGCGAAGAGCGGCGAGTTCATCTCGTTGAGCGTCTCGCCGATGCCCGTGAGCATCACCACCGCGACGTTCTTGTGGGTCGGCGAGGCCTTGATCTTCTTGCAGACCTCCCAGCCGCTCATGCCCGGCATCATCACGTCGAGCAGCACGAGATCGAAACCACCACGCGAAGCCAAGGCCCAAGCCTGTTCTCCGTCGGATGCTTCGGTGACCTCGAAGCCCTTCTGCCGAAGGAACTGTGCGTTGAGGTTGAGCAGGGTGGGCTCGTCTTCGGCGACCAGGACGCGGATCGTGCTCTCGGGCATGTCGCGGTCGATTGGAGACCACGGATCGTGTTCGGTCAAGCGCATCGGGCCTCAGGAATGAAGCGAGCTGCTCGGACGTCTCCGAGAGGTCGAACACGCGCGTCGCCGGGGGAGGGTCTCGCCGCTGCTCGACGGATCCGGCGAGCGAGGAACTTTCGAGCCCCCTGAGCGTCCTACCGCTACACTCGCCACAGCTCCGGCACCCGATGAACACGCGCCCCGACGAGTCGCTCGCACGCATCCGCCGCGCCGCCATGGCGGTCGAGCTGCGCATGCGGTTGCAGCGCGCGCTCGACGTCGCGCCGCCGGTCTTGGTCGTGGGGCTCGTCGGCGCGACCCTGCTGCTCGCCGCGCACAAGCTGCGCCCGGAGGCCCTCGCCGAAGGCCTCGTGTGGCGCGGGCTCGCCGGGATCGCTGGCTTCGGCGCGCTGGTCTTGGCCGCCGCAGCGCTGCGCCGCCTCCCTCCACGCGTCGGGGCCATCGAGCTCGATCGCCACCACCAGCTGCAGGGCCGGCTCACGAACGCGCTCGAGTTCGCCGCGCTGCCTGCGGCCGAACGAGGCTCGCTCGTGGAGGCCGCGATCGAGGACGCAGCCACGAGAGCGACCGTGCTCTCGCCGCGCGCGGCCTCGCCGCTCAGCTTCGGGCGAGAGTGGCTCGCGCCGCTCGCACCGCTCGCGCTCCTGGTCCTCGTGACGCAGCTCCAGATCCTGCGTCCGGTGCCGCCGCCTCCGCCTCCTCCCCCGCTCGCGCCCGCGCTGCTCACGAGCGACGACCTCGAGCTCTTCCGCGACGCCGCCAAGGAGCTCGAGCGTCAGCAGCAGACGCCCGAGGTGCAGGCCGCCATCGAGCGCTTCAACCGCCTCGTCGAGGATCTCGCCGAGCGCAGGCTCGACCGCACCGACGCCTTCCGCGAGATGGAAGCCATCGAGCGCGATCTCATGAAGGGCGCCGAGGCCGACAAAGAGGCGCTCGACGAGGAGCTCTCGAAGACGGCGAAGGATCTCGCGGGCAGCGACCTCGCGAAGGACCTGCAGAAGGCGCTCGAGGAGAAGGATCTCGAGAAGTCGAAGAAGGCGCTCGAGGAGCTCGCCAAGAAGCTGCGCGACAAGAACGCGAAGATCGACAAGGCCCAGCTCGAGAAGCTACGCGAAGCCCTGAAGAAGGCCTCGGAGCGCCGCAAGGAGGCGCTCGCCGCCCTCGAGCAGAAGCGCGCCGAGATGCAGGAGCAGCTGCTCAAGAAGAAGAAGCAGGTCGAAGAGCAGAAGGACCCTGACAAGAAGCGCGAAGAAGAGCGCCTCTTGCGCAAGAAGGAGCGCGAGCTCGAGCGCCTCGATCGCCAGAGCGAGGCGCAGCAGCGCGCGAGCCGTGAGCTCGAACGCCTCGATCGCGAGCTCGCCCAGGCCGCCGCGGATCTCATGCGCGAGCTCGGCCTCACCCAGGAAGACCTCGCGAAGGCCGCGCAGGATCTCGAGAAGGCCGCCGAGGATCTCAACCGCATGCAGCAAGAGCGGATGAGCCAGGAGGACAAGGAGCAGCTCAAGAAGAAGCTCGAGGAGCTGCGTGAGCTGCTCCGACAGGAGGGGCAGGGCGGCAAGGAGCGGCGCAGCCGCATGGTGCGCTTCTCGAAGCGCGCGCGCGGCGGCTCGCAGGGCCAAGGCCAGCAGGGTGGCAAGGGTCAGCAGCCAGGCGAGGGCGAAGAAGGCGACGAAGGCGAAGAGGGCGAAGACGGCCAGAACGGCAAGAAGCGCGGCCAGGGCCAGGGGCAGGGCGAAGGCGAAGACGGCCCGGAGGGTCAGGGCCAAGGCGGGCGTCGCGGCAAGGGCAAGGGGCAGGGCCAGGGCGACATCGAGCTGTCGATCGGCCCGGACGGCATCCCCATCCCGATGCCCGGCGGCGGCTCCGGGCAGAGCGGTGACCAGCCGGGGGGCGACCAGCCGGGCGGCGACGGCGCCGGGCAGGGTGGCAAGGAGTACGGCTCCGGCGCCGGTGGGCCGGTCGCGGGAGCGCGCACCGATCCGAACATGGGCACGGTCGACGTCGAAGCGGCGGGCGCCGAGACGGGCACCGGGCCGACGAACAGCCAGGTGATCCTGTCGGCCGCGGAGAAGGGCTTCCGCGGCGCACCCTACAAGAAGGTCTTCACCGACTACCGCACCGCCGCCGAGGAGCACATGGCGCGCGAGGCCATCCCCGACGGGTACCGCTTCTACGTGCAGCGCTACTTCCAGCTGATCCGTCCACGCGAGTAGCGCAGCCCTCGAGGGGCCCGAGGCCCAGCACGCGGCGCGCTCGTCGCCCAGGGGCAGCGCGCGAGCCGACGAACGATCTCCACCGACGAACGAGGACGACACCACGATGGCCGACGACGACAAGCGCAAGACCCGCTCCGACGTGGAGCGGTTCCAGAGACTCTGTGGCGAGCTGCGCGAGGAGGTCGGCAAGGTGATCGTCGGCAACCGCGAGGTCGTCGACGGCGTGCTCACCTGCATGCTCGCTGGCTCTCACGCGCTGCTCGAGGGTGTGCCCGGCCTCGGCAAGACGATGCTCGTGCGCACGATGGCCGAAGCGCTGAACCTCGATTTCTCGCGCATCCAGTTCACGCCCGACATGATGCCGGCCGACATCCTCGGCACCACGATGATCGACGAGAGCGGCGGCAGCCGCGGGCTGAGCTTCCGCAAGGGCCCGATCTTCGCGAACATCGTGCTCGCCGACGAGATCAACCGCGCCACGCCGAAGACGCAGAGCGCCCTGCTCGAGGCGATGCAGGAGCACCGCGTGACGATCTCCACCAAGAGCTACCTGCTCGAGCAGCCCTTCTTCGTGCTCGCGACGCAGAACCCGCTCGAGAGCGAGGGCACCTACCCCTTGCCCGAGGCGCAGCTCGATCGTTTCTTCTTCAAGCTCCACGTCGGTTTCCCCGATCGGCAGGAGCTCCACCAGATCCTGAGCCGCACCACCGGCTCCGAGCACGCCACCGTGAAGAACGTGCTCGACAAGTCGCAGATCCTCGAGATGCAGGCGCTGGTGCGTGAGGTCCCCACGGCGCACGGCGTGCAGGACTACGTCGTGCGACTGCTCCAGTCCACGCACCCCGACACGACGAGCAGCGATGGCGTGAAGCGCTTCGTCAAGTTCGGCTCCTCGCCGCGCGGCGCGCAGGCGATCCTGCTCGCGGCGAAGATCCGCGCGCTCTTCGACGGCCGCTTCGCGCCCGGCATCGAAGACGTGAAGGTCGTGGCGCTGCCTGCGCTGCGCCACCGCGTGCTGCTCAACTTCGAGGGTGAGGCCGAGGGCATCCAGACGGACGACATCTTGAAGTCGCTCATCGACAAGCTCCCGGAGTCGGCGAAGTAGCCGCCGAGCGCATGGGTTTCTTCGATCTGCTCAGCCGTGCTGCGCCTCGCTCGCTCCGAGCGAAGCGCGCGAGCGCGCGCGACGACGATCTCTTCGACGACGAATTCCAGCGCAAGCTCGACTACCTCGCCGTCGTGTCGAGGCGCGTCTTCGCGGGCGCGAGCCGCGCCGAGCGCCGCACCAAGAAGACGGGCTCGGGCGTCGAGTTCGCCGACCACCGCGACTACACGCCCGGCGACGATCTGCGTTACCTCGACTGGCACGCGTACATGCGCTTCGGGCGCCTGCTCCTGCGCCTCTACGAAGAAGAAGAAGATCTCAGCATCTACTTCTTGCTCGACTGCTCCTCGAGCATGGCCTTCGGCGACGCCGAGAAGCTCCGCTACGCGAAGCGCCTCACGGCGGCGCTCGCCTACGTGGGGCTCGCGAACCTCGACCGGGTCACGATCGTGACCGCGACCGACGAGCTCAGCGGCCGCATGCCCGAGACCCGCGGCAAGCAGCGCATCTTCCGGGTGTTCCGCTTCCTCCAGGGCGTCGAGGGCGAAGGCCGCACCGATCTCGCGGCGAGCCTGCGCACCTTCGTCGCCCAGCACAAGCGGCGAGGGCTCGCGGTGCTCGTGTCGGACCTCTACGACCAGAAGAGCTTCGAGGAGGGCATCAACGTCTTGCGCTACGCGAAGTTCGAGCCCTTCGTGCTGCACGTCGTCGACGAGAGCGAGCGCAAACCCACGCTCAAGGGCGACGTGCGCGTCTACGACTGCGAGACCGGCGAGGAGCGCGAGGTCACCGTGACCGACAAGGTGCTCGACCGCTACGCCAAAGCCTGGGACGACTACCTCGCCGAGGTGCAGCGCTTCTGCGTGAAAAAGCAGGTCGCGTACTTCCGCGCCGACGTCGAGGTTCCCTTCGACGAGCTCATCCTGCGGGTCTTCCGCAAGGGAGGCTTTCTCCGCTGAGGAGAGCGCCCCACGATGAACTTCGTCGGCCTGCCCCTGTCGCAGCTGCTCACGATCGGCGCCGTCGCGGGCTCCGTCGTCGTGGTGCTCTACATCCTCAAGCTGCGGCGTCGCCCGGTGGCGGTGCCCTTCGCGAGGATCTGGGAGCGCGTGCTGCGCGACAAGGAGGCGACCAACCTCTTCTCGCAGCTCAAACGACTGCTCTCGCTCCTGCTCCAGCTCGCGCTGCTCGCGGCGATGCTCTTCGCGCTCGGCGACCCCCGCACCGAGCAGAACCTCGTCGAGGGCCGCAATATCGTCGTGTTGATCGACGCGAGCGCGAGCATGCAGGCGACCGACGTGGCGCCGAGCCGTCTCGAGGCCGGCAAGTTGCGCGTGCGCGACATGATCCGCGGCCTCGGCGCGAGCGACCGCATGATCCTCGCGCAGATGGACGCGACGCTGACGCCGCTGTCCACGCTGACCGGCGAGCCGAGCGAGCTCGAGCAGGCGCTCACGCTCGTCGAAGCGCAGGACTGCAGGGCGGACTTCCCGCGCGCGCTGCGCTTCGCCGCCGACACCCTGCGCGGCCTGCCGCAGCCCGAGATCATCGTCGTGTCCGACGGCGCGCTCGGTCCGGCGAGCGACGCGCTGGGTCAGGTGAGGCTCGGCGACGTGAAGCTCTCCTACGTGAAGCTCGGCGAGAGCTCGAAGAACGCCGCGATCACCGCCTTCTCGGTCAGGCGCTACCCACTCGACAAGTCGCGCTACGAGGCGATGCTCGAGCTCACGAACACGAGCACCGAGCCGCTCGATCTCGAGCTGTCGCTGCTCGGCGACGGCGAGGTGACCGAGGTGACGCGCCTCCGCCTCGGCCCCGAGGAGCGGCTGCCTCGTTTCTTCCCGAACCTCTCGGGCGCCTCGAAGACGCTCGAGGCACGCATCAAGCTCGTGGACGGCACGAGCGATGCGCTGCCCGCCGACGACGTGGCCTACGCGCTCCTGCCCGAGCGCCGCCGCGCGCGCGTGCAGGTCGTGAGCGCCGGCAACATGTACCTCGAGGCCGCGCTCCTGCTCGACGAGTTCCTCGACGTCACGGTGATCGCCCCGGATCGTTACCCCTCCGAGGGCAGCTACGACGTCACGATCTTCGACGGCGTCACGCCCGCGTGGGTCGCGGGCAGCGGGCACGCGCTGTACCTCGACCCGAGCGGGCCGAATTCTCCGGTCGCGGCGGGCGAGCCCATCGACGACGTCGACCCCAAGTACCCGCTCGGCTTCGACGAGGTCGACGCGACGCACCCCATCGTGCGCCACACGCTCCTCTCCGACGTGAACGTGGCGCGCGCGCGGGTGCTCGAGCCCAAGAAGGAAGACAAGGTCGTCGGCAGGAGCTTCAAGGGCCCGATCCTCGTGGCCGGCCGGCGCGAGGGCATGAAGTTCGTCGCGCTCGGCGTCGACGTGCGACAGACCGACCTGCCGCTCCGCATCTCGTGGCCGCTCTTCCTCCTGAACGTCATCAACGATTTCGTCGAGGAGGACACGCGCTACATCTCGAGCTTCGCGACCGGCACGGTGTGGCGCATCCCGGCGCCCTCGGGGCTCGCGCAGGCCACGCTCGTCGCGCCGGGTGGGCGGGAGCTGCGTGTGCCGGTCGACGAAGGCAGGGCGGTCTTCCTGGGCCAGAGGGCCGGCTTCTACACGCTGAAGGGCGAGGGCACCGAAGACGCCTTCGAGGCCGGCTTCGCGGCGAACCTCGTCGACCCACGAGAGAGCGCGATCACGCCGATGGACAAGCTCGAGGTGGGTGGCACGCTCGCGGGTGAGCCGAGCGGCTTCGTCGTCGGTGTGCGGCGTGAGATCTGGATCTACCTCTTGCTCGCCGTGGTGGCGGTGAGCGCGATCGAGTGGCTCACCTACCACCGGAGGATCACGGTGTGAGCGGCCCCACGAGTGAACGCCCCCCGGCCTCGCGCAGGCCCCCGCGCAAGGCCTCGCCCTGGCGCGCGCGGCTCTCCGTCGCGGGCTGGGTCACGAGCACGCTCGCGGTCGCCGGGCTCGCCTTCTACGCCTACCGCAAATACGTGCTGCTCCACCCGGATCCCACGATCGCGTGGGTGCACGAGGGCGTGAAGTACGAGCTCTTGAACCCGCGCATCCTCGGCGTCGCGCTGCTCGCGCCCTGGTTCGTGGCGGTGCTCGCGAAGTCGCTCGCGGATCTGCCCTGGCCGCAGCGTGTGCTCTCGGTGCTGCTGCGCATCGGCTTCGTCGCTTCGCTCGCCTTCGGCATGGCCCGCCTCGCGCGCACTGCCGAGACGCAGAAGGTCTGCACGATCTACGTCGTCGACGTCTCCGACTCCGTGCCCGACGAGGCCCTCGCCGACGCCGAGCAGCTCGTCGAGGCGGCGATGCGCGACAAACCCGACGACGGTCTGGTGCGCGTGCTCAGCTTCGCCAAGCGCCCGCGCCTCGTCGAGCCAGGCGACGACGGCCGCGTACGAATCGCGAGGCACGTCGCGGCCGAGGCCGAGGCGAAGGACCCGCTCGCGACGCCTGGTGCGGGCTCGGATCTGCAGGCCGCACTCCAGCACGCCTACGGCCTCTATCCGCCGGGCTACCTCAAGCGTGCGGTGCTCGTGTCCGACGGCGCCGAGACCGACGGCGACGTGCTCGCGGAGGCGAACCGCGCCCGCGATCTCGGCGTGCGCCTCTACACGGTGCCCTACGACCGGCCCACGCCGCCGGAGGTCGCCGTGCAGTCGCTCGGCATGCCCGATCGCGTGAAGGTGGGCGAGACCTTCGAGGTGAAGGCCTCGATCTACGCGAGCCGCGCGACCAAGGCCCGCGCGCGCCTCTACCAGGGCGAGGCGCTCAACGGCCTCGACGGCGTGCGTGAGCTCGAGCTCGTGCCCGGCCCGAACCAGGTCGTGTGGAAGAGCGTGGTCCGCTACGCAGGGCCGGTCACCTACGCCTTCGAGCTCGACCAGATCAGCGCCGACACCTTCGCCGACAACAACCGCGTCGCGACGACGATCGACGTGCCGGGTCGGCCGAGCGTGCTCTACGTCGAGGGCACACCCGAGCACGCAGGGCCGCTCTCGAGCGCGCTCACGGCGCAGCAGTTCGACGTCGACGTGCGCCCCGCCGTCGGCTTCCCCGGCACGCTCAAGGAGCTCGAGCGCTTCGACTTCGTCATCCTGAGCGACGTCGCGAAGGATCAGCTCGGCCAGAGCGCGCAGGATCTGATCGAACGCTACGTGCGTGATCTCGGAGGAGGCTTCCTCTTCGCGGGCGGTGAGCAGGGCTACGGGCTCGGCGGTTGGTATCGCACGACCATGGAGCGCATGCTGCCGGTGCGCATGGAGAACGAGCGCAAGAAGGAGATGCCGAGCGTCGCGATCTCGCTCGTCATCGACCGCTCCGGCTCGATGACCGGTCTGCCGATGGAGATGGCGAAGGCCGCGGCGAAGGCCACCGTCGGCGTGCTCTCGCCCGGCGATCTCATCGAGGTCATCGCCTTCGACACCACACCGACGCGCTACGTGAAGTTCCAGCCCGCGCGCAACCGCTCGCGTATCATCGGCGACATCGCGCGCATCCAGCCCGGTGGAGGCACCGAGATCTTCGGCGCGCTCGACGCCGCCTACCAGGACATCACCGTCGTGCAGGCCAGGCGCAAGCACGTCATCCTGCTCACCGACGGCCGCTCGCCGACCTCCGGCATCGACGATCTCGTGAGCGCGATGGTCGCCGAGTCGATCACGGTCACCACGGTCGGTCTGGGCGAGGTCGACGAGCAGCTGCTCCGGCGCATCGCCGACACGGGCGGTGGGCGCTTCCACGCGGTGAGCGACGCGAACAACCTGCCGCGCATCTTCACCAAGGAGACCGAGCTCATCGCGCGTGCGGCCGCGGTCGAGGAGTGGTTCCCCGTCACGCAGACGGGCTCGGCGCAGTTCCTCCGCGGCGTCGACGTGCGCACGGCGCCCTACCTGCACGGCTACGTGTCGACGCAGATGAAGCCGACGCCCGCGGAGCAGCTGCTCGCGAGCGACACCGGCGAGCCGATCCTCGCGCGCTGGCGCGTGGGCCTCGGCTGGTCGCTCGCGTGGACGAGCGACGTCAAATCGCGCTGGGCGGTGGAGTGGCTGCGTTGGCCCGGCTTCGAGCAGTTCTGGGGGCAGATGGTGCGCGAGCACATGCGCCAGAAACACCAGCGCGAGCTCGACATGCGCGCGGAGATCGCAGGCGGCGTGCTCACCGCGAGCGTCGACGCCTTCACGCCGGACGAACGCTTCGAGAACGGCCTCGTCTCGAAGCTCACGCTCTCGGGGCCCGAGCCCAAGGGCGAGTCGCGCGTCTTCGAGCTCCGCCAGATCGCGCCCGGCCGCTACCAGGCCGAGGTGCCGATGGATCGCTACGGCAGCTTCCTCTTGAAGGCCGAGCACCTGCGCGAGCAGCCGGACGGATCGCAGAAGGTCGTCGCCGTGAGCTACGGCCACGTCTCGCACCCGTACCCGCGCGAGTACGCGAGCTTCGAGCCGAACCGCGCGCTGCTCGCCGCCGCCGCGACGGCGACCGGCGGGGCCATGTCGCCCGCGTCGATCGCGGAGATCTTCGACCCCGCCGGGCAGTCGATCACCTACCACGAGGATCTCTGGTCGCGCTTCGTGCTGCTCGCGATCGTGCTCTTCGTGCTCGACCTGCTCTTGCGGAGGTTGCGCCTCTTCGATCGCAAGTTCGTCGCGCCGAGCCGCGCCTGAGCCCACGCTCGCCGCCTCGAGCTCGAGCGCGGGGATCGACGCGCCCGCGCGAGCTGCGCATTTGTGCGGCGCAGCGCCCCACCGGACGCTATAACCGCGCCCCGATGGGGTCCGTGGATGAATCCGAGCTCGTGCCGATCCGCTCCTTCGACGATCTGCTCGCGCCCTTGCATCGCGCGATCCGGCCCCGCTCGGAGGCCCTGATCGGCGCCGAGGCGGAGAAGTTCGGCTTGCTCGAGCGCTCGCTCCGGCCGCTGCACTACGGTGGCGATCACGGCGTCGTGCGTGTGATGCGCGAGCTCTGCGCCTCGCACGGCTGGCGCGTCACGCAGGACGACCCGCTGCTCGCGCTCGAGAAGGACGGCGCCTCGGTCACGCTCGAGCCCGGCGCGCAGTTCGAGCTGTCCGGCGCGCCGCTGCGCGATCTGCACGCGATCGACGCCGAGTTCACGCAGCACCACGCGGAGCTCGCCGCCGTGAGCGATCTGTTCCGTCGAGAGCTCGGCGAAGGCATCGCCTGGCTGGGCCTCGGCTTCCACCCGCTCGCCGCCCAGGCCGATCTCGATTGGGTGCCGAAGTCGCGCTACGGCGTGATGCGCCGCTACCTGCCGACGCGCGGCGCACACGGCCTCGAGATGATGCGCCGCACCGCCACGGTGCAGGCGAACTTCGACTACGCGAGCGAGGCGGAGGCGATGCGGGCGCTGCGCGTGGGCCTGCGCCTCTCGCCCTTCTTCATCGCGAGCCTCGCGAATTCGCCCTTCGTCGAGGGCGCGCTCTACGGCGGCAAGAGCTACCGCGCCGACGTGTGGACCGACGTCGACCCCTCGCGTCAGGGGCTGGTGCCGCGCGTGCTCGACTCGAAGGGCGGCTTCGCCGACTACGTGGAGTGGGTGCTCGACGCGCCGATGTTCCTCCTCTTGCGTGAAGGCAAGGTCGTCGAGAACACGGGGCAGAGCTTCCGCGACTTCATGGCGAACGGCTTCGAGGGCCACGTCGCGACCGAGGCCGACTGGGTGACGCACCTCAACTCGATGTTCCCCGAGGTGCGCCTCAAGCGCACGCTCGAGGTGCGCGGCGCCGACTCGCTCCCGAGGGATCTGCTCGTCGCGCCCGCGGCGATCTTCACCGGCATCTTCTACGACGAGCGCGCGCTCTCCGAGGCCGAGGACCTCGTGGCGCCGTATTCCACCGAGCAGCTCCTGCGCCTGCGCGCAGAGGTCGGGCGGACCGCGCTGGCCTCCCAGATCGGCGGCGCGCCGATCCTCGAGATCGTGAACCGCATGGTGGCGATCGCCCGAGGCGGGCTCGAGCGACGGGCGCGCAGGAGAGCCGACGGCCGCGACGAGTCGGTCTACCTCGAGCCCCTCGAGGCGCGCCTCGCGAAGGGCCGCTGCCCCGCCGACGACCTCATCGACGCGCTCGGGCGGACGGGCTCCGTGCCTGCGGCGCTGTTCGAGACCGTCCGCTTGTGAGCCGACCCTGCGGGAGACATCCCCCGCGGGCGGACCGCAGCCCGCCGGTTGCAGCGAAAGTGACTCCGGGGGTGCACCCTGGGCTACACTCTCGACCTCAGGCGGACTAGCCTGGAAGGCGCTCCTTGGAAACGCTCGCCGACTGGATACGACAACGAGGCCCACTCCACCCGCGTGATGCCGTGGGATGGGCCATCCGATTGGCCAAACACCTCGAGTCGCTCCACCAACACGGTGTGGCGCATGGGGCCGTCTCGCCTTCGTGCCTCCTCGTCCAGACGGCGAGCCCGGAGCAACGAGGCGTCATCGCCGACGTCCGCAAGGTCGCGCAGAGCCAGCAGTTTCACTCACCCGAGCGTCTGCGGACGGGCCAGATCCAGCCGCCCGACGACGTGTGGGCCGTGGCCGGAACACTGTTCACCTCGCTGACCGGCGCTTGGCCCTTCGGTGAGCAACGCCCGGAGATGGAGCAGCGCATCCCGCACGGGGTGCCCGGGCTCATCCACTACGGCATCCAAGACGATCGTCTGCAGGCGATCCTCTCGGCGGCTCTCACGCCCGACCCGTCGCGGCGCACCACCAACGTGCTGCAGCTGCGCCAGCAGATGGAGCACTGGCTCGCCGATCCCGGCCTCGCGGCGCGCCTCGGTCCGCTCGACGACGACGACTCGGTGGAGGACGACCAGGCCGCGACGGCGATGGTCGCGGTGGGCCACATGGCCGAGGAGTCGCGGCGTAGCGAGCCGATGGCGGCGCCCCCGCCCCGGCCCTCCGCGCAGGCCGCGCCGCGCCCGGCCCCTGCGCCCGCGCCGGCGCCTCCCTCTCCGCCGCCTGCGCCCGAGGGCCAGGACGCCACCGTGATGCGTGAGCTGCCGGCGCACATCATGGCGCTCGCCGCGCGCGCCGCCCAAGGCTCGGAGCCGCCGCCGCCTGCGGCTCCGGCCGCTCCGACGCACGACGACGACGAGGGTGGCGGCGCCACCCGCATCGCCCCCGCGCCGGACCTCGCGGGCATGCTCGAGGGCATCCGCTCTCCGGCCGTGCCGGGGGGCTTCCCACCCCCGTCGGCGCCTCGCCCGCCGGTGCCGCAGCCGCCCCCGTCGCACCCGCACGCGCCCGCAGCGCCGGCGTCGGTTCCGGGGAGGCCGAACCGCGCGATCCGCTCCACGCAGCTGGGCATGGGCATCCCCGGCGCCCCGGTCGCTGGGCCGCCGCCCCCGCCTGCTGCGCCCCCGCCTGCTGCGCCGCCGCCGAGCGCGCCCAAGCCGCTCCCTCCACCGGCACCTCC
>CALKVW010000052.1 GCA_938004785.1 uncultured Polyangiaceae bacterium
CCTGGTGATGGAGTGGCTGCTCGCCGAGTTCAAGAAGGACACGGGCCTCGACGTCTCGAACGACAAGATGGTCATCCAGCGCCTGAAGGACGCCGCGGAGCAGGCCAAGATCGAGCTGTCGACGGTGCAGGAGACCACGATCAACCTGCCCTTCCTCACGGCCGACGCCTCGGGCCCCAAGCACCTGCAGAAGCAGCTCAGCCGCGCGAAGTTCGAGCAGATGATCCGCCCGCTCGTCGAGCAGAGCCTCGAGCCGGTGAAGAAGGCGCTGGCCGACGCGAAGAAGAAGGCCGAGGAGATCGACGAGATCGTCCTGGTCGGCGGCTCCACGCGCATCCCGCTCGTGCAGGAGCTCGTGAAGAAGTTCTTCGGCAAGGAGCCGCACAAGGGCGTGAACCCGGACGAGGTCGTCGCCATCGGCGCCGCCGTGCAGGCCGGCGTGCTCTCCGGCGACGTGAAGGACCTCGTGCTGCTCGACGTCACGCCGCTCTCGCTCGGCGTGGAGACGCTCGGCGGCGTGATGACGGTCATGATCCAGCGCAACACCACGATCCCGACGCAGAAGAAGGAGATCTTCAGCACGGCGGGCGACAGCCAGCCGAGCGTCGAGATCCACGTCCTGCAGGGCGAGCGCACCGAGGCGCGCTACAACCGCACGCTCGGCCGCTTCCACCTCGAAGGCATCATGCCGGCGCCGCGCGGCGTGCCGAAGATCGAGGTCACCTTCGACATCGACGCCAACGGCATCCTCTCGGTCCACGCCAAGGACACCGCCACGGGCAAGGACCAGAAGATCACCATCACGGCGAACTCGGGCCTCAAGGAGGACGAGATCCAGAAGATGGTGCGCGACGCGCAGGAGCACGAGGCCGAGGACAAGAAGAAGCGCGAGGAGATCGAGCGCCGCAACAAGCTCGACACGCTCTGCTACACGATCGAAAAGACGCTCGACGACAACAAGGACAAGATCCCCGAGGCCGACGCGAAGTCGCTCAAGGAGATCATCGTCGAGTCGCGCTCGGCCATCGAGAAGCAGGACGACGCCGCGATCACCGCCTGCCTCGAGAAGCTCGAGAAGGAAGCGCACAAGATCGCCGGCGCGATGTACGGCCAGGGTGGCCCCGGCGCGCCGGGCGGCCCGGGCGACGGCCCCGACGCAGGTGGCGACGCGCCCCCGGCCGGCGGCAAGAACAAGGACGGCGTGATCGACGCCGAGTTCGAAGAAGCGAACTGACTTGCTGGCGCGTGGGGCCCCACCCACGCGCGGGCTGACGCTCCTCAGATGGAGCGCCTGACTGGCCGAGCACGAGGCGTCGCGATCGAGAGGTCGCGGCGCCTTCGTGTCTTCCATGCGCAGAAGATGCGGGCTCGGTCGGCTTGATGCGGCTCGCTGGATCGTCGAGCCTCGGCGCCATGCGCCGCTCGACCCGATTCGCTCCGCCTTGGTCCTCGCTCGTGGCGCCGCTCGCGCTCGCGGCTTCGTTCGCGCTCTCGGGCTGCAGCGAGGAGGCGAAGCTCGAGGCGAAGGTGCTCGAAGCGACGAACGAGAAGTACGTCATCGAGGTGAAGACGCGCGCCGGGCTGAAGGTGAACGCCGGCTCCGCGAGCGCGACCGCGGACGATCAGGGCGTCGCGAAGCTCGAGGTGAAGCCGAGCGACATCCAGTACCTCGGCGACATGCGGGAGCTGTCGCTCGACGCACGCGGAGGCGGCATGCTCACCAGCTACTACGCCTTCGGCAAGGTCGAGCTGCCCTTCTCGCCGAAGGAGGCCGCCGAGCGCCCCGAGGGCGACGATTGGTTGAAGATCCAAGGAGGAGGGGACGACATCGACCAAGACGGAGGCGCGCTCTGGCTCTTCGAGAAGGCCGGAGGCGCCTACACGAACAAGTTGGGAGGCCTCGATCTCGAGGTGCTCGCCGCACCCAAGGCGAAGGTCCGCCTCGCGGGCAAGTCGGCGAGCGCCGACGAGCTCGGCAAGCTCGTGTTGCGCTTCGAGCCTGCCGAGGTGCTGGCGATGATCCCCGCGGCCGACGTCGGCGGCTACGAGCCCTACGCGCTGGAGGCGAGCGTGCAGGTGGGCGACGGGCCCGTGAAGCCCGTGGCGCTGAAGGGCCAGTGGAACGTGCGCGGGCCCTTCTTGCGGCGGCACATCGAGGGCCTCGTGGCGAAGCCGCTCGGCGGCGCGCGTGAGGCCGAGGCGCTGATCCTGTACGTCGACCTGCGCGACTTCGCGCACGCCGTGGGGCGCAAGGGCACGCTCGCGGCGCCCGACGTCGTCGCGACGGGCAAGGCGCAGCCCGAGCGCAAGCTGTCGGACTGCGACGGCTACCAGATGATGAAGGACGGCAAACCCTACGGTGAGCCGATGAGCCTGCCGCGCGTGGCGATCGACGAGGAGGTCGTGGCCTACGACGCGCGCACGGGCAAGGAGCTCGCTCGCAAGGTCTTCGCGGCGCGCGAGATCTGCCCGATCGAGAAGCGCAGCAGCGAAGCGACGCTGAAGGTCTACCCGGACTCGCTCACCGTGCTCGCCTGGCTGCAGGAGACCGCCAAGGGCGGCTGATCCACGTGTGGCGGCCTCACCGGCCACCCTTGTGGGCGGGGTCGCGGGCTGCTCCGCTCTCGCAGCGCGCCTTTCGCGCTTCGAGCCTGTAAGGCCCACCGGGGTGCTTCGTTCTCTCGTTCGAACACCGCCACCGGGCACGAGGAGAACCGCCATGGACTTCGCCGCACGCACTTGGATTTCCGGAGTTTGTCTCACGATGCTCGCAGCCGTGGGCTGCGGCGGCGGCGCCGCGCCGGCCAGCTACGGGGCGAAGACGGGCGCGGAGCCTGGGGGCGGCTACGGCGCCTCCGCCAGCGCGGACATGGCGGCCCCGCAGGCTGCGCCCTCACCGGCGATGGAGGCCGAGGCGAGCGGCTCGATGGCGCCGCCGTCGCCGATGAAGGCCGGCCCCGGAGGCGACAGCGCGGTGCGACAGCAGGAGCGCCCGTCGGAGCCGCAGAACCGCCCCGGGCTCGGCACCGAGTGGGGCGAGACGCGCTCGAGCAGGATCACGAGCTCGCCCTTCGTGCGCGCCGACAGCACCAACCCCGTGGCGATGGCCTCGGTCTTCTACAACGACGCCGAGGGCGCGCGCGCGATGGCGAGCGCGGTGGGCTTCCGCCAGCTCGCCGACGGGCGGATCGACATCGGCAACGGCATCGCGACGCTCGGCCTGAAGGACGATCGCGATCGTTTCCTGAGCGGCTTCGAGGCCGCCGACAAGAAGTTCATCGTGGGCCGCGCGGGCGACCGCTACTCGATCGTCGTGAAGAGCCACGTGCCTGCGCGCCTCGAGATCATCGTCTCGGTCGACGGGCTCGACGTGCTCGACGGCAAGGCCGCGAGCTTCGGCAAACGCGGCTACCTCATCGAGCCGCACGGCCAGATCGAGATCGACGGCTTCCGCCAGAGCGCCGACGCCGTCGCGGCCTTCCGCTTCGGCTCGGTGCGCGACTCCTACGCGCAGAAGAAGCACGGCGAAGCGCGCAACGTGGGCGTCATCGGCGTCGCGCTCTTCCACGAGCGTGGCTCGAGCCCCGCCACCTGGCCGCTGGGCGATACGCAGAAGCGCCTCGACGCGAACCCCTTCCCCGGCCAGTTCGCGACGCCTCCCTGAGCCCGGCTACTCCTGCGAGCTTCGGAGCATCGAAGGCTGCGCAAGCGCGCAGCCTTCGTGCGTTCTCGTGCCGGACGAGGCCTGGCGGCGGGAATCGTGCTCGCCCAGGGGAAACCCTCGGGCTGCTGGGTTCACGCGCAAGACTTTCGCGTTAGCATCGACGAAGCTTCTGCGAGCGGCCGCGCTCGCTCCTCTTTCCCCGCTGGAGGCCGCATGCTTCGTCGCTCGCTCACGCTCGGTATCACCACCACCGTGCTCGCCCTCGTCGGTGCGTGCACCGCAGGCACCTCGGACGACGGCGTCTTCAGCTCGGGCAGCCAGGGCACCGGAGGCGGCAGCGAGGGCGGCGCCTCGTCGACCGGCACCGAGGCCACGACGACGACGAGCTCGGGCTTCGAGGTCGGCGTCGGTGGCTCGAGCGGCGTGCCCGGCTGCGACTCCGGCCCCGACGAAGACAAGGACGAGGACGGCTACACGGTCACGCAGGGCGACTGCAACGACTGCGATCCGAACGTGAACCCGGGCGCCGTCGAGGTGCCGACGCCGACCGAGGGCGAAGGTGGCGGCGACGCCGCGCCGGAGCCGGCCGACGAGAACTGCGACGGCCAGATCGACGAAGCGCCGACAGCTTGCGACGACGCGCTCGCGATCGACTCGATGGATCCGAACGACGCCGCGCGCGCGGTGGGGCTCTGCAAGTTCTCGAGCGGCCCGGGAGACTGGGGCGTGACCAACGCCAAGTGGGTCATGGTGAACGGCGCCGATCCGCCGACGGGCGCGACGCAGCTCGCGAACTTCCACCGCGGCCACGGCGTGCTCACGGGCTTCGGGCCCAACGTGATGGTGCGCGAGGGCTCGAAGATGCTCGCCGTCTCGAGCGGCGCCGCGCGCCAGCCGAGCGACCCGGGCTACGCGAGCCCGAGCGGTTTCTCCAAGGGCTACACGAGCGGCCACCCGGATGGCTTCCCCAAGGAGTCGCCCTCGTGCCCGAACGTGACGACCGGCACGCCGAACGACGGCACCGCGGTGGAGATCACGGTGCGCAAGCCCTCCAACGCGAAGGGCTTCAGCTTCGACTTCGACTTCTACACCTACGAGTGGCCAGTCTACGTCTGCAGCCAGTTCAACGACTTCTTCGTCGCGATCCTCTCGCCGATCCCCGCCGGGCAGACCGACGGCAACATCAGCTTCGATCAGCTCGGCAACCCCGTGAGCGTGAACAACGCCTTCGTGCAGGTCTGCGGCTGCTCGGGCGGGCCTCCCTGCACCGCGGGCGGCAAGAGCTTCGCGTGCGCGCTCGGCAACGCCGAGCTCACCGGCACGGGCTTCGAGGGCCACGCGGCGACCAGCTGGCTGCAGACGCAGGCGCCGATCCCCGACGACGTCGCCGAGATCACGATCCGTTGGGGCACCTACGACTCGGGCGACGGCATCCTGGACTCGACCACGCTCGTCGACAACTGGCGCTGGGTCGCCGAGCCCGGTACGACCGTCGGCACGGTGCCGCTGCCTCCGCCGCAGTGAGCTGAGCCTGCGCGGAGAGGCGCGCGGGCAATCGGTCCCGCCAAGCTGACGCATCGAGAGGGGCCGCTGGCCCCTCTCTTCGTTCGTGGCGCGAAGCGCGAGGGAGGCGCCGTGCGCTCGGCGCCTCAGGTCGCGCGGCCGTCGAAGTCGGTGGGCTCGTCGTCGAAGGAGGTGGGCTCGCGCACCGCCTCGAGCAGCGCGCGACGCAGCTCGTCTGCCGTCGCGTAGCGGCGCGAGGGCTCCTTGTGCAGCGCGCGCAGCACGACCCGGTCGAAGGCCTCGCTCACCGGCTGGCGCGCGACCGAGGAAGGGCGCGGAGGCTGCCTCTCGCAGTGCGCGAGCCGGAGCGCGTCGACCGTGCGCGCCACCTCGTCGAAGAGACCGCGCCCGGTGACGAGCTCGAAGAGCGCCACGCCCACGGCGTAGAGATCCGTGCGCGCGTCGACCTCGCTCGCTTCGTACTGCTCGGGCGCCATCGCCCTCGGCGTGCCGAGCGCCACGCCTCGACCCGTGCGGCCGAGCCTCGCGAGCTCCTCGGTGCGCGCGATGCCGAAGTCGAGCAGCTTGAGACGCCCGTCGGTGCAGAGGAAGAGGTTCTCGAGCTTCACGTCGCGGTGCACGATCGACGCCTGGTGCACGGCCGAGAGCGCCGAGAGCGCCTGCGCCACGAGCCCCACCGCGGAGGGCACCGCGAGCATGCCGAAGCGCGCGAGCTCGCGGCGCAGGTCGTTGCCCTCGAGCAGCTCCATCACGAGGAAGGGGCGCCCGTCGTCGAGCGTGCCCGCGTCGTACACCGTGGGCAGGTTCGGGTGCGTGAGCGAAGCGAGCATGCGGGCCTCGTCGCGCATCCTCAGCGCCAGATCGGCGCGCAGCACGTGCCTGCGGTGCAGCACCTTCATGGCCGCGCGCCGCCCGAGCTCCGGGTGCACGACCTCGTAGAGCTCGCCCATGCCGCCCGCGGCCATGCGCCGCACCACGCGGTAGGGCGTGAGCGCGACGGCGTCGCCAGGCAGGAGCTCGAGCACGCTGGGGATCGCGCGCAGCGAGGCCGAGGACGAGCTCGCCGAGCGCACCGTGCGCCGCTCGGTCGCGCCG
>CALKVW010000053.1 GCA_938004785.1 uncultured Polyangiaceae bacterium
CGCCTCGACCGGTTGCTGCGCGGCGACGACGAGCCGGCGGTCGAGCGGCTCCGGCTCGATCGAGAGCGCCAGCGCCGGGCCCTCGAAGATCGCGCGCTCGAGGCGCTCGCGCTCTGGCGGCGCGCCAAGGCGAAGCTCGACGACCCGGACGCGGACGAGCGCGCGCGCGCGATGGCCGAGGCCGACGTCGCCGTGGCCGAGGCGACGCTCGACGTGCTCACCGCGGGCTGGTTCTCGCGCCGCGCGCCGGAGCTCGAGCCCGACCCGCACGAGCTCGCGCAAGCTCAGAGGAAGTCGTCCGAGAGCCTCACGCGCGCTTGCGCGGTCGCCGAAGCGCCATTCGGGTCGGAGACGGACACGATGACGTCGAGCTCCTTGCCCAGCAAGGAGGCGATCGGCATCTCGGGGCTGTCGAGCTGGAAGCGCAGCCCGTAGACCTTGCAGAAGCCGCCTTCGTCGCGCTCGAGGCGGAAGACGACGCTGTAGGGCGGCGTGTCGTAGTCGAGCTCCTCGACGCGACCTCGCACCTCGGTGACCGTGCCGGTCTGGCGCAGGTTCTTCAGCCGAGCCGAGATCCACACGTGGTAGCCGCCCTGCGGACCGGCCTCGACCTGGAGCGTCTCGCCCTGCTGGATCGGCAGGTAGTCCGCCTGCCCCTTGCCGACGAGCACCACCGGCTCACCGCCATCGCCACAGGCGTCGTCGGAGCCCGAGGCCCAGCTCGCGGAGTAGTCCTCGACCTCGGAGGCGTCGACGAAGGGGTCGACGCACACGCCGGCGGCGCAGGTCGTGCCCCCCGTGCACGTGGGCGCGCGTGCACCGGAGCAAGCGGCCTCGAGCGGCGCGCGCAAGAGCAGCTTGCGCCCTGCGACCGCGGTCGTCGCCACGCTGCGCGCGACGACCTGGGTGCGGCCGAAGCTCGCGACCACGCTCGCGTCGATGGCCGCGCCGTCGTCGAGCTCCGGGAAGTCGAGCTCGAGCGGGAAGCCGAGCTCGGCGCCCGTCAGGGTGCGCTCGAGCACGGGCTCGGCGTCGACCCGGAGCCTCACCGCGACCGCGTCGAAGTCGACGCCGGGGCGCAGCCCCGTCTCCACACCCAGCACGGCCTCTGCCGGCTCCGAGCCGCAGGCGCCCACGAAGAGCAGAGAGAGCGCGGCAGAGCCCAGGGCACAGGCGGCGCGCCGACCGCGCGGCGCGCCAGAGACTCGGCTGTGCGTCGGCGCGCGCATGGTCGGCTCGGCGGAGCGCCGCTCCTCAGTTGACCGCCTCGAGGGCGACCGCGAACTCCTTGGGCGCGACGTAGTCGACGAAGCGCTTCTGCTCCTTGCCCTCCGAGTCGACCAGGATCACCGTCGGCAATCCTTTGACCTCATACTTTTTCATGAGGGCGACGATCTTGGGGTCCTCGTCGTCGGTCGCGTCGACCTTCACCGCCACGAAGCGCCCGCCCTTGGCCTGTACCTGCGCGTCCGAGAAGGTGTTGCGCTCGAGCTCCTTGCAGGCGCCACACCATTCGGCGCCGAAGTCGATGAGCAGGGGGCGCTTCTCGTTGCGCGCTGCGAGCACGGCCTCGGCTTCGTCCTTGATCCACGTGAGCGGCTTCAGCGGCTTGTCCGCCCCGCTCTTGGCGGCCTCGTCGGCGAGCGCCTTGGCGATCTCTTCCGCGCTCACCTCCTTGGGTTTGTCGAGCGCGGCGACGAACACGTAGCCACCGCCGACGACCGCCGCGATGCCGAGCCCCTTGCGCAGCTTCGGAACGATGCCGCCGTCGTCCCAGTTCACGTGCACCGCGCCGATCGCGAGGCCGACCACCGCCACGACGGCGGCGACGATCAAGTAGGTCGAGTTGTTGTGAACGAACGACGTCATCCAGGGGAAGGCGTTCTTCAGGAAGTAGAGCGCGACGACCAGCATCACGATGCCGAAGAAGGACTTGACCCAGTTCATCCACCGGCCGCCCTTGGGCAGGCTCGCTGCGAAGGTGCCGACGAACCAGAACGGCAGACCGAGCCCGAGCGCGAAGCTGAGACCGACGATGCTGCCGAGCAGCACGTTCTGCGTCTTGCCGATCCAGAGGATGATGCCCGTGAGCACGGGGCCCGTGCAGGGCGCGGCGACGATGCCGCTCACCAGACCGAGCATGAAGGCGCCGCCGTAGCCCGCGCCGCCGACCGTCGAGAGGCGGTTCATGATCGAGTCGGGCAGCGTCATCTCGAAGGCGCCGAACATCGAAGCCGCCATCGCGACGAAGATGCACGCGATGCCGACGACCACCCACTTGTTCTGGAGCACGGTGCCGAAGACGCCGCCGGTGAGCGCCACCACGACGAGCATCGTGGTGAAGAGCACGACCATGCCGCCGACGAAGCTCGTCGACAGCAGCATCGCCTCGCGCTTGCTCTTGGCCTGCTTCGCGCCGAACACGCTCACCGTGATGGCGATCATCGGATAGACGCAGGGCGTGAGGCTCACGAGCAGCCCACCGAGGAAGGCAGCACCTCCAGCGAAGGCTGGCCCCTTCTCGAGCGCGGCCGTGAAGGCGTCGCCTTCTTGGGCGAAGGCGACCGCCGGCAAGAGGAGGGTGAGCAACGTGGCCGTGAGCGCGGCGGCAGCATGGGCCATGTGCGCTCCGAGGGCGCGTGCACCGAACGTCGTCATCGTCTGGGCTCCCGAATAGGCGCAGAGAATGCGCGTGGGGAGAGCTTAGCAGACTCGTTCGGAGATCCAGGACCCTGCGACGAGCAACTCGGTGTCGCGCGGCTCGCACCGGTCCATCGGCGCCGCTTCGCGCGCGGCCCTCCGTAGGCTCAGGCCGGGTCGCAGAGCCCGTTCAGGTGGGCTGGGCCAGCCGAGCGAGCGCCACCCGTGCCAGCTCCACCTCGCCCTCGAGCGCGATGGCGAGCGCAGCGCGCCCTTCGGTGCTCCGGACGACGAAGGCCTCGAGGTGCCTCCGTGCGAGCTCGCGCTCCGCGCGCTGCTCGGCGAGCAGGCCCAGGACGAAGCGACCGTAGCCACGACCGGCCGGTACGGCCTCGAGCCGCTCGTAGAGCTCGGCGAGGTCGGCCGTCGGCAGGCCCAGCGCGCGCTGGGCGAGCGCGAGGTGCCCTTGGTAGAGCGGTTTGTCGCGCGTGCCCCACCTCGCCGCACGCTCCAGCGCGCCAGCTGCGTCTTCGAGTCGGCCGGCGACGTAGAGGATGCTCCCGAGCGTCCACCAGTGGAAGGCTCGACGGCTTGCGGGGCCCACCCTCGCCGCGAGCCGCAAGTGCGAGACTGCTCGGTCGACGTCGCCGAGCGCGACGAGCGCGCGCGCCAGGTCTTGCTGCACGACGTCGGGCAAGACGTCGAGCTCTGCGGCCTGCTCCGCGACCTCGAGCGCCGCCTTGAATTGCCGCTGCTCGAAATGCGCGAGGTAGAGCTGGCGCAACAGCATCGCGTGCACGGTGCGATCGATGCGGTTGCGCGAGGCGAGCCCTCGGCGGGCCCAGATGCCGCGTGATCGCGCGGTGGAGGCCTCCATGGCGCGTGCGAGGTGCTCCTCCGGGCTGAGCGGCCTCACCCGCGGCGTGCGGTGTGTCCGTGCTCGGGGAGCGTCCACCTCGGGCTTCGCGGCAGCGCTCGACGCTCGACGCGCCCCCGCCCCGGCTCGCCGCGAAGGGGGCGAGACGCTGGCACGCGAGCTCGGAGGTGGTGTGCTCGCGGGCGGCGCGACGGAGCGGCTCGACGGGGCGGGTGGGCTGGTGTGCCCGCGGCCCGAGGATCCCGGCTCCGGGCGTGGCGACCCGGCTGCGGCTTCGACGGGGGCGCTGCCGGACCGAGCGTCGCTCGGTTCACCCGATGTGCGTGCAGGTCGGGGAGAGCACGACAGCTCGTCGCCCTCGGCCACCGTCACGCCGGGAGTCTTGGCCCGCGCCACGTGCATCAAGGTAGCAGGACATGAACACGCGTCCAGAAAAGTGCGAGCAACGCGCGGACTTGGGGCCGCTCGCCGACAGCGGGCCGAGAGGCGCTTGCGCTCCCGCCTCCGGTTGTCCAAGGTGTGTCGCGTGCGAGGCCCACTCCTCCCGTTCGCCGTGGTTCTGCTCGGGGTCGCGGCGGGCTGCGGCCACCCGGCGACCGAAGCCGAGTGCACACGCATCTTCGAGCGCAGCGCCGAGCTCGAGCTCGCCGCGCAGAACGTCACCGACGCCACGCTCGTGACGACACGCGTGGCGGCGCTGAGAGCCGATCGAGGCGAAGAGCTCATCAAGAAGTGCGTCGGCCGCCGCATCACGCCGGAGGCGCTCGGCTGCGTCGAGCGCGCGACCTCTCCGAGCGGCGTCGACGCCTGCTTCTACTGAGGCCCGTGATGAGCCGCCCCGAGGAGGCTCGACCGCACCCACAGCTCCACGACGCCGTGGCGACGCTCGGCGTGCTCGTGGTGCTCGCGACGACGGCCGCGTGGCTCGCGTGGCCTCGCAGCGTCGACGACGAGGCCGAGTGCCGAGCCCTGTTCGACCGCTGGACGGAGCTGCGCATCCGACAGGCCGAGCCGACGATCGCCGGCGCAGAGCTCGAGCACCGAAAAGAGGCTGCTCGCTCGAGCGCCGAGCGCCGTGCCGCTTACACGCGCTGCGTCGAGCACGCCGATCGCGAAGCGCTCGCGTGCAGCGAGCGAGCGAAAGGCATCGACGAGCTCGAGCGCTGCTTCCCCTGAGCGCCGCTCCACCGTGGCGACAGCGGCGCCGATGAGCACACACGCGCTGCACGGAGCGAGGACTGAGCGGCGAGTCGGCGCGCACGGATCGGTCGCGGTCGTGGTACCCTCGCGGTCTACTCCGAGGGTTCCCGCTTCGATGAAGCCCATCTCGCCGCAGCTCGGCTTCAACAACAACGTCCGCCACAAGGGAAGGGTGTTCCACATCCAGACCGAGGATTCGGGCGTCAAGCGGCCTCACATCATCACGCACCTGTTCATGGACGGCGGGCGGATCCTGAAGTCGAACAAGACTTCGTACGCCGAGTTCCTCGACGAGGCCGAGCTCGCGAAGAAGATCCGCTCGCTCATGCAGGAGCAGCACAAGGCGATGTTCATCGCCCTGCGCGCCGGCAAGTTCGACCACATGTTCGAGCCGGCGGGCGAGGCACCGGCCGGCGACGCAGCGGCGGCAGGGGCGAGCGGCGCCGCCGCGGCCGCCGGAGCACCCGCCGCAGAGCCCGACACAGCGGCCTCGGCAAGGAGCCACGCAGCACCCGCGGCCGCCGAGGCTTCGAACGCGAGCCTCGAGGCCGCCGCGCCCAGGAGCGCCGAAGAGGAGGCCCGCTTCGTCAGGGCGTCGCTCCCCTCGACCACGGGAATCTCGCTACCACCGGCTGCGCCTTCGAGCGACGAGGCCCCCGCGCGAGGCGGGCGGGAGGGCGCAGCCGGAGCCCCCGAGGCGCCGACCCGAGAGGCGCCTCCCTCCGCGCCCGCGCCCACCGCAGCGGCCCCGCTCCACGTCTCTCCAAGCGAACGCCAGGGCCAGAGCGAACGCCAGGGCCAGAGCGAACGCCAGGGCGAGCCCCCGCCATCGGCACCACGCTCGAGCCCGCTCGCGCCACCCCAGGCGACCTCTGCGCTGCGTCCTCCCTCGCGCTCACGTCTCGAGGCGCTGGGGCGAGAGGCGCCCGCCACGAGCCCGCCTCCGCGCCCCCGCGCGCCCGCAGCAGCGGCGCCCGCGCGCCCGCAGGGGAGGCCGCCTCTGTCTGCGAGCCTCGACCTCGATCTCGAGGCGCTCGAGCGCGCCGCAGAGCAGTCGAGCGCGCCGAGCTTCCAGCAGCCGCGCGACTTGCCGCCGCCCCCGAGCGCGCTGCGCAGGCCGGCGCTGATGAACACGTCCTATCGTTCGGTCACGCCCCAGGCGACCCACGTGGCGACGGCGACCAAGTCGGTCCCTCCACGTGCGCCCGGCAGCCCTGGCCTGACACCGCCCCAGGGCTCCGCCCCTGCGGGCAGCGCTGCGGCGAGCTCTGGAGCGCCTGGCTCCGCGCCCGCGGCGTCGAAGTACGCACCCTCGCGCCCCGCCGCGATCTTCGGCCAAGCCAAGCCGCAGGAGCGCTCGTCGATCTTCGGCGAGGACCTCATCAGCGAGAAGAGCCTCGACGAGGTCATCCTGAGCTACCTGGCCGAAGACCTCGACGGCCCCGGGAAGAAGTAGCTGCCCCCCCTCGCCTCGCGCGGGGCGCTCGGCGGTCTCCCCCCGATCCGTGCTCGCGCGCGTCGCGCGCTGCGCGCGGATGGGGGAGACACGCGGGGGCCCCCCGCCCCCAGGCCACTGCGGCGGCTACGACCCACGAAACGAAACGCGCCGAG
>CALKVW010000054.1 GCA_938004785.1 uncultured Polyangiaceae bacterium
GGGTTCCGGTGGCACGGGGGGGGCGGGCGGCTCGGGTGGATTTGGTGGTGCTGGCGGCGGCGTGGAGGCCGTGGAGATCCAGTTCGCAGGTCAGGTCGGCAACGCGGCCTTCGACTGCGCTTCGACCTACCAGCTCGGTTCCGCTTCGACCGACGTGACGATCACCGACTTCCGGCTCTACGTTCATGACGTTCGTCTGATCACGGCGAACGACGAAGAGGTCGCGGTCGAGCTCACCCAGGACGGCCTCTGGCAGCACCAGAACCTCGCGCTGCTCGACTTCGAGGACAAGACGGGCGCCTGCGCGAACGGCACGACCCCGAAGAACACCAGCGTGCGAGGCGCGGTGCCGCCGGGCGACTACGTCGGGTTGGCATTCCGCGTCGGGGTCCCTGCTTCGCTCGATCAGCTCGACGCGAGCAACGCCAACACGCCTTCACCGCTCAATCTCACCGCGATGTATTGGAGCTGGACGACGGGCTACAAGTTCCTCCGCATCGACGCAGCGCGCACGGGCCTCACGCCCTTCAACCTCCACCTCGGCGCGACCGGCTGCGCGGGGGACCCTGCCCTGGGCGAGACGCGGGTCTGCTCGCGCCCGAACCTGCCCTCCGTCGAGTTCGCGAGCTTCGACGCCGCGAGCGACGTCGTGATCGTCGACTACGCAGCTGCGCTCGCCACGACCGACCTCTCGCTCGCCGACGCAGGCGGCGCGCCGGGGTGCATGTCTGGCCTCACCGATCCAGAATGCACGCCGATCTTCCCCCGTCTGGGCCTCGACCTCGCGACCGGCGCTTCCGACCCGTCGCAGCAGGCCCTCTTCCGCATCGAGTGACCTTGCCATGCTCTCGAGCCGCCTCCCCGACGCACTCCGCTACCGCCTGTACCGTTCGAGCGCCCTGCTTGGCCTCGCCGTCGTGACCGCGTCGCTGGGAGGGGCTTGTGGCGACGACGTCACCGATGGTTCGGGGGGGGAGGGAGGTGCGAGCTCGAGCAGCTCGTCCTCGGTCGGGGGAGCTGGCGGAGAAGCGGGCGGCAGCGAGGCCTACGACTGGGGCCTGCCGCCTGGCTACCCCAAGCCTCGCGTGCCCGCCGACAACCCGATGAGCGCCGCGAAGGTCGAGCTCGGGCGCAGGCTCTTCTACGACACCCGCCTCTCCGGCAACCAGACGCAGTCCTGCGCCTCGTGTCACGAACAGGCGCTCGCCTTCACCGACGGTCTCGCCGTCTCCGTGGGCTCGACCGGGGAACAGACCCCGCGCAGCTCGATGAGCACGGTCAACACCGGCTACCTCTCCTCGCTCACCTGGGCGAACTCGAACCTCAGCTCGATCGCCATCGAGTCGGGGCTCTTGCTGGAGACGCAGGCCATGGTGCCCCTCTTCGGAGAGGACCCCGTCGAGCTCGGCCTCTCCGGCATGGACGAGGTGATGCTCGAGCGCCTGCGCGCCGAGCCCGTGTACCAGGCCGCGTTCCCGGCCGCCTTCCCCGACGAGAGCGACCCGTTCAGCTTACAGAGCGTGCTCTACGCGCTCGCGGCCTTCCAGCGCAGCATCCTGAGCTACCGGAGCGCCTACGACCGCTACAACTACGGCGGCGACCCCACGGCGCTCAGCGCTTCGGCGCTGCGGGGGCGCGAGCTCTTCTTCGGTGAGCGGCTCGAGTGCTTCCACTGCCACGGAGGCTTCAACTTCTCCGACTCGGTCGCGCACGAGGGCACCACCTTCGACGAGGTGATGTTCCACAACAACGGCCTCTACAACGTGGGCGGCACGGGCGACTACCCCGAGGACAACACGGGCCTCTACGAGCTCACCGGCGTGCCGAGCGACATGGGTCGTTTCCGCGCGCCGAGCCTGCGCAACATCGCGCTCACCGCGCCGTACATGCATGACGGCAGCATCGCGACGCTCTCGGAGGTGCTCGATCACTACGCCGCCGGCGGACGCACGATCGAGACGGGGCCCTATGCGGGCGACGGGAGCCAGAACCCCTACAAGAGCGAGCTCATCGCGGGGTTCACGCTCACCGAGGAGGAGCGGGCCGACGTGCTGGCCTTCCTCGAGAGCCTCACCGACGAGGCCCTCTTGACGGATCCCCGCTGGTCGAACCCCTGGAAGGAGTGAAGGTGACACGAGTGAAGACTTCGGTGGTGCGGAGGCGAACGGTGCTGTCCCTCGCCGCGGGCGCGGTTGGCTCGAGCCTGCTCTCGGCCTGCGGCGACGACCACTCCCACTCGCACGACGGCGAGGGCGGTGGCGTCGTCGATCCGAGCATCTCGGACGTCGTGTTCGAAGGCGGCGCGACCGACGAGGCGCTCGAGGCGCTGATCGCGAAGGGCGCGACGACCGACGCGACGCAGGGCACACGCTTCCTCACGCCGACGGCGGGCGCGGTCATCGACCCGAGCTCGCCGGTCGTGTTCACCTGGGCCGTGGGCCAGGCGTCTGGGCGCGCACCCCTCGCTCCGCGTGGGCGCGGCACACGCCTCGCTCGCCGGGCGCCCTCGCTCGTCGAGCGTGTCGTCGGGGCGACCCTCGGCGTGCGCACCGCGCACGCGCACGGCACGCCCATCGACGGCCGCGCCTACTTCCTCGTCTTCCGCACCGAGAGCAACCCGCGCCTGTTGCGTGTGTTCACGACGCGCCTCGACTACACGCCCTCCGCCGAGGCCTGGGCGAAGCTCACCGGCGAGGGCGGCGGCCCCATCACCGCCGAGATCACCGGCGCGATCTTCGAGCAGAACCGCATCCCTCAGGACGGCGGGCCCTGGCTCGGCGAGGCGACGAGCTTCGAGTTCGCCGTCTGAGGCGCGCGCCGCGGGGGCTCCGCGCGTGCGAGGGCTGCGCCCCGAGGCGTCGCACGGCGAGGCGTCAACCGTCGCTGCAGTCGACGCTCGTATCGAGCAGGTGCTCGAAGCGCGCGTCGGTGAGCGCGCGCAGGAAGCACTCGAGCTCTTCGAGCTGTGTGTCGCTGAGCGGGTCGCCCACCTCGAGCAAATCGATGGCGACCGTCTCGGGGACCTCGGGCGAGGCCCAGGGCTCGCCCGTCTCGGGGTTCCGCGCCCGGAGCTCCGGCTGGTTGTGGTGGTCGTAGAACTCGAGCACCGTCCGGAGCTCGCGGAACACGCCGTTGTGCATGTAGGGCCCCGTGACGGCGACGTTTCTCAGGGTCGGCGTCTTGAACTTGCCGCGCTCGGACGCGCCGCTCGCGGCAGGCTGGCCGAACAGGCCGAGATCGGTCGAGGTCACGCCGCTCTGGGCGCGGACCTCCTCGTTCGCGGGCACACCGAGGTTGTGGAACTCGAAGCCGCTGAAGGGCTCCTGTCGCTCCTTCGTCGGGTCGCCCTCGCCGTGGAGCTGGTGGCAGAGGCTGCAGTTCGTGAACTGCGAGAAGAAGAGCGCCTTGCCGCCGAGCTCCTTGTACGAGAGCGCGAGCTCGCCGCGCAGGGATCGGTCGTAGCGCGCGTCGAAGGGGGCGAAGCGCTCGGTCCGCTCGAAGGCGGCGATGCTCCGGGTGATCGCGGCGAAGGCCTCCGCGTCGCCGTCGAGCACGCGCTCGCCGAACAGGTGCGGCAGCGCGCTCCGGTAGGCGGGGTTCTCGAGCACGCGCGCGACGACCGAGGCCTCGTCGGGCATGCCCATCTCGAGCGGGTTCACGAAGGGGCCTCCGGCCTGGGCCTCGAGGTCCGCCGCGCGACCGTCGAGGAACTGCCCGCCGAGCGCGCCTTCGTAGCGTCGGTTCTGGCGCTGCTTGTTGTGCCGCTCGCGCACGCCGTAGTGGAAAGGCGGCGAGAACGACGCGTAGGCGACCGTAGGCGCGTTCCTGACTCCGAGCGAGACGCCGTCGTCGCCGAGCGACACCGCCGACGAGCTCCCTGCGCGATCGAGGCGCGCGTCGACGAAGGCGTGCTCGGGGTCGTGGCAGGTCGCGCAGGCCTGCGTGCGGTTTTTCGAGAGGTTCGCGTCGTGGAAGAGCGCCTCGCCGAGCGCCTCGACGCCGTCGAAGGGGCTCGGCGGCTCCGCTCCCTCGGAGCAGGCGTTCGCGAGCGCCGAGAGCAGCAGCACGCCCAGAGGCGCGCGGTTCGTCACGGTCAGTCTCCGTCCGAGAAGTTGATGCCGAGCTCGACGCCGAGCCCGTCGGGGATCTCTCGCTTGAGGTTGCCGTCGAGCAGCGCGATCGCGTTCGTGAGCGCGACGCGGTCCTCGGCCAGGGCGGCCTGCTTCGCGGCGTCGAGGTTGGCGCGCACGAGCTCGACGTCCTCGTCGAGGCCCTTCGCGAGCAGGTAGTCGAAGATGCCGACGGCCTCCTCGGGCGCGGGCTGCTCGAAGAGCTCCTCGAGGGCGAGCAGGGTCGCCATCACGTTCGCGTAGAAGTGCCCCGAGCGCTGCGCGTCGAGCGTGGCCTCGAGCTTGCGGACCTTCACGTAGTCGAGGTGCTGCTGCAGGGCGATGAGCAGCCCGACGATGGGCTCGCCGCCGTCCGGCAGGCTCGTGCCGAGCATGGCCTCGCTGAAGGGCTCGCCTCCTGCGAAGGACTCGGTCCAGCCGGCCTCGACCGTGCGCGCGTCCTCGAGCAAGCGGTCTGCGATGCCTCGCAGGTACACGCACTTGCGAGGCTCCTCGAGGTAGTCGGCCAACACGTCGTCGGTGAGCTGGGAGTGCCCGGCGCGGGCGTCCTCGAAGGCGAGCACCTCGAGCGCGAGCAGGCCGACCTGGTTGAAGGTCAAGGCGTCGAAGTGGGCCTCGTCGAGCGTCGCGCTGCCCCCGAGCGCCGCGGCGTAGGTCTCGCGCACCGTGTCGGTGTAGTCGACGCCGCGCTGGCGCATCGACTCGATGAACAGGATGCGAGGCGTCACGACGTCGTCGTCGAGCGGGCCGAGGTTGTACGCCGCGACGGCGTTCCACGCGCTCGAGAGCGCGCGCCAGTCGCCCTGCAGCCGCTCGAGTCCTGCGGCGTCCGGCGCGGCGCAGAAGCCGTCGACCTCAGCGCGCATGCCCTCGGCCGCCTCACGGAAGCCGACGAAGGCCGGCACGATCGTGTGGTCGACGGTGCTCTGCATCACCTCGGGGCCGCTCGGTCCCGAGGGCGTCGGTGCCTCGGTGCTGCAGGCAGCGAGCGAAACGAGCAAACCGAAGTGGGCGGCGCGAGGGCGCGCGATCTCGCCCGACGAACGAACGTGCAAGCGCTTCATCGGTCTCTCCGTCGGCGCAGGACGACGAGGTGGTTGTCCCACAGGGTGTCGGCGTAGGGGCCCGGCGGCTCGGCGAGCGGCGCGAGCGTCTCGGCGTCGACGAGGCGCGCCTGGGCGTTTCCGCCGGTCAACACGAAGGCGCTCCGCTCGGGCGAGGCGGCGATGCCGCAGACGTCGAAGAGCTCGAGCTGACCGAGCATGGCGCCCGTGTCGACGTGCCAGAACAGAGCGAGGTCGCCGCGTGGGCTCGTCGCACCGACGACCCTGTGCGCGGAGTCGACCGCGACGCTCCCCGCGTAGTCCTGCATCGCGGCGACGAGCTCGAGGCCCGCGTCGAGCGGGCGCAGGCGCTCGCCGAACCTGTGCACGAGCACCAGCGGCACCACCTCCTCGTGACTCATGGCCTCGCGCTGCACCTGCAGGGCCGCCACCACGGTGCCGTCGTCGCAGACGTCCAGGTGGCGGATGCTCGCCTTGGGTTCGGCATGGACCTCCTCGTGCACGAGCGCGCCGGAGGCGAGGTCGACGTAGGCCAGGGAGGAGCGCATCGAGTCGAGGTTGAGCACCTCGTCGCCCGACTCGGGGCGCGTGTGGAGGCCGCCGTTGGCCACCACGATCGTGCGCTGGTCGGGCATGAGCGCGATCTCGTGCGGCCCGACGCCGTGGCTGTCGAGCTCGGCCACGAGCTCGAGCGTCTCGGCGTCGCGCACGGCGAGCTTGCCGAGGCTTTCGCCCTCGTCGGCCTCGGAGGTGACGAGGTGGGCGCCGTCGGGCGTGTAGAAGCCGTGCCCTTGCAGGGCCCGACCCTCGGCGACGCGCAGTCGCCGCACGACGCGCCGCTCGCCGAGATCGACCTCGATGGCCTCGCGCCCAGGCCTGCGGCCGAAGAGCACCACGCGGTCGGGGTGACCCGGACGCAGGCACACGTCGTGGCCGCGGAAGCCGCTCTCGATGCGCGCCACCACGCCCTCCGCGCTCGCGACGAGCAGCGCGTAGCTCGCTTGGTCGCCGCCATGGGCCGAGAGCCAGAGCTCACTCGGCTCCGCTGCGGTGTCGCCCGCGTCATCCGGCGCGTGGCACCCCGAGGGCAGGAGCCACGCTCCGCCGAGCCCCGCGAGTAAGGCGCGCCGCGTAGGCCGATCGGAGCGTCGTGACTTCACAGGGACCTCACGAACGTCATGACGACCTCGCGATCGCCCAGGTCGAGCGCCGCGAATCCGTCCCGGCTCCGTGTCGCCTCTCCGCCGTGCCACAGGATCGCCTCTTCGACGGTGCGCGCCCTGCCGTCGTGGAGGAAGCCGACGCCATCGTCGATCTCGAGCGCGAGCCCCACGCCCCAGAGCGGCGCGGTGCGCCACTCCGAGCCGCTCGCTTCGAACGCCTCGCGTCCGTCGGAGAGCGCCTCGCCGAGATCGTGGAGCAGCAGATCCGTGTACGGCGCGATCGCCTGCCCCGAGAGATGGCGGTGGCTCGGATCGTCCTCGGTCACGAAGTGGGGCGCGTGACAGGCCGCGCAGCCGATCGCGGCGAAGAGCTCGCCTCCTCGGGCGACGCGCGGATCCTCGGGCGCGCGGCGCTCGGGCACGCCGATCGAGGCGTTGAAGAAGGCGACGAGCTCGAGCAGCTCGGCCGAGATCTCGTGCCCGTCGTGGTCGTTGCCGTGGGGCGCCTCGAGGCAACGCGTCTGCGCGTCGGTGCACGGCTGCCCGGGGAAGAGCGGGCTCGTGATGCCGAGGTCGTTCACGAAGGCCGCGGCCACCTGGGCGCGCACGGTGGGCTGATCGGCCTTCCAACCGAAGCGCCCGAGGCGCTTCGTGGAGGTCTCCAGGTCCCAGACCCGCTGCACGCGACCCGAGACGCCGTCGCCGTCTCGGTCGAGCGGATCGGCGAGCGCCTCGATGGCGGCCTCGGGGATGCGCTCGAGCAGTCCCACGCCGGCGAGCGAGGGCGCGTGACGCAGGCCGAGGCGAGCTTCGGGGTGGAGCGGTCCGTAGGCGAGCTCCGACAGCCTCGGGGAGGGCGCGCGCATCTCCACGCTCGCGCCGTCCGGGTAGGTGTAGCGCGAGCTCGTCCAGCCCAGCGCGAGCCTCGCTTCGGCCTCCGGCCCGTCGTCGCGGTAAGCGTCGGCGCCCGGGCGCCCGCGGAGCTGGTGAGCGAGCGAGATCGAGCGCGTCTGGATCTGGGCGCCGTACACCGGGTCGGGCAAGGGGCCGCCGTGCACGTCCTCGCCCGGCACGCTGATGCGGGCGACGGTCGCCACCGCGGTCTCCGACGCGGATTCGGTCGTGCGACCGCGCCCGCCGTTCACGTGGCAAGCGAGGCACGTCGGCGCGTTGTAGAGCGGCCCGAGGCCGTCGCGCGCGTCGGTGACGCTCGGCGCGCGCACCCAGGGCTGGGTCGCGAGCGCCTTGCCGGCGTAGAAGCGCGCCTTCTGTGCGTCGTCGAGGTTCGCCGCCGGGCGCAGCATCGTCAGCCGCTGCTGGAGCGCGACGGTCGTGTCGCCGCCGGGGCGTCGCGCGCGCTCGCGCTCGGCGCCCACGGTCGGGCTCGTCGGGTCGTGGGGCGCGGCGACGGTCGAGCGCAGCGCCGACGCCCCGAGGCCCGCGCCTGCGGCCAGCGTCGCCACCGCGAGCGCCGCCACTGCCGCGCGTCGCGCGCAGATGCGACCCATGACGGAGCGCTCGAGGGGGCGGTTCATCGCGGCTCAGGCCCTTCGAAGCCTCAGCACTCCGAGGTGGGATCGCTCGTGTCGCACTCCGAGGCGTCGGGATCGACGACGTCGTCGGGGCTGCCGACCTCGAGCGCAACGGCGATGTTGGCGATCTGGGTCGACTGCGCGTTCAGCGAGACGATCGCGTCGCGCACGGGCTTCGCGGCCTCGGCGCTCGCGTCCATGATGATCACGTCGAAGGGGGTGCCGGCGCGTGCCGAGGCGTCGATGGCGACGTAGGCCGTCTCGGTCGTCGCGAGCGCGGCCTCCATGGCCGAGGCCGCGTCGCCGAGGCCCAGATGACGCAGGTAGTCGTCGATGCCGTAGCCGTTCACCGCGTTCGAGGTGACCTCGTCGCTGCCGTCGAGATCGCCGTCGTAGCCTGCGTAGGTGCCGAAGTAGGCGTTCGAGACGCCGCGCGCGTTGAGCACGATGTCGCGGTGGGTGTTGTCCGAGAAGCAGGAGTGCTCGTCCTCTTGTGAGTTCGCCGACAGGGCGATCTGCATGCGCTCGCCGGCGAGCTCGCCCTCGGACAGGGTGCCCATGCCGATCAGGATCTCGAGCAGCTTGGCCTTGCCGTGGTCGACGTCGTCGATCGTGGTGAAGGCCGTGCGGTACGCGGCGCCCGGCGCCCAGCCGTCGCGCACGCCCTCGAGGTCCTCGATGAGCTTGGTCACCGCGACCCTGAGGTACTGGCCTCGGCGCTGGCAGATCTCGGGGCTGCCGTGCACCACCGCGCCGCTCGTGCAGGTGGCGTCGAGCGCGTAGTCGCTCACGGGGCGGTGACCGCCCGTGTCGGTGCCGGTCTCGCGGCTGGTCTTCGTGTCGGCGCTGCCGTCGGCGTTCAGATCCTGACCCCAGAGCAGGAACTCGATGGCGTGGTAGCCCGCGAGCACGTCGCGCTCGTCCTCGGCCGAGAGGCCGCTCTCGAGCAAGGACGCGTCGATCGGGATCGCGGTCGCGCTGATGATGTTGTTCGGCGGGATGGGCGAGGCGACGCCCGTCGCGTGCGAGCTCACGCCGATCTGGTCGGCGCCGAAGTCGCTGCCCTCGACGACGTAGTCGATGAGCGCCTCGCCGAGCGGCCAGGCGTTGATCGCTCCCTCGGGTCCGTCCTCGCCGTCGGCCGCGTCGTAGTTCGTGTCGTCGATCGGGCTCGCGCGGAAGCGGTAGACCTCGGTCTGGCCGTAGGGCTCACGCGCGACGCGCCAGGCGCGCTTCGCGGCGGCGAGGTTCGCTTCGGTGGGGGAGGCGACGAAGGCGTCGATGGCGGCCGCGAGGGCCTGCGCGGTGGTGACGGAGTCGCCGTAGGCGGCGAAGGCCACGTCGGCGTTGGTCTCGAGCACCTGCCGGAGCTTGTCGAGATCGTGGCTCAGGCCGCTCGGGCCGCCGCCGCCCGTGCCGCCGGTGTCGTCGCCGCAGCTCGGCGCTGCGGCGAGAGAGAGCGTAGCGAGCAGGACCATGGGGAAGGGGAAACGCATCCGTAGATGATAGTGAAGATGAAAATTGTTTTCAATATGCTTCGGTGCCACGAAGCTCCGCCGCGCGTGCGAGGCGCGTGGTCGGCGCGGCTCTCGCTCGCGCTCAGCCCCAGCCGAAGAGCTTGCCGCCCTGGTAGACGAGCAGCGCGGCGCCGTAGGCCAGCAGGCTCATGTACGCGAACATGAGCCCGGGCCACTTCCACGAGCCGGACTCGCGCCGCACGACGGCGATCGTGCTCATGCACTGGCAGGCGAGCACGAAGAAGACCATGAGCGAGACGCCCGTGAGCGGCGTCATGAGCGGCGCGCCGTCGCGTCGCTTGGCGGTCTTCAGCGCGGTGCGCAGGCTGGTGCTCTGCTCGTCGGCCTCGCCGACGTCGAAGGCGATGCCGAGCGTGGAGACGAAGACCTCGCGCGCCGCGAAGGCGCCGAGGATGCCGATGCCGATGCGGTAGTCGAAGCCGAGCGGCTCGATCGCCGGCTCGATCGCGGTCCCGATGCGGCCGCCGATGCTGTGGCGCAGGGCGGCGCCCTTCTCCTCGGCGTCGAGGGCCGAGAGGCGCTCGTCGCGCTCGCCTTCGTCTTCGATCGCGGCGGCGGCCTCGCGCAGCGGGGCGAGGCGCGCGGGCGTGGCTTCGTCCTTCGGGTACTCGAGGCCCGCCCAGAGCACGATCGTGAGCGCGAGGATCACCGTGCCAGCGTCGACGAGGAAGCGCCGCACGCGCTCCCAGGTCGCGAAGGCCACGTTGCGCAGACGAGGGCGGCGGTA
This sequence comes from uncultured Polyangiaceae bacterium, assembly GCA_938004785.1. Classification (GTDB taxonomy): domain Bacteria; phylum Myxococcota_A; class Polyangia; order Polyangiales; family Polyangiaceae; genus CALKVW01. The sequence continues at coordinate 10,155 of CALKVW010000054.1, forward strand.
GGGCGGCAGCTCGAGCAGCATCGTCGGGCGAGGGCCGCGCAGCACCGTGCGGCGAAGGACCGCGGCGGCGCCCACCGCGGCGAGCACGCTGAGCGCGTACATCGAGAAGAGCACCACGGCGCCGAGCTCGAGCAGACCGAAGACCTTCGCGCTGCCGCTGAAGACCGCGCCGATCACGAGCACGTAGACCGGCAGGCGGGCCGAGCAGCTCGTCAGCGGCACGACGAGCATCGTGAGCAGGCGGTCGCGCCGGCTCTCGATCGTGCGCGTCGCCATCACGGCGGGGATGGCGCAGGCGAAGCCGCTCAGCATCGGCACGAAGGCCTTGCCGTGCAGACCGACGCCGCCCATCACGCGGTCTATCACGAAGGCGACGCGCGCGAGGTAGCCCGAGTCCTCGAGCACGGTGACGAAGACGAAGAGCAGCGCGATCTGCGGCACGAAGACGATCACGTTGCCGACGCCGGCGATCACGCCGTCGAGCAGCAGATCGCGGAAGGGGCCCTCGGCGAGCGCGCCGCCGACGAGCGCCTTCACGACCTCGACGCCCGCCTCGATGAGGCCGATCGCCGGCTCCGACCACGAGAAGAGCGCCTGGAAGACGAGCGCCATCACGAGGGCGAACACCACGAGGCCCCACACCGGGTGCACGAGCACGTCGTCGACGCGCTCGCTGAGCGGGCGCTTCGCGGCCTTCGGCAACCTGAGCACCTCGTCGAGCAGGGCATCGATGCGTGCATAGCGGGCGGCCACGAGCTCGGTGTCGAGCTTGCGGCCCTCGCTCGCCGCGAGGCGGTGACGCTCGCTGACCGCCTCGCGCAGCGGCGCGCCCACGTCCTCGATCTCGTCGTCGCCCAGCGAGAGCAGCGCCCAGGCCGCGAAGCTGCGCCGCCGGGCGGACTCACGCGCCTCGCTGAGGCCCGCGTGCGGCTCGAGACGCTCGACCACCTCGGAGACGGCCGCGAGATCGGCCTCGAGCGCGGGCGGCAGCGGCGGCGCCGCGCCGCGCGTACCCGAGCGCGCCTCGGCGCGAGCGATCGCTCGCAAGAGCTCGGCTCGGCCCTCGCCTCGCGAGGCGACCATCGGCACGACCTCGCAGCCGAGCGCCTCGGAGAGCGCGTCGACGTCGAGCTCGAGGCCCTGCCCGCGCGCTTCGTCCATCATCGTGATCGCCAGCACCGCGGGCACGCCGGTGTCGAGGACCTGCGTGGCGAGGTAGAGGCCGCGCCTGAGCGTGGTCGCGTCGGCGAGCAGCACGACGCTCGACGGCGCCGGCAGGCCGCGGCCGAGCACCGCGTCGACGGCGACCTCCTCCTCCATGGAGCGCGAGGTGAGGCTGTAGGTGCCGGGCAGATCGACGAGCTCGAGCGTGCCTGTCTCGAGCTTCAGCGGTGCGCTGCGCCTGTCGACCGTGATGCCCGGGTAATTGCCGACCTTGCCGTTCGAGCCCGTGAGCAGGTTGAAGACGGTCGTCTTGCCGCTGTTCGGGTTGCCGACGAGCAGGACGATGGGCCTGGCCGAGCCCTGCTCGACGCCGGCCGGCGGGGCAGCTGCGTGCTCGCCGCTCATCGCCGAGCCCCCGGGGCGCGCCGCGCGACGCTCACCGACACGGCGTCGGCCTTGCGTACCGTGAGCGAGAAGCCGCGCACGCTGAGCTCGATCGGGTCGCCCAGCGGCGCGCGCCGCAGGACCTCGATCTCGGTGCCGGGCACGAGCCCCATCTCGAGCAGGCGCACCGCGACGGGCCGCGCGCAGTCGACGCTCAGGATCGCCGCCCGCTCCCCGTTGGCGAGGGAGGCGAGGGTCGTGGGGTCCTGCGAGCCGTTCGGAGGCGTGGGCACGGCGGAGGTATAGTGAAAACGGTTTTCGACTTCAAATGCGACCGCGCCGAGCGGAGCACCACGGCTTCGCGAGGGCGGGTGAGCGCGAGCGCCGGGATGGGGTAGAGGGTCTGGGGTGAAGGCGAAGATCGAGAGGGGAGGCTCGGCTGCGCGCTCGATCGGCGTGGCCGGGCTCGTGGTGGCGAGCCTGTCGGCCTGCAATTGCGCGCCGCTCGGTCCGAGCGGCGCGGGGCAGGGCTGGGACGGCAGGGGCCCGGCGCCGAGCGGCACGGCGCTCAGCGAAGCGCTCTCGAGGAGTGAAGCCGGCCCGATGCGCGTCGACTGCGTTCACCGGGGCAGTGGCACCGACTACGCCGTCGGGCCGGGGCAGAAGTACGCGCGGCTCGGCGACGTGCCCTTCGAGCGGCTCGGCGCCGGCGACACGGTGCGGGTGCACCACCGCGCCGAGCCCTACCGCGAGAAGCTCATGATCGGCGGCATCGGCACGGCCGAGCAGCCGATCCGGATCTGCGGCGTGCCGGGGCCGGGCGGCGAGCTGCCCCTGCTCGAGGGGCGCGACGCGACGACGCGCAAGGAGCAGGTCTTCCCCTTCGATGGGCACCAGGCGCGCGGCGTGATCGTCGTCGGCCGCCCGAACGACGCGCCGTGGGCGCACCACCCGAGCCACATCGTGATCGAGGGGCTCGACATCCGAGGCGCGGCCCCGCCGAACCAGTTCATCGACCGCGAGGGAAAACGCACGACCTACGCCGAGCCGGCCGCTGGCGTCTTCGTGCAGCGCGGCAGCCACATCACCGTGCGAGGCTGCGCGGTGAGCGAGAACCACAACGGCCTCTTCATCGGCTCGGCCGGCGACGTCGAGCTCACGATCGACGTGCTCATCGAGGGCAACCACGTGCACGGCAACGGCAACCCCGAGGCCTGGTACCAGCACAACGTGTACAACGAGGCCTCGGGCGTCTTGTACCAGTTCAACCGCTTCGGTCCGCCCAGGGGCGGGCCGCGCGGCGTGCTCGGCGGCAACATCAAGGATCGCAGCGCGGGGATCATCGTCCGCTACAACTGGATCGAAGACGGCGCGCGCCTGCTCGATCTGGTGGACGCGCAAGAGGCGGTCGACCGCACGCTCACGATGCCGAGCTATCGGGAGACCTGGGTCGTGGGCAACGTCTTCGTGCGCGGCCCGGTGCCGAACGGCGCGATGATCCACTACGGCGGCGACAGCGGGATCATGGAGCGCTACCGCAAGGGCACGCTCCACTTCGTGCACAACACCGTCGTCGTCTACAACGATCACTACCCCGACTGGCAGGGCGCGGCGGTGTTCGAGCTCTCGACCGACGAAGAGAAGCTCGAGAGCTGGAACAACCTCTACGTCACCTCGTCGAAGCCTTCTCGTAGGAGCGAGATCATCCTCTTCGGGGAGCGCGATCAGCAGGTGCGCGGGCGAGGTTTCTCGCACGGCGACTTCTTCAGCGAGGGCATGCACGTGCACGACACGCAGCGCGCGGCGAAGCTCGACGTCACGGCGAGCTTCGAGGGCTTCGACGCGGCCATGAAAGGTGGAGACCCAGGCTTCGTGGACCTCGCGGGCGGCGACTTCCGGCTGAAGGACGACGCCAGCGTGCTCGGCAAGGGCGTGAAGCTCGACGCCGTGCCCGAGGAGCGCAGGCCCACGATGCAATACCAGCGACATCGCCAGGGCAAGCCGCGCACGCTCGGGGACCCGCCCACGCCCGGCGCGCTCGGGCGCGCGAGCGACTGAGGCCGGAGCTCAGTCGGCGCGCTCGACCGCCTCGCAGGCGCTGCGCCCCGGCGTGCCG
>CALKVW010000055.1 GCA_938004785.1 uncultured Polyangiaceae bacterium
CTACAGGCTCGTGCTCGCCACGGTCGCGTCGAAGACCGGCGCGCAGCTCGCTTCCACGCTCGAGCTGCGCACCGAGCGCGGGGGCTTCACGACGATCATCCCCCCGGAGCGCGTGCGCTACCTCGCCGAGATCGCCGAGAGCTCGGACCGCTATGCCGACTTCGCCCGGCGCGAGTCCGAGCGTGCCAGAGAGGCCTACCGCCTCGCGGGGGCCATCTGCGCGCTGCGCGGCGAGCCGCTCGGTACGGAGGTGTTGCCGCCGCTCGCGCCGCGGGAGGGCGACTCCGCCGCGCTCGACGAGCTCTGCCAGAAGTACCAGGAGACCGTCGAGCGGCTCGACGGAGAGTGCCGCATGCTCTTGCGCGCCTGGCCCGCCACCGTCCAGCGCTACCGCGCCGAGAAGTACCATTACGAGGTGCGTGGCAAGGTCCTCACCCAGGACCTGCGCACCGAGTCGCTGTCACGGACGCAGGTGCCCAAGGTGGCGCTGCCCCGCTACAGCGACTGGGGCGACGTGCTCGCCTGGCTGCTCACGGAGAACCTGCCCGGCGCCTTCCCCTATGCGGCGGGAGTCTTCCCGCTCAAGCGCGACAACGAGGACCCGGCGCGCATGTTCGCCGGCGAGGGCGGCCCGGAGCGCACCAACAAACGCTTCCACTACCTCTCGCGTGGCATGCCCGCGAAGCGCCTCTCCACGGCCTTCGACTCGGTCACGCTCTATGGTGAAGATCCGGGCCACCGGCCCGACATCTACGGCAAGGTCGGCAACAGCGGCGTCAGCGTGTGCAACGTCGACGACGCGAAGAAGCTCTACGCCGGCTTCGACCTCTGCGACCCGGCGACCAGCGTCTCGATGACCATCAACGGGCCGGCGCCGATGCTGCTCGCCTTCTTCATGAACGCGGCGATCGACCAGGCCTGCGAGAAGTGGATCCACGCCCAGGGCAAGGCCGCCGAGGTCGAGGCGCGCATCGCGGAGCTCTACCGCGAGCGCGGCGTGGCGCGTCCGAGCTACCGGGGCGAGCTGCCCGAGGGCAGCGACGGCCTGGGGCTGCTCCTGCTCGGCGTGAGCGGCGACGAGGTCCTCCCTCGCGAGCAGTACGAGCGCATCAAGGCCGAGACCTTCGCCCAGGTGCGAGGCACGGTGCAGGCCGACATCCTCAAGGAGGACCAGGCGCAGAACACCTGCATCTTCTCCACCGAGTTCGCCCTCCGGATGATGGGCGACATCCAGCAGCACTTCGTGACCGCCGGGGTGAAGAACTTCTATTCGGTGTCGATCAGCGGCTACCACATCGCCGAGGCCGGCGCGAACCCCATCACCCAGCTCGCGTTCACCCTCGCCAATGGCTTCACCTTCGTCGAGTACTACCTCTCGCGGGGCATGCACATCGACGACTTCGCGCCCAACCTGAGCTTCTTCTTCTCCAATGGGCTCGACCCGGAGTACGCGGTGATCGGGCGCGTCGCCAGGCGGATCTGGGCCAAGGCGATGAAGCACAAGTACGGCGCGAACGAGCGCTCGCAGAAGCTCAAGTACCACATCCAGACCAGCGGCCGGAGCCTGCACGCCCAGGAGATCGCCTTCAACGACATCCGCACGACGCTGCAGGCGCTCTACGCGCTCTACGACAACTGCAATTCGCTGCACACCAATGCCTACGACGAGGCGATCACCACGCCCACCGAGGAGAGCGTGCGGCGCGCGCTCGCGATCCAGCTCATCATCAACAAGGAGCTCGGGCTCTCGCGCAACGAGAACGTGCTGCAGGGCAGCTTCATCGTCGAGGAGCTGACCGAGCTCGTGGAGCAGGCGGTGCTCTCGGAGTTTCGCGCGATCTCGGAGCGCGGGGGAGTGCTCGGTGCGATGGAGCGCATGTACCAGCGCACGAAGATCCAGGAGGAGTCGCTCCATTACGAGGCGCTCAAGCACGACGGCAAGCTGCCGATCGTCGGCGTGAACACCTTCCTCGATCCCCAGGGCTCGCCGACGATCATCCCCGCGGAGGTCATCCGCTCCACGCCCGAGGAGAAGGCCTACGCCATCGAGAGCCGCGACGCCTTCGTCGCCCGCAACGCCGCCGTGACGGGGGAGGCGCTCGCCAGGCTCGGTCGCGACGCTCGCAACGGCGCGAACCTCTTCGAGACCTTGCTCGACGTCGCCCGCGTCGCGACGCTCGGCCAGATCTCGAGCAAGCTCTACGAGGTCGGCGGCCAGTACCGACGCAACATGTGACGCACGACGCGCACGAACGAGCGACCGGAGGAGAGCACCGTGGCGAGCACGACCGACGAAGTGGCCTGGCGCGAGGCGGTGACCGCCACGCTGAAGGGGAGGGGGCCCGAGGAGCTGGGCGCGGTCCGCGCCGACGGCATCCGCATCGAGCCGCTCTACACCGAGCGTCACACCCGCGCGCTCGAGGCGCGTGGGGTGCCCGGAGAGGCGCCCTTCGTGCGCGGGTCGAGCGCCACGGCGGGCTTTCGCGTCGTGCAGCGCTACGACGTGGGCAGCCTCGAGGCCGCTGAGCAGGAGCTGCGCTGGGATCTGGCGGGAGGCACCGAGGGCGTGTGGATCGCCTTCGATCAGCGCGGCCGAGGCCGGGTCGCGTCGGGTTCTCCGCGCTCCGAGCAGGTTTGGGGCGTGCGTGGCGTACCCGTCGGATCTCGAGAGGCTCTCGCGAGCTTGCTCGCGCCGGTCGAGCTCGACCGCGCGACGCTCGTGCTCGAGGTCGGCGCCGCCGGCGCCGAGGTGGTCTCCTGGCTCGAGGCGATCTGTGCGGCGCGAGGCCTCGCGACCAGTGCGCTCGATCTGGTGCTGCTCGGCGACCCGCTCGCGACGCTCGCCGAGCTCGGGGAGCTGCCTCTGGGCCACGCGGGGCTCGGCGTCGCGCTCGGCGAGCTGGTGCGTGCTCGCGCGCACTTCGCCGGTGATGCGCGCACGCTCGGTGTGTCGGGCCTCGTCTACCAGGAGGCGGGCGCGAGCTGCGCCGAGCAGCTCGGCCTCGTGCTCGCTGGTGTGGCCGAAGCCCTGCGCCTCGGCCGGGCGCAGGCCCTGGGGGCCGGAGAGGTGCTCGGCGCCGTGGCGATCGCGCTCGCGGCCGACGAGGACGTCTTCGCGACGATCGCGCTCGTGCGCGCGACGCGTCTCGCGCTCGCGAAGCTCGGCGTCGCCGCGGGGCTCAGCGAGCCTGTGCGGCCTCGTCTGCTCGGGCTCGGCTCCGCCCGCTCCTTCACCGTGCGCGACGCCCAGGACAACCTGCTGCGCGCCACGGCGCAGAGCTACGGCCTCGGGGTGGGCGGCGTCGATCTGCTCGCCACACTGCCCTTCGATCACGCCGCGGGGAGGAGCGATCGGCTCGCGCGCCGCGTCGCGCGCAACCAGGCCTTCGTCTTGCGTGAAGAAGGCCACGTCGCCCGCGTCGCGGACCCGGCCGGGGGCGCCTACTACCTGGAGGCGCTCACCGAGGCGACCGCGCGCGCGGCCTGGGAGGTGTTCCGCGAGGTCGAGCGCGAGGGAGGCCTCTCCGCCGCGCTCGTCTCCGGCTCGGTGCAGGCCAGGCTCGCGCGCTCGCGGGACGCGAGAGCGAAGCTCTACGCACGTCGCAAGCGCGTGATCGTCGGGCTCAGCGAGTTCGCCCTGCCCACCGAGGCCCCGGCCCTGCGCCCGCCGAAGCGCGCCGCGCGGGCGTCGGGCGAGGCCTCGAGCCTGGGGCTCGACCCGAGCGAGGGCGCGCTCAGGGCGACGCCGCTCGCGCTCGTCCGGGACGCCGAGCCCTTCGAGACGCTGCGCGATCGGGCCGACGCGCTCGCCGCCGACGGGCGGAGGCCGCGTGCGCTGCTCGTCGCCCTGGGCGAGGCCTCGGAGCACCGCGCGCGGGTCGGCTTCGCGCGGCGCTTCTTCGAGGTCGGCGGCTTCGAGCTCGCGGAGCTGGAGCTCGAAGGCGAAGGCGGGCTCGACGCCGGGGGGCACGCGGCCACCGTCGCGGCGGCCGACGTCGTCTGCCTGTGCTCGAGCGACGCGCGTTATGCAGAGCTCGGCGCGCCGCTGCTGGCGGCGCTCGGCCGCGCGGGCGCGCGGCAGCTGACACTGGCGGGGCGCCCCGGAGCGCTCGAGCCAGGGATGCGCGCCGCGGGGCTCGCCCACGCGCTGTTCCTCGGCTGCGATGCACCCGAGGTGCTCGGCGCGATGCTCGAGGGGATCGAGAAGGCCCGCGGAGGTGTGTCGTGAACCGGATCGAGAGCTTCGCCGAGGTCGAGTTCGACGCAATCACCCTGCCCATGGGCAGCGATCGATCGCCCAGCGCCCACCACGTCACGCCCGAAGGGCTCGAAGAGCGCGGCCATTACGTCGCCGCCGACCTCGAGGGCCTGGGGCACCTGGGCTCGGCGCCGGGGCTCTTCCCCTACGTGCGCGGCCCCTACCCGACGATGTACACCGAGCGCCCGTGGACGGTGCGCCAATACGCCGGCTTCTCCACCGCCGAGGAGTCGAACGCCTTCTATCGCAAGAACCTCGCGGCGGGGCAGATGGGCCTCAGCATCGCCTTCGATCTCGCCACGCACCGGGGCTACGACTCCGATCACCCTCGCGTGGTGGGCGACGTGGGCATGGCGGGCGTCGCCATCGATTCGATCCTCGACATGCGCGCCCTGTTCGACGGCATCCCGCTCGATCGCATGAGCGTGTCGATGACGATGAACGGCGCCGTCTTGCCCATCATGGCGCTCTACGTCGTGGCGGCCGAGGAGCAGGGCGTGGAGGCGAAGCGCCTCAGCGGGACCATCCAGAACGACATCCTCAAGGAGTTCATGGTCCGCAACACGTACATCTACCCGCCGGGCCCCTCGATGAAGATCGTGGCCGACGTGTTCGCGTACACCTCGCGCGAGATGCCCAAATTCAACAGCATCTCGATCAGCGGCTACCACATGCAGGAGGCTGGAGCGACGGCCGATCTCGAGCTCGCCTACACGCTCGCCGACGGCATCGAATACGTGAAGACGGGCGTGGCTGCAGGGCTCGACGTCGACGCCTTCGCGCCGCGCCTGTCCTTCTTCTTCGCGATCGGCATGAGCCATTTCGTCGAGGTGGCGAAGCTGCGCGCGGCGCGCCTCTTGTGGGCCGAGGCCATGCAGCGCTTCGCCCCGAAGAACCCGAAGTCGAGCATGCTGCGCACCCATTGCCAGACCTCGGGTTGGTCGCTCACCGCACAAGACCCCTACAACAACGTGGCGCGCACCTGCCTCGAGGCGCTCGCAGCGGCGACGGGGCACACCCAGTCGCTCCACACCAACTCGCTCGACGAGGCGCTCGCCCTGCCCACCGACTTCTCGGCCCGCATCGCGCGCAATACGCAGCTCTACCTCCAGGAGGAGGCGGGTGTGTGTCGGCCCATCGATCCTTGGGGCGGCAGCTATTACGTCGAGTGGCTCCCGCACGCGCTCGCGGAGCGCGCGCGGGTCCACATGCGCGAGATCGACGAGCTCGGAGGCATGGTGAAGGCCATCGAGGCGGGCATCCCGAAGCTGCGCATCGAGGAGTCGGCGGCGCGCACCCAGGCGCGCATCGACGGCGGCAAGCAGACCATCGTGGGGGTGAACCGCTACCCTGCCGACGAGCCCACGAGCGTGCCTGTGCTCAAGGTCGACAACGAGCGCGTGCGCCGCGAGCAGCTCGCCAAGCTCGAGGAGCTGCGCAAGGGGCGCGACGCTGCCGCGGTGGAGCGCGCGCTCGCCGAGCTCAGGCGCGCGGCGGAGACGGGCGAGGGCAACCTGCTCGAGCGCAGCGTCGTGGCGGCGAGGGCGAGGGCGACGGTGGGCGAGATGGCCTCGGCGCTCGAGCAGGTCTACGGCAGGCACCAGGCACAGATCCGGAGCATCCAGGGCGTGTACGCTTCCGAGATGGGCGAGAGTGCCGAGGCCGACCGCGCGCGTACGCTCGTCGAGAAGGTCGTCGCGCTCGACGGGCGCAGGCCGCGCATCCTGCTCGCGAAGCTCGGGCAAGACGGCCACGATCGCGGGCAGAAGGTCATCGCGACGGCGCTGAGCGATCTCGGCTTCGACGTCGACATCGGGCCGCTCTTCCAGACGCCCGACGAGGCCGCGCAGCAGGCGGTCGACAACGACGTGCACGTGGTCGGCGTGAGCTCGCTCGCGGCCGGGCACCTGACGCTCGTGCCGGCTCTGCGCGCGGAGCTCGACGCGCGAGGCCGCGCCGACGTCGCCATCGTCGTGGGTGGCGTCGTGCCTCCGGAGGACGTGCCGCGCCTCTACGAGCTCGGCGCCAGCGCCGTGTTCCTGCCTGGCACGGTCATCCCGGAGGCGGCGTGCAAGCTCTGCGAGGCCGTGCTCGCGAAGCTCGAGGCGAGGTAGGCGAGGGTGGCGGCGAGGCTCTCGCTCGACGAGGCCGAGGCGGGCATCCTGGCCGGCGAGCGGGGCGTGCTCGCGCGCTCGATCACGCTCGTCGAGAGCCGGCGTGAGAGCGATCAGCGGCTCGCCGAGGCCCTCGTCGCGAGGCTCTTGCCGCGCACCGGGGCGGCGCGGCGCGTCGGCTTGAGCGGCCCTCCGGGTGTCGGCAAGAGCAGCTTCATCGACGCGCTCGGCAGCGCGCTCATCGCCGATGGCAAGCGCGTGGCCGTGCTGGCGGTCGACCCCTCGAGCGCGCGCAGCGGCGGCAGCATCCTCGGCGACAAGACCCGCATGCCGAGGCTCGCGGTCGATGCGCGCGCCTTCGTGCGGCCCTCGCCGGCGGGCGAGCATCTCGGCGGCGTGGCCCGGCGCACGCGCGAGGCCATGGTGCTGTGCGAGGCCGCGGGCTTCGAGGTCTTGCTCGTCGAGACCGTGGGTGTCGGGCAGAGCGAGACCGAGGTGTCGAGCATGGTCGACTGCTTCGTGCTGCTCGCGCTCGCGGGTGCGGGCGACGAGCTGCAGGGCATCAAGCGCGGCATCATGGAGATGGTCGACATCGTCGCGGTGAACAAGGCCGACGGCGACAACACCAAGCGCGCCCAGCTCGCGGCCCGGGAGCTCGCGAGCGCGCTGCACTACCTGCGGCGCCGCTTCGAGGCCTGGGAGCCGCGCGCGCAGACGACGAGCGCGCTCACCGGGGAGGGCGTGCGCGAGCTCTGGGCCTCGGTCGAGGCGCACCGAGCCGCGCTCGAAGCGAGCGGGGAGCTCGCGGAGCTCAGGCGCTCGCAGTCGCGGCGCTGGCTCTGGGCGCTCGTGGAGGATGGCCTCGTGGCCGGCTTCCGTGGGCGACCCGAGGTCGCGGCGCGCCTCGCCGAGCTCGAGCCCAAGGTGCTCGCCGGCGAGCTGCCCGCGACGACGGCGGCGCGGGAGCTCATCGAGCTCTACGCGGGTAGGTGCTCCGGATGAACCCCGAGCTGCCGTCGATCGGCCGCCCCGGCGTCGTCGTGGGTGGGCGCTTCGTGCTCGAGGCGCTCATCGGCCGCGGCGCGGTGGGCGAGGTCTGGCGCGCGAACCACACCGCGCTCGGCATCCCGATCGCGCTCAAGCTGGTGAGCGGGGCGGGCGCGGATCCCGAGATCGTCTCGCGCGTCGTGGTCGAGGCCCGGTCCGCGGCCGTGATCGACTCGGCGCACGTCGTGCGCATCCTCGACCAGGGTGAGGAGGGCGGCGTCGCTTGGATCGCGATGGAGCTGCTCGAGGGTGAGAGCCTCGCCGACCGGCTGGCGCGTCAGGGGCGCCTCTCGCCCATCGAAGTGGTGCGCATCCTCGCCGAGGTCGCGCGCGGGGTCTCGCGCGCCCACGAGAAGGGCATCGTGCACCGCGATCTGAAGCCGGCGAACATCTTCCTCGCGAGGGTCGACGGCGGCGAGATCGCGAAGGTGCTCGACTTCGGCATCGCCAAGGTGCGTGGGCTCGAGGCGGTGCAGACGCGGCAGGGCATCGTCGTGGGCACGCCGGCCTACATGAGCCGTGAGCAGGTGCTGGGTGGGCGCGCGGTCGACCACCACGCCGATCTCTGGGCGATCGCCGTCATCGCCTACGAGTGCCTCGAGGGGGAGCTGCCCTACCTCGCCACTTCGATGGCGGAGGTCTTCGTGCAGATCGCCGCTCCCTCCGGGCTCTTGCGCAGGCCGCTGGCCTCAGCGAGCTTCGCCGCCTGGTTCGAGCGAGCCACGCTGCCCGTGCCGGAGCAGCGCTTCGCCACCGCGCCCGAGCTCGTCGCCGCGCTCGCGTCTGCGCTCGGCGTTCCGGCGCCGAGCTCGATGGCCGGACAGGCGCCACCACTCGACGGCCGAGCGGTAGGGTCTGCGACCTCGCGTGTGCTCGTCGTGGCGGTGTTCGCGCTCGGCACGCTCGCGCTGATCCTGCTCGTCGCGCTCGTCGTGGAGCTGCGTGGGCGGTCGGCGCCGCCGACCGAGCTCGCCCGGGGTGCCTCGAGCGAGTCCGTGCCGCCTGCGGCCGGGCCGAGCCCGGGCGGCGCGCAGGGCGACGCGACCGCGCCGTCGGCCGCGGCCTCGAGCGCCGCGGCGCCGCTCGCGCCTCCCGAGGCCCCGCAGAGCGCTGCGCCCTCGGCGAGCGCGGCGGGTTCGTCGAGCGCCCGGCCCGCGCCCCGCCCGATGAGCGATCGCTGGGGGATCTGAGCGCAGAGGCGGTGCAGCGCGCGCGGGCGGTTCGGCGGCGGTGGACCCACCACCACCCGTGGTAGCTTGGCGTGGTGCGCCGTCTGCTCTGTGCCCTGCTCGTCGTGCTGGCGCTGCCGGCCGCCGCCGCGCAGGCGGCCAGCCCCGAGGAGCGCAAGCGGGCGCGCTCGCTCGCCGAGGAGGGCGCGGAGCTCTTCGAGCGCGGAGACTTCGCCGCAGCGCTCGAGCGCTTCGAGCAGGCCGAGGCGCTCGTCCCGGTGGTGACCATCGCCCTCGAGCGGGCGCGCACGCTCGAGAAGCTCGGGCGCTGGGTCGAGGCGCTCGAGGTGCTGCACTCGGTCGGCGAGACCCCGCTGGGGCCCGCGTCACATCCGTCCCACAAGAAGGCGCGCGCCGAGGCCGTCGAGCTCGCTTCGGCGCTCGACCTGCGCATCCCGAGGCTCGCGCTCGACCTCAGGCCCGCGCGTGACGGCACGATCGTGCTGCTCGACGGAGCGCAGATGGCGCCCGAGGTCACGCAGGGCATCTCGGTGCGCGTCGACCCGGGCACGCACCTGCTCGAGGCGCGCGCGACCGACGGCGCGAGCGCGAGGCGAGAGCTCGAGCTCTTGCCCGGCGATCGGCGCGAGATCCGAATGCTGCTCGAGCTCCCGCGCCCCAAGTCCCTCGAGGAGCCGACCCAGCCCTCGGGCTCCGTGCAGCGAACGGCCGGCTGGATCTCGCTCGGCGTCGGCGGCGCGCTCTTCGCCACCGGCTCCGCGCTCGGCCTCGGCGCCGTCGTGATGCGCGGCGACCTCGCCGAGAAGTGCCCGGGCGACGTGTGCCCGAGCTCGCTCGAGGGCGACGTCGCGACCTACGACGCGGTGCGCGCGTCGACGACCGTGGCGCTCGTGCTCGGCCTCGCCGGGGCGGGTGTGGGCATCACGCTGCTCGCGACCGCCCCGTCGGACGAGGCAGAAGCGGCACCCCAGGTGGAGCTCGAGGCGCTCGTCGCACCGGCGTGGCTCGGGCTCGGAGGGAGGTTCTGAGATGCGGCTCCGACGGATCCTGGGTGCGCTCGCGTCCATCGCCCTCTCCTCCGGCGCGTGCTTCTTGCCCGGCTTCGATGTCGGCGGCTCGGGCGGTTCTGGCTCCAGCACGACGAGCTCCACCGGCGGAGCGGGCGGCGCGGGTGGAGCGCCGCCCCAGCTCTGCGAGAGCGAGGGCCTGCCACCGCGTCCGCAGGGCGCGGGCGGCGGAGGCGGCGGAGGCGGCGCGGCCCCGGAGCCCTTGCGCTTCGCGCTGCGCAATTTCGATTTCGGCGACGCACCGCAGGGAGAGCCCGCGCGCACCGACCTGCCCGGGCTCGACCTCGATCGTTCATGCTCTTGCTGCGAGTGCGTGAGTGCGCTCGAGGCCTGCACGCGGCCTTCCTTCGCCACCGCGGCGAGCTGCGACGGGGAGCGCGGCGTCGACAACGCCTTCGCGAGGCTCATCTCGCTCGTGGGCGACAACGCCACGAGCGCTGCGCTCAACGGCGACGTCGAGGATGGCGTGTGGACGATCCTCGTCGAGCTCGCCGACTACAACGGCCTCCCCGACGACGCTCAAGTCCGGGTCGCGCTCTACACGACGAGCGGCCACAAGACGAACCCCGACGCGATGGCGTTGCCGACCGCGCCCGCCTGGCAGGGCGACGATCAATGGATGCGCCGCGCGGACTCGGTCGGGCCGACGAACGAGCCGCTCGTCTACACGGACCAGGCCTACGTGACGGGCGGCGTGCTCGTGGGCGAGCTCGAGGGCTTCCTCTCGCTCGGAGGCAGCCTCGGCTCGCGCGTGAACTTCCGAGGCGGTCTGGTGCGCGCTCGCATCGCGGAGGTCGACGGCAAGACGGTGCTGCGAGACGGCGTCATCGGCGGTCGCTGGCCGCTCGAGGACATCTTCGCCGCGCTCTCGTCGCTCCGGATTCTCAACCAACCCGTGTGCACGAACACCATCGGCTACAGCACGGTCAAGGCGTCGATCTGCAAAGCCACCGACGTGTACTCGCGTGGGGTGGGCGCGAACCTCTGCGACGCGCTGTCCTTCGGCATGCGCTTCGACGCCGAGCCCGTGCTCTTCGCCGCGGCGCTCGGCCCCTCGACGAGCTCGCCAGGCTGCGTGGACCCCGCGACGGATCCGGCGAACGACTGCTGCGAGCGCGTCATGCCGACCGACCCCTGCCCACGCTGAGCGCGCTCGAGCTTCAGGCGAGCTCAGGCTTCGTCGCCTGGCTCGCCGCGCTCGAGCACGACGAGCGCGGCCTCGCTCGGGCAGCCGAGCCGGAACGCGAACCAATGGCCGCCTCCGCTCGAGGTGTAGAGTTGTTTGTCGCCCATACGATACCGGCCCCAGAGGTAGGCCTCGGGCGCGATGGGCTCGAGCAGGCTGCGTCCGCTCGGCGTGCCGAGCTGCGCGCCGTGGGTGTGGCCGCTCAAGGTGAGATCGACGCCGCGGCTCGCGAGCGTGGGGAAGCCGCTCGGCCTGTGACAGAGCCCCAGGCGGAAGGCCTCGCTCGGGGTGGCCTCGAGCGCTCGATCGATGGCGCGCTCGTAGAAGTCCGCCTTTCCGCGGCGAGCCGGGTCGTCGACGCCTGCGATGACGAGCTTCGCGCCACGCACGTCGACGAGCTGGCTGCGATCGTCGAGCAGCTCGACGCCGCTCCTCGCATAGACGAGGCGCGTCTCGCGCGCGCCGCGGTAGTGCTCGTGGTTGCCCATGACCGCGTAGCAGCCGAGCGGCGCGTCGAGGCTCTTCACCGCGGCGAGCGTGGGCGCGAGCCAGGGCACGTGGTCGATGATGTCGCCCGTCAGCACCACGAGATCCGGTCTGTGCTCGCGCGCGCGCTCGACGATCTCGCGCACGCCTTCGGGATCGAGGTAGGCGCCGAGGTGCAGGTCGGTGAGCTGGAGCACGCGCAGCCCCTCGAGCCCGGGCGGCAGGCCTGCGAAGCGCATGCGGCGCTCGACGATCTGCGTGCCGTGGAAGGCGTTCGTCACGCCGAGCCCGGCCGTCGCGAGCGCCGCGACGGGCAGGGAGGCCACCGCGAGCTCGGTGAGCTCTCGGCGCGTGAGCACGAGGCGCGAGCCAGCGAGCGACGGCGCGCCGCCGTGCGCCGGGGCGGGGGTGAGCGAGGCCTCCGCGCGCGTCGCGGAGGCCTCGGTCGGCTCCGAGGGATCGGCGGCCACGGACTCGAGCGCAGGCGCCGACTCGACCTCGGGCGGCACCGGGCTCGGCCCCACCACCGTCTCGCGGGTCTCCTTGCTCGGCTCGCGAAGGCTGGGCGTGGGCTCCGAGGCGGAGGCCACGGTCGACGCGGGCGACAGCCAGCCCAGCAAGCGCCGCAGGAGGGCGGCGAGCGGCAGCGTGAGGAAGAGCGCGAAGAGCATCACGCTGCTCGCGCCCACGATCACCGTGAGCGGGATCGCGAGCGACGGGGCGTAGCCGCCTGGGCCTCGCCCCACCCACATGCGCAGGAGGTTCCCGCCGATGCTCGCGGTCGCGAGCGCCGCGAGCGCGAGACGCACCCAGCGCTCGTTCCACCAGCGGCGATGCCAGCTGCGCGCCATCCAGAGCACGCTCGCTGCGAAGAGGACGACACCGATGAGCGCGATCTTCATGCAGCCGAGAGTGTTGCGCGGGATGGGCCCAGGTGCCACGCCTCCCGTCGACCGAGGCCCCTTCGCTGGGAGCTGGGTTTTTGCTACGACAGCTCGCTCCTCACCCCGCAGGCGACCGCGAGAGCGTGTGCGCGCGCACCGGAAGGCACCACGACCATGGCGAACATCCACGACGACAACTCCCGCAGCATCGGTCGCACGCCGCTCGTGCGCATCCAGCGCCTCACGAAGTCGCTCGGCCTGCCCGCGGGCAAGGGCGCGACGGTGCTCGCCAAGATCGAGGGCCGCAACCCGGCCTACTCGGTGAAGTGCCGCATCGGCGCGGCCATGGTGTGGGACGCCGAGGAGCGTGGGCTCTTGAAGCCCGGTGGTGGCATCGTCGAAGCGACGAGCGGCAACACCGGCATCGCGCTCGCGTTCGCCGCGGCCTCGCGCGGCTATCGATGCGTGCTCACCATGCCCGAGACGATGAGCATCGAGCGCCGCAAGGTGCTCGTCGCCTTCGGCGCGGAGCTCGTGCTCACGCCCGGCGCGCTCGGCATGAAGGGCGCGATCGCCAAGGCCGAGGAGCTCGCCGCCTCCGACCCGGGCCTGCTCCTGATGCGCCAGTTCGAGAACCCGGCGAACCCGCTCATCCACGAGCGCACCACCGGGCCCGAGATCTTCGACGACACCGACGGCAAGGTCGACGTCTTCGTCGCGGGCATCGGCACCGGAGGCACGATGACCGGCGTGAGCCGCTACCTCAAGAAGCAGAAGGGCCTGCCGCTCGTCTCGGTGGCGGTCGAGCCTACCCACTCGCCCGTGATCACGCAGACGCGTGAGGGGCGCGAGCTCGCTCCGGGCCCGCACAAGATCCAGGGCATCGGCGCGGGCTTCGTGCCCAAGAACCTCGATCTGTCGCTCGTCGACCGCGTCGAGCAGGTGAGCAACGACGAGGCCATCGCGATGGCGCGCAGGCTCGCGCGCGAGGAGGGCATCCTCTGCGGCATCTCCTGTGGCGCGGCGATGGCCGCCGCGCTCCGCCTCGCCGCCGAGCCGGCCTTCGACGGCAAGACGATCGTCGTCGTGCTGCCGGACGCAGGTGAGCGCTACCTCTCCGGCGCGCTCTTCGAGGGCATGTTCGAGCAGGTCGAGCGGGCCACGGCATGAGCGCGGAAGGCGGCTCCTCCCAGAGCGAGCTCGACGCGATCGTGCGCGCGGTCGTCGACAGCTACAGGAGCGACCCACGAGGGCACCGGATCAACCGCCGCTTCTTGCCGTCGCGCGACGAGATCATCGAGTGCATCGGGCTCCTGCTCCAGGTCTTCTACCCGGGCTACTTCGGCCGCCAGGATCTCACCGACGAGAGCATCGCCTACCACGTGGGCGGCCTGCTCAGCTCGCTGCGCGACAAGCTCGCGCGCCAGATCGAGCAGTGCCTCTGCCACGCTGCCGAGTGCGGTGCGGTGGTCGACCCCTGCGCGAACGAGGCGCGCCGGCTCGCCACGAGCCTGCTCGCCCGCCTGCCGGCCATCCGCGAGACCCTCGTCGAGGACGTGCAGGCCGCCTACGACGGCGACCCCGCGGCCACCGGGCTCGACGAGGTCATCCTCGCGTACCCGGGCCTGCTCGCCGTCACGGTCTACCGCATCGCGCACGAGTTGCAGGCGATGGGTGTGCCGCTCTTGCCGCGCATCATGACCGAGTGGGCGCACGCGCAGACCGGCGCCGACATCCACCCGGGCGCGACGATCGGTCGGCGCTTCTTCATCGATCACGCCACGGGCGTCGTCGTGGGCGAGACGACCCACATCGGCGACGGCGTGAAGCTCTACCAGGGCGTGACCCTCGGCGCGGTCTCGCACCCGCACGACGAGCAGGGCCGCGTGATCCGGAACACCAAGCGCCACCCCACCGTCGAAGACGACGTCACGGTCTACGCCAACGCCACGGTGCTCGGTGGCGACACGCGTCTCGGGCAGGGCTCGATCGTCGGGGGCTCGGTCTTCCTCACCAAGAGCGTGCCGCCCAAGGCGCGTGTCGCGCTCAAGCCCCCGGAGCTCAACGTGAAGACCGCACGCGAGGCGCCCTCTGCCTGGGTGCTCGACTTCGAGATCTAGAGGCCCAGCACCAGCGCCCGAGCTGCGCGAGGCGGCGCGGAGCTACTGCCCGAGCTCCGCGCGCAGGGCCGCGGCGAGCTCGGCGGCGCCCTCGCCGAGCTTCTTCGAGGGCCAGCGCACGCCGAGCCCCTCGTCGTCGTTCGGCTTGGGGATGACGTGGAAGTGCACGTGGAAGACGGCCTGGTGCGCTGCCGGGCCGTTGTTCTGGAGCACGTTGTAGGCCTTGGCGCCCGTGGCCTTCATCACGGCGCGGCAGATGCGCGGGAGCACGCGACCGATCGCCGCCGCCGAGGCGTCGCTCAGCATGTCGAGCGTCGCCGCGGGCTCCTTCGGGATGACGAGCGTGTGCCCCTCCGAGAGCGGCCCCACGTCGAGGAAGGCGAGCACCTCGTCGTCCTCGTAGACCTTGTGGCAGGGGATCTCGCCGCGCAGGATCTTGCTGAAGATGGTCTCGGCCATGTCGGTCTCCTTCGTGCGAGGTCGACCCCGAGCGAGGCACGGGGCTCCGCGTCTCAGGCGACCGCGGCCGCCTCGGTGCTCTGCGTCGCTTCTTCGGCGCTCGCGGCCTTCGTGCGGCTGCGCGCCTCGGCGGTCTCGTTGATCTTCACGCTCACGAGCTTCGAGACGCCCGGCTCCTGCATCGTCACGCCGTAGAGCACGTCCACGGACTGCATCGTGCGCTTGATGTGCGTGATGAGGATGAACTGCGACGAGGCGGTCATCGAGCGGATGGCCTCGTTGTAACGGGTGACGTTCGCCTCGTCGAGCGGGGCGTCGACCTCGTCGAGGATGCAGAAGGGGCTCGGCTTGAACTGGAAGATCGCGAAGATGAGGCTCACCGCGGTGAGGGCCTTCTCTCCGCCGCTCATGAGCTCGATGCTCGAGAGCTTCTTGCCAGGGGGCTGCGCCAGGATCTCGATGCCCGTCTCGAGCAGGTCGTCGGGGTTGGTGAGCCGGAGCTCGGCCTGACCGCCGCGGAACATCTTCGGGAAGAGCACCTTGAAGCGCGCGTTGATGGCGTCGTAGGCCTCGCGGAAGAGGCGCTTCGTCTCGCGGTTCATCTGCAGGATCGCCTGCTCCAGATCCGACAGCGCCTGCTCCAGATCGGCCTTCTGCGTCGAGTAGTAGCCGAAGCGCTCCTCGGCCTCGGCGTGCTCACGCACGGCCTCGAGGTTCACCGGCCCCATGCGCTCGAGCAGCTCGCCGAGCTCCGTGATGCGCGCGCGGTGCGCTTCGTCGACCGGCGGGCGCTTGTGGTAGTCGCCGACCACCGTGGGCAGCTCGAGCCCTCGGAAGCGCTCGCGCACGCCGTCGAGCAGGTGCTGCCGCTGGATCTCGAGCGTCGCGAGGTTCGTCTGGTGGGTGCGCAGCCGCTCGGTGGCGGCCTCGACGGCGCGGCGCAGCTCGCGCAGGTCGAGCTCGACGCTCGACAGCTCGGCGCGGAGGCCCTCGAGCGCGTCGCGCGCCTCGGCGAGCTCCATCGCCGCGTCGCGCGCGATGGCGATCGACACGACGAGCTCGGTGCGGTGGTGCAGCATGCGCGCGGCGGCCTGGCCCGCCAGGAGCGCGCACTCGATCTGCTCTCCCTCGAGGCGCTCGCTGCGCGCGCGCATCTCGTCGACGCTCTTGCCGAGGCGCTCGACGGTCTGGCGCACGCTGGTCGCGCGCTCTTTGAGCTGCGCGAGCGAGATCTTGCGCTCCGTGACGACGGACTGCTGGCGCGTCACCTGATCGCGCCAGGTGGAGGCGACCTCGTCGGCCTCGACCGCGCGCTCGGCGCAGGCCTCCTTCTTGGCGCGGCCCTCCTCGAGCACCGTCTCCGCGTCGGTCTGCTCCTTCGCGGCGGCGGCCAGCTTGTCGCTGAGCTCGGCGATCTCGGTGCGCACGGTCACGAGGCGACGCTGCACGCTCGCGAGCTGTTCCTCCGCGCGACGCAGATCCTTCTCCACCGTGACGAGCGCGAGCTCGCCCTGGTGGGCCTCGTTGCGGGCCCGGTCGAGCGCCACGCTCGTCTCGGTGAGACGCAGGCGCGTCTCCTGCTGCTCGGCGAGCAGCGCGCTCACGACGGCGTCGCGCTCCGCGACCGCCTCGTGCAGCTCGCGCATCTCGCGCTTCTGCTCGAGCATGCCGGCGGCGACCTTGTCACCGGCGCCACCGGTGAGCGAGCCGTCGGCGCCGTGCACCGTACCCGAGAGCGTCACGACGCGCCCGTACCAGCCCGCAGCCAGCACCGCGCTCGCGGTCTCGTCGTCGTCGCCGACGAGCACGTCGCCGAAGAGCGACTCGGCGAGCGCGGCGTCGCTCGGCAGGTAGTCGATGCGATCGACCAGGCGCCCACCGACGCGCGCGGCGAGCTCGGGCTCGAAGCTCGGCACCGAGGCCGCTCGCCCGGCGACGTAGCGCGGGCTGCTCGGCACGAGCGTGGCGCGCCCCTTGTTCTTCGCCGCGAGATCCGCGAGCAGCGCGCGCCCGCGCTCCATGTCGTCGACGACGACCCACTCGAGCTTCTCCCCGAGCACCCCCGCGAAGGCGGCGGTCAGCTCCTTGGGCGCCTCGAAGCGATCGGCGACGAGCCCGACGATGCATGGATCGTTCGTCGCCATGAGGGCCTTCGGTCCCTGGCCGACGCCCTCGTGGCGCGCGGCGAGCTCCTCGAGCGCGCGCAGGCGGTTGCGCTTCTGCGACAGCTCGTTCTTCGCGGTGTCGACCGAGCGATCGAGGCCCACGGCCTTCTCACGCAGCTCCTTCAGCGAGACGTCGAGCTCGTCGCGTCGCTCCGCCGAGGTGAGCTTGCCGCTCCTGAGCTCGTCGATCTGCTCGGCGAGCGCCGCGCGCCGCGTCTCGATGTCCTCGACCTCGAGCCCGAGACGATCGTCTTCCTCGCGC
Source organism: uncultured Polyangiaceae bacterium (assembly GCA_938004785.1). GTDB lineage: Bacteria > Myxococcota_A > Polyangia > Polyangiales > Polyangiaceae > CALKVW01. The sequence continues at coordinate 17,239 of CALKVW010000055.1, forward strand.
AGGCGGCCCTCGCGCTGCGCCATCTCGCCGACGCGCCTCGCGTGCCCGGCGAGCGTGGCCTCGGCGCCGGCGACGGCGGCCTGGGCCTCGGCGGCCTGGCGCTTCAGCTCCGAGGCCGAGCGCTCCGCCTCTTGCTGCGCGACGCGCAGCTCGTCGAGCTGCTCGAGCTCGACGCGCGTGGCCTCTTCGCCGCGCGACTCCTCGTCTTCGGCGGCCTCGAGGACCTCGACGAGCGACTCGCGCTCCGCGGCCAGCTCCTCGAGCTTGGCGCGCAGCTCCTGCTCCTCCGCGAGCGCCGCGCGGCGCCGTTCGTCGAGCTCGAGCATCTTCTCGCGGGCCCGCTCGAGCTCGGCCTCGTGCATGCGCACGTCGTTGTCGGCGCGGAAGGAAGCCGTGTGCGCCGCCTCGGCGCGCTCCTCGGCCGAGTGCGCGGCCTGGCGCTGCGCCTCGAGGCCTGCCTCGCGCGCGTCGAGCGCGGCGCGGCTCTGCTGCTCCTGCTCGGTCGCGCTCTCGAGCGCGTTGAGATCGACCTGCGCCCGCACGGTGAGCTCGAGCAGCTTGTGCGAGGCCTCGTGCAGCACGAGCTCGTCGAGCTCCTTGCGGTAGCTCACGTAGCGCTCGGCCTTGGCGGCCTGGCGCTTGAGCGAAGCGAGGCTGCGCTCGATCTCGCTCACGATGTCGCCGACGCGCAGCAGGTTCTGTCGCGTCTGATCCATCTTCTGTTCGGCCTGCTTGCGGCGCGCCTTGTACTTCGTGATGCCGGCGGCCTCCTCGATGAGCAGCCGGCGATCCTCGGCGCGGGCCGACACGATCATGCCGATCTTGCCCTGCTCGATGATCGAGTAGGCCTTGGTGCCGACGCCGGTCCCGAGGAAGAGATCGGTGATGTCCTTCAGGCGGACCTGCGTCTTGTTGACGAGGTACTCGCTCGTGCCGTCGCGGTAGAGGCGACGCGTGACGGCGATGTCGCTCCAGTCGCGGTACTCGAGCGGGAGGGTCTGCGCCGCTTCGCGATCGGAGTTGTCGAAGGTGATGGTCACCTCGGCCATGCCGTGGGGCCCGCGCGACTGCGAGCCGGCGAAGATGACGTCGCTCATCGCGCGGCCACGCAGGTGCTTCGCGCTCTGCTCACCCATGCACCAGCGGATGGCGTCGACGATGTTCGACTTGCCGCAGCCGTTCGGGCCGACGATGCCGATGACGTCGTGATCGAAGTGGATCACGGTGCGATCGACGAAGGACTTGAACCCGCTGATCTCGAGCTTCTTGATGTGCATGGCTGTCTCGGTCGGGCGCGCGGCCTCGTGAGGGAGCGCTACGTGGCCTTCGGGGTCATGTCATGACACGACACGTAAGGTCACGCGTTGTACCGGAGTAGCCGGTCACCTCTGGGTCTTCAAGACTTGACGTGCGCGCAGTCCCGGAGCGCGCGGTGATCGGTCAAAGCTTGATCCAGGCGGGAAAACGCGAGGCCTCGAGCGCCGAGCGCGAACGCTCGGGACTCCAGAGCTTGACGCCCGTGCACCGAGCGTTATCGGATGGGCATCATCCATGCCGACCTACGAGTACGCCTGCACGAGCTGCGGTTTCGAGTGGGAAGCCGAGCAGTCCATCAAGGCCGCTCCGCTCACCGACTGCCCAAGCTGCAAGAACGCGAGCGCCAAGCGCCAGATCTCCCGCGGCACGGGCTTCATCCTGAAGGGCGGGGGCTGGTACTCCGACCTCTACGCCTCCAGCAAACCGTCGGGCGGCGCCTCGACGGCGTCGGGAGGCGCCACGTCGAGCGGAGACAGCTCTGCGTCGACCGGCGGCTCGAGCGCCTCGAGCGACTCGAGCTCCTCCGGCGGCGGGGGCTCGTCCGGCGGCGGGGGCTCTTCGAGCACGCCTTCGTGGACGCCCGCCGCCAGCTGAACCTCCCCAGGTCGGGCCCGCCGCTTGGGCCTCGGGCCGGTGGGCTGCTACGTTTCCCGAGATGACCCAGCGCAGCAAGCTCGACGAGGTGCAGGCCCGGCTCGACGAGATCGACCGCGAGATCCTGAGGCAGGTCGAGCGTCGCGCTCGCGTCGTCCAGGACCTCGTGGCGCTCCGGGCCGAGTCGGCGAAGTTCGCGCCCATCGTCGACGGCGGGCGCGTCGCCGCGCTCGAGAAGGCGGTCGCGGCGCCGGTCGATCCACGCTCGATCCGGCCCATCTTCGCCGCGATCGACGCGGCCTGCCGGGTGCAGGAGCTGAGCCCTCGCATCGCCGTCGTCGGCGCCGAGGGCGGCTTCTCCTGGCTCGCCGCCGCGACGCACTTCGGCCCGCGCGCCGAGCCGCTGCGCTGCGAGACGCCCGACAAGGCGCTCGAGGAGGTGTCGCGAGGCCACGCGGAGTTCGCGCTCGTCGTCTACGAGACGCTGCGCGAGGGCCTCGCGTTCTCCACGATCAGCGCCATCGCGAGCCACGATCTGCGGCTCGTCGGTGAGCGCGAGGTCGTGCACGTGCTCTCGCTGCTGAGCAAGTCGGGGCAGGCGAGCGAGGTCGAGCGCATCTACGTCGCGCCCTCGCACCACGTGCTCGTCGAGCAGTTCCTCGAGACGCGCTTCCCGAAGGCGAGCGTCATCGACGTGCGCTCCGCGGCCGTCGCGTGGGATCTCGCCGCCGAGAACCATGGCGCGGCCGCGGTGGTGCCGAGGGGGCTCAGCGGTCACGAGCAGCTCTCGGTCGTCGCCGAGAGCATCGCCGACGAGGGCGAGATCCGGGTGCGCTACGGCGTGGTCTCACGCACGCCCATGTCGCGCACCGGCAGCGACGCGACCGCGCTGCTCTTCAGCGTGCCCGATCACCCGGGCGCGCTGCACGACGTGCTCGAGGAGTTCAAGACCCGCAGCTGCAACCTGCGCCGCATCCAGTCGCGCGCCGTGCCAGGCGAGGGTTGGGAGTACGTGTTCTACGTCGAGGTCGGCGGCCACGTGACCGATCGCCCGCTCGTCTCCGCGCTCGAGGGCGTGAAGAAGAAGACCCGCATGCTCAAGATCGTCGGTTCCTTCCCGCTCATCGAAGCAGAGCCGCCGCAGAGCGGCGACGCACGCTGACATGAGCGAGCTTCGTCCGTCGCGGGGCGCACCCGCTCCGCTCAGCTCGAGGCGCTCGGTGCTCGAGCTCGCCGGTCTCGGGGTCGTGGCTGCGGCCTTCGGCTGTGGGCCGAAGCCTGCCTTCGTGCTCGGCGCGGGCGAGCGGCTCGACGCCGAGACGATCGACCGCGACCCGATCGCGCTCTTGCCGCCCGGCGCGATCATGCTCGGCAGCCTCGATCTCGAGGCGCTCTACAAGACGCCCATCGGCGGCGACGTGAACGCCATCGTGGAGTCGCTCGTGCCGCTCGGCCGCGAGTCGAACTTCGTGCCCTCGCGCGACACACGCAAGCTCGTCGGCGGCGTGTGGGCCATGAAGGGCGTCGACCTCTGCGCGGTGACGCAAGGCAGCTTCGACGTGCAAGCGATCCAGCGCGCGGCCGACGCACGCGCCCAGGCGCCGTCGGGTGCACCGCTCGTGAAGACCCGCTACGCCGACGTCGATCTCTACACCGTCGGCAACCTGGGCTTCGTGCTGCTCACGCCGAGTACCATGCTCTCGGGCAACGAGGTCGGCATGCGCAGGGCGCTCGACAGGCTGCGCACGAAGAAGCCCAGCCGCGAGGTCGCGCCCTGGATGATCGAGCTCTTCGACACGCCCGGCGCGAGCTTCGCCATCGCCGGTGATTTCGGCGCCGAGTCCGCCGTCGAGGTCGACGCCTTCGGGCTGCCACGCCGCACGCCTCGCGCCTCGGCGCGCACGCCGGTGCAGCCGGTGCTCGAGGCCGTCTCGAAGACCTACCCCTTCCTGGCGGGCGTTCGCGCCGTGCGTGTGCTGGGCAACTTCAACCCGCCTGGCCTCAACTTCGCAGGAGCGCTCACCTACGAGAGCGAGGAGGCGGCGCTCGCAGGCAGCGGGCACCTCAAGAACCTCTCGCAGCTCACGCAGTGGATCAACCTGCTGGCGGCCTTCGGCGTGGGCGCGAGCCTGCCGCCCGCGCAGCTCGCTCCGAACGGCAAGGACGTCGGCGTCGTGCAGCCGGTCGACACCCAGTTCGCCAAGATGGCGATCTCGATCGTGGCGCGCTACCTGCGGCGCGGATGAGCTCGCCGTCGCTCCGGCGCGCGCTCGTGCTCCTGGTCGCGACGCTCCTCGTCGTGAGCGGCCTCGTGTCCGTGGTGCTCGGTGATCAGGCCTACCTCGAGCACCTGAGGTCGCGTTGAGCGTCGACGGCGCTTCGCTCACGCTCGTGCTCGGCGCGGCGCTCACGCTCTTCGGGTTGCGCACGCGCTACCGAGCCTGGGCGAGCTTGCTCGGCCTCGCGGTCGTGGCGCTCGCGCTCGGCGTCTCGGTCTTCGACGGCGAGTCCCACGCCGGGCCCGACGCGGTCGTGGACGGCACGATCTTCGTCTGGATGGGCGCCGTGCTGCGCCGCGCGCTCGCGGGCGTCGTGCTCGTGGTGCTCGCGCTGCCGATGTCGCGCGCCTTCGCCAGGCCGGGGCCCGGCGAGCGTTGGTGGCTCGCGGGGCTCTTGCTCGGGGGCCTGCCGGGCATCGCGCTCACGGGCTCGAGCATGCTCATCCTCGATACGATGAAGCGCCTGCTCGACGACGCCTCGCGGCCTTCGGAGCAGCGCATCCTCGAGCTCGAGCAGGCCCTCGGCCGCTCGGACCTGCTCCTCGGCGCCGCCGCCGCCCTCGCCGCGCTGGGTGGCGCGTGGCTCGCGTGGCGCGAGGCCACGAAGCCGGCCCCGGCGCGCGAGCCGAGCACCTGAGCGCGTGCGGGAGCCCGCAGCGGTGGTCGAGCTCGCCGCCGCTTCAGCGCCGAGGCTTGGGCTCCGGGGGCTTCGCGCTCAGCGGATCGTCGGGCCAGGCGTGTCGCGGGTATTGGCGCCTGAGCTCCTTGGCGATCGCCGGGTAATGGCGCTCCCAGAAGCCGGTGAGATCGGTCGTGAGCTGCACGGCGCGCTGGTTGGGCGCGAGCAGGTGCAAGACGAGCGGGAGCTTGCCGCCGAGGATCGTCGGGCCGCGACGCTCGCCGAAGAAGTCCTGCAGGCGCGAGGCGATGCTGGGCGGCGCCGCGCGCTCGTAGCGCACGGCGAGCGTGCGCCCGGAGGCGAGGCGCACGCGCTCGGGGACGAGCTCGTCGAGCGCCCGGCGCAGGGCAGGGGAGAGCGAGGCCGTGGCGAGCTCGGACCAATCCACGCGTTCGAGCTCGTCGAGCGAGGTCTTGCCTCGCGCAGCGGCCGCCACGAGGGCGGAGAGATCGTTCGCGTCGAACACGGGCGCGCCGAGCTCGGGGCGGTGCTTCGCGAGCAGCTCGAGGCGCACCGCGAGGGCCTCGAGCGAGCTCCTCGTCTCCACGTCGAGGCCTCGCGCGAGCACCGCGCGCGCGAGCACGGCGGCGGCCTGCTCGGGATCGCTCGGCGCGGTCCGGGACTCGTCGAGCACGAGCGCGCCGTAGCGGAGCACGCGGCGCGCCTCGACGCGTTTGCCTCCCGGAGCGATGGCGAGCGACTCCTCCTCCTCGACGCGGTCGAAGAAGAGCTCGAGCAGCCAGTCGGCCTCGATGGCGCTCGCGAGCCTCACGACCGTGCGAGCGCGGCCCTTGTCGACGCGGTCCTCGGCGTCGACGGCCACCACGAGATCCCCCGACCGTACCCGGCTCGAGTCCGCGAGCACCGCGCTGCCACCTCCCGCGAAGACGACCTCGATGCCCGCGCGTGAAGTCGAGCTCTCGGGCCTGCGCAGGCGGCCCACGCGGTCGGGGTAGCCGGCGAGGATGGCGAGGCGGAGCGCGGTGTCGCACTCCTCGTCGGTGCGCGGCGCCTCGCCCCGGTCGCGCACGATGCGACGGAGCTGGTCACGCACGCGGGCGGCGCTCTTCGCGCGCTGTGCGTCGTAGCCTCGGTAGCGCGCCTGCTCGGGCGAGAGCTTCGATGCGCGGTCGAGCTCGGCGGCGAGCGCGGTGAGGTCGCTCGGCTCGGCGTGGCCGTGCCATGCGTCGTTGCGATCGACGAAGCTCCGCTCGCTCGCGACGGCGGCCACCGCGCAGGCCTCGCGGGCGACGCCGCGGCGCTCGGCCTCGGCGAGCAGCCGCGCGAGGCGAGGGTGCGTGGGGAAGGCCAGCATGCGGCCGCCGAGCTCGCTCAGCCTGAGCGCGTCGGCCGCTCCTTCGACGGCGCCGAGCGCGCTCAAGAGCTCGATCGCGCGCGAGAGCGAGGCCTCGGGCGGCGGCTCGAACCAGCCGAAGCGCCTCGGATCGCCGACGCCGCTCGAGACGAGCTCGAGCACGGGCTCGGACAGGTCGAGGCGCTGGATCTCCGGCGCCTCGAAGGGCGCGCGGGTCTCGAAGTCGCCGGCGGTGTAGAGCCGCATCGCGAGGCCGGGGCGGGTGCGCCCTGCGCGCCCTGCGCGCTGGACTGCGGCGCTCTTCGCGATCTTCGCGAGGCCGAGCTGCGTGAGCCCCGACCAGCTCGCGACGCGCGCCACCTGTGCGAGGCCCGAGTCGATCACCGCCACGACGCCGTCGATGGTCACGCTCGTCTCGGCGACGTTGGTCGCGAAGACGACCTTGCGGCGTGAGGACCGCTGGACGGCGCGGTCTTGTTCGGCGGCGGAGAGCGAGCCGTAGAGCGGCAGGAGGGAGAGATCGTGCTCGCCCGCGAGCTTCTGCGCGGCCTGCATGGCCAGGCGGATCTCGCGAGCGCCGGGCAGGAAGACGAGCACGTCGCCGTCGAGGCCACGCAGGCAGAGCTCGCGCAGCGCGGAGGCGACCTGCGAAGCGAGCGGGCGATCGTCGCTGCGCGCGAGGTGCTCGACCTCCACGGGGTAGGCGCGACCGGGGGCCTCGACGAGCGCGGCGTCGAGGAAGCGCACGAGCGGCGCCGTGTCGAGCGTGGCGCTCATCGCGACGAGGCGGAGCTCGGGGCGCTTCGTCGCCCGCAGCCTGCGCAACATCGCGAGCGCGACGTCGGAGGCGAGGTGCCGCTCGTGCAGCTCGTCGAGCACCACCGCGCCGACCCCTCGCAGCTCGGGATCGGAGATCATGCGCCGGGCGAGGATGCCCTCGGTGAGGTAGCTCAGCCGGGTGCGCTCGCTCGACGCGCGTTCGAAGCGCGTGGCGTAGCCCACCCGCTCACCGGGCTTCTCGCCGAGCTCGCTCGCGACCCGCTCCGCCGACCAGCGCGCCGCGATGCGCCTCGGCTCGAGCACGAGGATCTCGCCCGGGATGGAGCCGCTCTCGAGCATCGCCCGAGGGAGGCGCGTGGTCTTGCCCGCGCCCGGCTCGGCGGTCAGCACCACGGCCCCCTTCGCCTCGAGGCGCGCGAGCACCTCGGGCAGGAGCGGATCGATCGGCAAGGGCTCGTTCGACACGCGCCAGCATACACCTCGATCCACGCAGCTGGGCTCCACTATGCTCGCGACGCCATGACCTACCGCGCCGACGATCCGCTCACGCACTCGACCGCCACCGAGCTCGCCGCGATGCTCGCGAAGGGCGAGGTCTCGAGCGAGGAGCTCGTGCGCGCGCACCTCGACCGCGCCGTCACGCTCGACGGCAAGCTCGGCGCCTACGTCGAGGTGCACCGCGGCGAGGCCATGGCGACCGCGAAGCGTGCCGACGAGGCGCGCAGGCGCGGCGAGCTCGCGAGCCCGATCGCGGGCCTGCCGCTCTCGATCAAGGAGAGCCTCGACTGCGAGGGGCACGCCTCCACGCTCGGCATCGTCGCGCGCAAAGGCCGCAAGGCCGCGCGCGACGCGACCGTGGTGGCGGCGGCGCGCCGCGCGGGCGCCATCGTGCTCGGGCAGACGAACGTGCCGCAGCTCTTGCTCTCGCACGAGTCGCGCAACCCGCTCTACGGCGCGACCGTCAACCCGTGGAGCGGCGCGCACGCGCCCGGCGGCTCCTCCGGCGGCGAGGGCGCGGCGATCGCCGCCGGGCTCAGCCCCTTCGGCATCGGCACCGACATCGGCGGCAGCATCCGCGTGCCGGCGCACTTCTCGGGCATCGTCGGGCTCAAACCGACGCTCGATCGCTGGTCGAACCGCGGCTCGAACGGCGCGATGATGGGCCAGGAGGCGATCCGCAGCCAGTGCGGGCCGATGGCGCGCACCGTGGGCGACCTCACGCTCCTCCTGCGCGCGCTCGACGTGCGCTTCATGGCCGACGAAGACCCGCTCGTGCCGCCCTTGCCCTTCGGCGACCCCGCCGCGATCGCGCGCGGCGAGCTGCGGGTCGGCTGGTACGTCGACGATGGCTGGATGGCGCCGTCGCGAGCCATCGGCAGGGCCGTGCACGAGGCCGCGGTCGCGCTCGCCGACGCGGGCTTCGAGGTGCGCCCCTTCGCGCCGCCAGGCATGCGCGACGCGGCGCTCAGCTACTTCGCGCTCATGAGCGCCGACGGCGGCAAGACGGCCTGGGCGAACCTCGAGGGCTCGGCCTCGGAGCCGACGCTGCGGCCCATCCAGCGCATGGCGTCGATGCCCGATCTCGCGCGGCGCCTGCTCGCGCGTGGCATGCGCGCCGCAGGGGAGGGGCGCACCGCCGAGCTGCTCGAGGCGCTCGGCGAGAAGACCGTGACCGAGACCTGGAAGCTCGTGCGTGAGGCGAGGGCCTACAGGCTGCGTTTCCTCGAGGCCATGCGCGAGGCGAAGGTCGACGTGCTGCTCTGCCCCGCGCACTCGACGCCGGCCGTGCCCCACGGCGCCTCGGCCGAGTTCGTCGCGGGCGGTAGCTACTGCATGCTCTACAACCTGCTCCAGTTCCCCGCCGGGGTCGTGCCGGTGGCTCGGGTCCGCGACTCGGAGGCCTCCCGCAGCGTCGTGACCGATCGGCTCGACAAACGCGCCGCGTTCATCGACGCCGAGAGCGCCGGCCTGCCGATCGGCGTCCAGATCGTCGCGCCGCCCTTCCACGACGAGCGCGCGCTCGCCGTCATGGCGGCCCTCGAGGCCGCGCTCGCTGGCCGCCCGGAGACGCCGCGCACGCCGATCGAGCCGCGCTGAGCTCCTCGTGGGGAGCGCTGCACCGACCACTCCGTGCGCGCGCGCCGGGGCTCTTCGGCGCGCGGCGCGGCGGATCTGGCGTGACGCGCCCAGGTTGGTTAGAACCTGCCCCGTGAAGAGCCCTCGTCTCTCGGTCCTCGGTCCCTCGGTGGTGCTCGCGCTCGGCGCGCTGTCGGTGGGCTGCGACGAGCAGCCCAAGTCCGCACCTGCGGCGAGCGCTTCGGCCGCGGAGGCACCTCCGGTCGACGCCAAGCTCGACAGCGCGCTCAAGGCCGTCGAGCAGGCAGGAGACTCGCAGGCGAAGAAGCCCGCCGCGGGCTCGCAGCCCCCACCCTCGGGCATCTTCGCGCCGGGGGAGGCCGACCTCGCGCATCGGCGCGACGCGGCGCCGAAGGTCGAGCTGCTCGACGCCGGCAGTGAGCCGAGGCTCGCACTCGGCGCGAGCGCCCGACCGGAGAAGGAGAAGACCCAGCTCTTGGTGTCGCTCTCGACCGGCGGCCAGCAGGCGCTTCCTCCCCTCGAGATCACGCTCGAGACCACCAAGCTCGAGGCGCCGAAGCCCGACGCTGCCGCGAAGGGCGCCGAGGCCAAAGCCGCGGAGCCCGCGCCCGCCGGCGAGGCGCGCTGGGTCACGAAGCTCAGCGAGCTGAAGATCGCCGGCGACGCGGCCGTGCCCAAGCAGATGGCCGACACGCTCGCCAAGATGAAGGGCAGCTCGCTCAGCTTCACGCTCTCGCCGACCGGCCCCATCGCCTTCGAGCGCAAGCTCGCGAAGGACGCCGATCCTGCGCTCGAGATCGCGCTTCGCTCGATCGAGGACACGCTCACCTCGCTCTACGTGCCCACGCCGAGCGAGGCCGTCGGTGAAGGCGGCTACTGGATGGTCACCGACCGCCGCACGGCGCTCGGCGTCGACGTCGTACGCTACCGCGTCTTCCGCGTCGTGAAGGTCGAAGGCGACGTCGCGCTGCTCGGCCTCGACATCCGACAGTACGCAGCGGACGACCGCGTCGACCTGCCGCTCGGCCCGCAGCTCGCCGGCGCGAGCCTCGACACCTACGGCTGCGCCGCGAAGGGCGCGGTCGATCTCGCGCCGAAGACGCTCTTCCCGAGCGCCGCGCAGCTCGCGCTGCGCATCCAGGCCGGCGTGGCGCCGCCCGGTGCGAAGGCCGCGCCCGCCGAGCAGCGCCCACGCGCGCAGATGTTGATCGAGCTGGTCGGACAGCTCGGCGGCGAGCCCAAGTCGGCCGCGATGGTGATGGCGGCGCAGGGCGGGCCCTGAAGCGCGCGCAGCCCAGGGCTCAGCCAGCCCAGGGCTCAGCCAGCCCAGGGCTCCGCCCAGGGTTCAGCCCAGGGCTTGCGCGTCGGCGGCCGCGAGGATGCGCTCCTCGGCTTGGTGTGCCAGCTTCTCGACGGCGTGCGCGGCCTCGACGGGCGGCAGCGCCATGAAGAAGTCGAGGAAGTCGTCTTCCAGGCCCGGCTGGATCGTGCCGAGCACCAGCACGATCGACACGGTGGGCTTCTCGATCTCGGCGAGCGCCAGCGCGCGCGCGCGGAAGTCGCCGGCGCGCGCCACCCGACGCGAGACGATCTGGATGAGCAGGCCGATCACCAGGCCGGCGAGCACACCCACGATGTAGAAGTCGGCGTCGAGGCGCAGCGCGGCCGCAGCCACGAGCCCGCCCACGGCCGCTCCGAGCACGAGGCCCGGCTCTCCGCCGTTCGGTTCTCCGGCCAGGCGCAGCAGCGTCGCGGCCTGCAGGCCTGCGCGCGAAGGTGCGCTGCCTGGCTGCCCCGGAGGCGCGTCGGCGCCGCGTGCGCGCAACCCGACGAGCGAGCCCATGCGCCGGAGACTCGTCGCGCGCAGGCTGAAGAAGCTGATGAGCAGCGCGAGCAGCGAGACGACCACACCGGCGGCGATCGCCACCTCGCGGCCGAGCAGGCCCTTCGGCAGCGGGCTCTGGACGCGCGCCGACTCCGCGGCTCCCGCGAGCTCTTGCGCGCGCGCGCTCGAGAGCTTGGCAGCTTGCGCGATCTGCTCGACGAGCGCGCTCGCCTGCACGCCTCGGGTCGCCGCCACGACCTGCTTCGCGACGTCGACCTGTCGCCCGGCCTCGCTGGGCGCCTCGATCGCGGCCGCCGCCGTGATGGCCTCCCAGGCGCGCTTCGCGTCTGCGGTCGGCTCCACCAGGCCCGTGACCGCCTCGCGGCATCCGACCAAGCTGCGCGCGAGCTCGTGCGTGGGCTTCACGCCCGGCCAGGCGAGCTCGAGGGCGGGCTTGGGCTTGGGTTTCGGCGCAGGGGTGCGCTGCCAGCGCTTGGGCGCCGTGGGCTCGGGGGCAGGGGCGGGCTGCTCCTCGAGCGCGGCTGCGTCGGCGATGCCCTTGAGCACACCGAGCTCCTCGTCGAAGCGCTTGGCCGGGCTCTCGCAGGCGGCCACGGTCTTCGAGAGCTCGGCTGCGCGAGCGGCCCGATCGAGCGCGGCCTGATCCGGCACGAGCGGCCCGCGCGCGGTGAGCAAGAGGCCGAGCGAGCCTCCCACGCTCGCCACGAGCACGATCGCCGACACGAGGATCCAGCTCGTCTCACCGCGACGCGTGTAGTCGTTCACAGGCCGGCCCTCGACCGAAGGAGTACGAGAGCGGAGCGAGCCTGTCCAAGCTTTCGGGGAGCGTGGCGAGCAAGCGTGCGGCTGGAGCGGGCTGCCCGCTCGCTGAGGCTCGAGAGGCTCAGAACCCACCCTCCAGGCCGACGAAGCCGGGGCCGAGCATGGGACGCACCCAAGCGCTCGAGGGCGGCGGCTCGGGCTCACCATCCGTCAAGAGCAGCACGACGCCCGTGGCGACGAGCGCGCCGCCGAGCCCCAGGCCGACGATGCCCAGGTTCCCGAAGAGGTTCGCGTCGCCGTCGAGGGCCTCGGTCTGTTGCGCGAGCTGCGAGCGGCACGCGCTGTCGCAGCCCGGATCGCGCGCGGCGATCTCCGCCGCGTCGGCGTCGCTGCGCTTGCCGAGCGACACCACACCGAGCGCAGTGCCCACGCCGAGGCTGGCGACGCCGAGCCCGATCGCGCCGATCGAGAGGATCGTCCGGGTGGAGCCGCCGCTCGCGCCCGACCCCTCGCTCGCACCGACGGAGGATCCACCCGTCGCGAGGGCGAGCGTCACGTCGAGCGTCTTGCTCGGCTCGGCGACGAGCTCGCGCTTCGCGCCCTTGAGGCCGGACGCCTGCGCCTCGACGACGTAGCTCCCTGGATCGATGGCGATCGGCTGGCCGACCTGGGCCGCGTCGATGGGCTTGCCGCTCAGGGTGATCACGAGCCCAGCCGCGTCCGCGGGCTCGACGCGGATGACCAGCCTCGGGATGCGTCCGTCGAGCTCCGTCAGCTCGGCCGCGCCCCGCTCTCGTGCGTCGCGGAACGCCGCCGGCGCGCCCTCGGCGATCTGCTCGCCCGCGAGCTTCTCGTAGGTGGCCTTCGCCTCGAGCAGCTTGCCGAGCGCCGCCTGGCTGCGCGCGAGGTACAGCAGGTGCGTCGGTGCGTGGAAGAGCCCCTCCGCCTCGGTCAACAGCTCCACCGCTTCCTCGTGGCGGGCCTGCTGCGAGGCCTGGATGCCGCGCTTCGCGAGATCGCGTGCGCGGTCCTTGGCGGCTTTGTCGTCGTCGGCGGGCGCCTGCGCGGGCTCGGCGGCGCCGGGCTTCGCGGCAGGCTTCGCGCCCTTCGACTGGGCGTAGGCCTCGCCCGTGGAGAGGGTCGCGAGCGCGGGTCCGAGCAGGCAGCCCGCAGCGAGGGCGTAGAGCGCGGCGAGACGCGGCACCGGGTCGAAGCGCATCGGTACGAGCTTATACTCCAAGCTCAGCCCACGGCGCTCGTTTGCCGCGACGCCGCTCGGGCTCGGCCGCGAGCGCGTCGCGGCTCGAGGCCTCTCGCGTGGGCGCGGCAGAGCGACCCCAGCCGATTCGAGTTGCCCCGGAGCCGTGCTACGCTCTCCGGCGATGACGCAGCCGGCCGGCCAGCCCGATCGCATCGGCGAGGTGCTCGACGGCAAGTACCGGATCACGCGCATCATCGGCCAGGGCGGCATGGGCGCCGTCTACGCGGGCGAGCACATCCGCGTCAAACGCACGGTCGCGATCAAGATCCTGCACGCCGGCGCCAACGGCGTCGACGAGATGGCCGAGCGCTTCGAGCGTGAGGCTCAGGCCGCAGGCAAGATCGGCTCCGAGCACATCGTCGAGGTCTACGACCTCGGCATGACGGCCGCGGGCGAGCGCTTCATGGTCATGGAGTACCTGGAGGGCGAGCCCCTGCGCTCGCGCATCAAGCGGCAGGGGCGCTTGTCTCCGGGAGAGATCGTCGGCTTCTTCGGCGAGCTGCTCGAGGGGCTCGCCGGCGCGCACGCCGCGGGCATCATCCACCGCGATCTGAAGCCCGACAACGTCTTCCTCGTGAAGGAGAAGGCCGGCCGACGCGACTTCGTGAAGATCCTGGATTTCGGGATCTCGAAGTTCACGCACATGGAAGACGGCGCGATGACCCGCACCGGCGTGGTCATGGGCTCACCGAACTACATGAGCCCCGAGCACGTGAAGACCTCGAGCGAGGTCGATGCGCGCAGCGACCTCTACAGCGTGGGCATCATGCTCTTCGAGGCGGCCTCGGGGCAGGTGCCGCGCAAGGGCGCGACCTTCGCCGAGCTCCTCTTCAAGGTCGTCTACGAGCCGGTCCCCGACGTGCGCACGCTCGCGCCGGAGGTGCCTGCGATGCTCGCTCAGATCATCCACAAGGCCTCCGCGGCCGAGCGCTCGCAGCGCTTCCAGTCGGCCGCGGAGTTCCGCGCGGCGCTGCTCGGCCTCGGGCGCGAGCTCGAGCAGCAGCTCGCCGAGGCGGGCACGGGGCGCTTCGTCGACGAGACGAGCGGACAGTCGACGGTGGCCCTGTCGGCCGCCGGGCTCGGCCCAGGCTTCTCGTCGGGGGTCGTCGCGGCCGGGGGTACCTTGGCCGTGCCGGGCTTCGGCGCGGGCTCGCAGCCGTCGTTCGGCGCGGGCTCGCAGCCGTCGTTCGGAGCGGGCT
>CALKVW010000056.1 GCA_938004785.1 uncultured Polyangiaceae bacterium
AGCGGTGCAGCCGCTCGACGTCGTCCTCGGGCTCGACGTCGAGGAGCCGCTTGAACGTCTTCTCGTCGCCGACCCAGGGCAGCTTCTTCAGCCGAGCGAGCCCCTCCGGCGTGAGCTTCTTGATCAGCCGGTACGCGTCGGCGATCTCGAGGTCGGCGTCGTTGATGACCTCGACCTCGGCGGGCTCCTTGGCGAAGAGCACCGCCGCGCTGCCCGCGAACGGCTCGACGTAGGTCTTGTGCGCCGGGAGCATCGCCACGAGTCGGTCGGCCAGGCGCTTCTTGCCCGCGGGCGAGCCCCAGATGGTCTTCTCGACCTCGGCGCCGTCCGGGCGCACCCCGTGGTTGACCGCGAGGATGCGGCGCGCGTGGGCGATGGCAGCTTCGCGGCGGTCAGACATCGCGCAGCGCCTCCGGGTCGGTGCCCCACTCGGGCCTGTCGCTGGAGGGCGCGTTCAGGTCGCGCGGCCACACGAACGGCGCGTCCTGCTTCGCCGTCTTATTCCCAGTCCGCCCAGGCGCGGACGCAGGCGTCCCGTCCCCGGTGGTCGGGGCGGTCGTCTCGGGCTCGCGCGGCTTCGGCTCGGGCATGCGTCGTCCTCCGCAGAGGCAAAGCCGCCGACTTCGCGCGGAGGGGACACGACATCGCGAATCACACGACCGCAAGGAAGTATCGAGCCATCGACGTGTTGCGGCCCTGACCGGTGGTCGGCGGCAGATCATCCAGCGTGCAGGCTGGGACGGCTTTAGGTGGTAGCGTCCCTCACTCCGAGGTCGCTATGACGACCCCACGGAGTTGGTCGATCATGCACGAGCACACGAAGCACCATGGACACCCGGCGACCGAGCTGCACGACGCGAACGGCGCGCTGAAGGACCCCGTCTGTGGGATGGCGGTGACTTCAGCGTCGCCGAACCGCCACGAGCACGAAGGCCGCGCGTACTACTTCTGCAGTGAGAAGTGCCGCGCGAAGTTCGCTGCGGATCCGACGAAGTACCTCACGCCAGGGCCAAGCGTCGCCGCGAAGGAGCTTGGCGCCGTCTACGTCTGCCCAATGCACCCGGAGATCCGTCGGGACGAGCCGGGGAACTGTCCAAAGTGCGGGATGGCCCTCGAGCCCGAGCTACCGAGCCTCGACGACGAGGAGAACCCCGAGCTCGTCGACTTTCGGCGGCGGTTTTGGTGGACGCTGCCTCTCACGGTCGTCGTCACGGTGCTGGCGATGTTCGGCCATCGGCTCGGCTTTTTCGACATGGCCACCCAGACCTGGGTTGAGCTCGTGCTGTCGACACCGGTCGTGCTGTGGGCTGGCCTGCCGTTCTTCCAGCGCTGGGCGCAGTCGATCGCCAACAAGAGCCCGAACATGTGGACGCTCATCGGCACCGGGACCGGCGCCGCATACCTCTACAGCGTCGTCGCTACGGTCGCGCCCGGCATCTTCCCGAGCTCGTTCGTCTCGATGGGCCGCGTGTCGGTCTACTTCGAGGCCGCCGTCGTGATCATCTCGCTCACGCTGCTCGGGCAGCTCCTCGAGCTCAAGGCGCGCTCGCAGACCTCGGCGGCCCTCAAGGCGCTGCTCGGCCTCGCGCCCAAGACGGCGCGGCGCATCAAGCCCGACGGCACCGAAGAGGACGTGCCGCTCTCGCACGTTCACGTCGGCGACTCGCTGCGGGTCAGGCCAGGCGAGAAAGTGCCGGTAGACGGCGTGGTGCTCGAAGGCAGGAGCTCGGTGGACGAGTCGATGCTGACCGGAGAGCCCATCCCCGTGAGCAAGGGCCCCGGCGACAAGCTCATCGGCGCCACGCTCAACACGAGCGGCGCGCTGGTCATGCGCTCGGAGCGGGTCGGCGCACAGACGATGCTCTCTCAGATCGTTCAGCTCGTCGCGCAAGCCCAGCGCTCGCGTGCGCCCATGCAGAGCATGGCGGACGCCGTCGCCGGCAAGTTCGTGCTCGTGGTGTTCGCGGTCGCCATCGCGACGTTCTTCGGCTGGGGCCTGCTGGGGGCCGAGCAGGGCTGGGTCTACGGCCTGGTGAACGCCGTGGCCGTGCTCATCATCGCGTGTCCCTGCGCGCTCGGCCTCGCCACGCCGATGTCGATCATGGTGGCGACGGGCAAGGCAGCGACGCAGGGCGTCCTCTTCCGCGACGCCGCCGCGATCGAGCGCCTGCGCACCGTCGACACCTTGATCGTCGACAAGACCGGTACGCTCACCGAGGGCAAGCCAGCCTTCGATCGCGCGGTCCCGGTTCAGGGCGAGCAGGCCGACGAGGTGCTGCGGCTGGCCGCGAGCCTGGACCAGGGCAGCGAGCATCCGCTCGCCGACGCGATCGTGCGCGCGGCTCGCGACAAGGGCCTCGCTCTCGACAAGCCCGAGGACTTCGACTCGGGCACGGGCATCGGCGTCCGGGGCAAGGTGGAGGGCCGCGAGCTCGCGCTCGGCAACACCGCCCTCATGACCCAGCACGGCGTCGACGTTGCCCCGCTGACGGCACAAGCCGAGACGCTGCGCTCCGAAGGAGCCAGCGTGATGTACCTCGCGGTCGACGGCAGCCTGCGGGGCCTGCTGGCGGTCTCGGACCCGATCAAGGCCAGCACGCCGGAGGCTTTGGCTGTGCTGAAGCGCGCGGGCGTTCGAATCGTGATGGCCACCGGCGACGGGTTCACGACGGCGCGGGCGGTAGCAGCTCGGCTGGGGATCGAGGAGGTGCACGGCGAGGTCAAGCCCGCAGACAAGCTGCTGCTCGTGGAACGTTTGCAGAAGGAGGGCCGCGTCGTCGCGATGGCGGGCGACGGCATCAACGATGCCCCTGCGCTCGCGAAGGCCGACGTGGGCATCGCCATGGGCACAGGCACCGACGTGGCCATGAGCAGCGCCCAGGTCACGCTGGTGAAGGGCGACCTGAGAGGCATCTCTCATGCTCGCGCGATCTCCCAGGCGACTGTGGCGAACATGAAGCAGAACCTCGGGTTCGCCTTCGTCTACAACGCGCTCGGCGTCCCCCTCGCGGCCGGCTTGCTCTACCCCTTCACGGGCTGGCTGCTCTCTCCGATGTTCGCCGCGCTGGCAATGAGCCTGAGCTCAGCGTCCGTCGTGGCCAACGCCTTGCGGCTTCGCGGCCGGAGCGCAGGTTCACCATAACCGCGCGGAGCCGGGTGCCCCGACATCTTGGCGAACGAACGCTGGCGGCTACACGACCGCGAGCGTCGTGGACCGGCAGAGCCCGTGGTACGGCGGGAAGCCGATCCCCACCTCGTTCAACGCGCTGTCGCTGGCGAGCGCGCGGAAGTCGCCGCGCTCGTCGCGGGTGCCCGTCGCGGAGCGCGTGACCTCGGCGAGATCGGTCCGGCCGCCGCCGCCGTTCACGTAGAGCCGGGTGCGCCCCGTCTCGGGGTCGGTGGACTCGCGAACCCACGGCATCGCCTGCTTGATGGCCTCGGGGTCGTCGAGCGCCTCGATGCGGTCGAAGCGCCGGAGGGCGTCGGCCACGGAGAAGGTCTTGCCGTGCAGGTAGCGGCAGATGTTCGTGGTCTGCTCGTCGAGCACCGCCTCGATGCGGTATTGCCGGATGCCCGCTTCGGCGTAGCTGCTCATCTGCGCGAAGGAGCGCCCCTGGGAGATGAACGACGCGGCGACCGTCTCCCAGTAGAAAGGGGCGCGGTCGACGAGCGCGGCGCGGGAGGCCTGTTCGAGCGCCTCGGCGATGTCGTCACGCCCGAGGCCTTCCTCGAGCCCGGCGGCGACGATGCGCCGGGCCTCCTCGCCGAAGCCCTCGATGCGGCGGCCGTACTCGTCGCGGACGAAGTTGCCCTGGGAGCTGGTCACGTGGGTGATGACGCGGCGGTCGACGGCGTTGAACTCGGCGCCGATCGCCAGCCGCTGGCCGCGACGGGCCTCGGTGCGCGTGGCGGCGACCACCTCCTGCGCGGCGTCATTGAATGGCGCCTCGATGCGCGCAGGCACGATCGCCGTGGCGCGGCCCGCTGCGGCTATCGCCTCGGCGACCAGGCGCCGTCTCTCGGCGGCGGTCGTGCGCGCCCAATCGACGTCCAGGACGGCGATCGCCTCGCGCACGGCGTCGACATCGGCACGCCCGGTGGCGCGCCGGAGCTGGGCGGCCAGGAGCGCCACGGCGCGATCAAACCCGGCGCGGGTGCCTAGGTTCATGGCCTTGGCCACAGGGAGCCGTAGGAAGCGCTCGACGAGCTCGTCGGCGGCGACGCGGGCCTCGTGGACGACGAGGAGCCGATCAGCGGAAGCAGATGTGCCGCACATCGGCGTCCTCCTCGAGCCGCAGCTCGCCATGGGCCACGTGCATCAGCACGCGGCAGAACGTGCAGCGGAGCGCCTTCGAGAACGTCAGGTCGTCGGGCGCGTCGCCTTCGTCGATGTCGAGCCCATCGTTGCCGGCGAGCGCGGGCGTGTTGAACCCGCAGCGCAGGCAGCAGACGTGATAGCCGACGAGGAGGTTCGTGCGGTCCTGCGGGACGCGACGGATCTCGCCGCGTTCGAGGCGGCACGGCCGCTTGGCCGAGGGGACCAGCTTCACGGCCCGCCCCCAATGGAGAGCGGGGCTCGCCGCCTGGCGCGCACCTCGACGCCCGCCTCCGTGGGTGAGAACACGACGTCGTGCGACGCCGCGCAGCGATCGCAGAGCGCGAAGACCAAGTGGCCGTTGCGCCAGAGCGTGGTGGTTTCGTCGAGCCCCGCGTGGCGCTGGCACATGCGGCAAGCGATGACGCCGCGCTCGGCGTCGAGCTGCGCCTGCTGCACCCACGCCCGGTGGTGCTCAGGGCGCATCACGCACCTCGCCGAACCACGCATCGAACTCCTCGCGCGGGACCTTCACATGCTCCGTCTCCAGGTACCGTCTCGCGAGGTCGAGTCGTCCGGTGGCGAGCCGGTCCTCCTCGGCGCGGAGGCCTTC
>CALKVW010000057.1 GCA_938004785.1 uncultured Polyangiaceae bacterium
CAGCAACCCCATCGACGCGAACGGCAGAAGCTCGGCCCGGCGCGAGGGCCAGCCTCGCCGAGCTGCGACGCATCCTCTCGCGACACGTCGCGCCGCGCGACATAGCGGCGAGCAAGCCACGAGTCGAAGCGCCACAAGCGCCACAAGCGCCACAAGCGCCCCTCGCTGGCGACATAGCGCGCGCCGTGCGCGCGGTGCGGCGAGCTGTCGAAGGGATGCCGGGGGGGAGGCGCCGCCCGTGTTGACGCTCGGAGCCGTGCTCGTGCGTCGCGATCGACGCAGCCAAGAGGTTCTCTCGGGCCTCGTGGGGATCTCGCGCCAGCAGCTCAGCCGCATCGTCAACGGGCACTCGGCGCCGTCGTGGAAGACGCGCGTGGCGTTCCGAGACGCGCTCGGGATCGCCGTAGACGCCTGGGACGGGCCCGGCTCCGCGCCGCCGCTCGACGACGACGTGCTCGAGGGCGACGACTCCGACGCGGCGTGACCGTCACGTGCTCGGCTCCGCGCGCGCAGCCCGGCCGCCGCGTCGCTTTTCGCGACCTCATTCGAGGTGGCAAAAGCGGAAGTGCGCGCGAGGCCCGGCCGCTCGAGCTGGCGTCGCTTTGTCGCATCGGTGCGACAGCCCGCAGCCCTCAACGTGGTTCGCTCTGGGCATGCCCTACAGCACGACCACCCCACTGACGCCCGGAACGGCGCTCCGCGCGAGCGCGCCGCCCTACGCGAGCGCACGCCCGCGCGGCGCGGCCTCGCCCGAGCGCAGCAAGTCACCCGAGGCCCGGCTCGACGCGCTCGAGGCTGAGCGAGACCAGCTCAAGAAGCGCGTCGACACCCTCGAGAGCGAGCTGCGCGCCGAGAAGCGCGATCGGCTGTCGTGGGTGTCGCGGCTCGAGGAGAAGATCGCTCGCCTCGAGAAGCTCTCGAAGGGCGGGACCGCGCCCGCGCCGAAGCCGAGCGAGCCCGACGAGACGCCCGCCGAGGAGCGCGAGAAGGCCGCGCTCGTGGCCAAGCTGCCCGCCGCCGAGCGGGCGATCTACCGCGCGCTACCGGTCCGTGCCGTGCGCGCCGCAGTGCGCGAGCAGGAGCGCTTCGCCGCTCGCCGCGCCCAGCGCGAGGAGCTGGACGCGGAGATGGGGATCCGGGGCGGCACGGTCGTCCGCTACGAAGGCACCCGCCAGATCTTCCCGGTGCTCCTACCGTCCGAGGCTCGCCGCCTCGCTGGGGTTGCGTCGTGAACCGCCGAGAGCACGTCATCGGCTCGGCCAGTCAGAAGCTCCGCGAGCTGCAGCGCCGCATGGGCAAGGTGGAGGCCGACGCCCGCGCCAGCGCCTCGCCCGAGGAGCTGCTCGAGGTGGCCTACGCGCTGATCGCCAAGTACCTCGGACGGGCCGCCGCCGAAGCGTTCGCGGCTCCGCTCCGCGCCGCTCCCCGCCACGTCGCCGCGCATCGTGCGCGGCTCGACGCGGCTTTCGGCACGCCCGTGCCCACCAAGATCCACCGTCAACACGGCGCGCTCGTGCTGCCCGCCGCCGCAGTGGTTCGTCGATGAGCATCACCCAGAAGATCGCCGGGGCGCTCGGGTTCTCGAAGCCCGAGGACGCCAACATCAAGACCCGCATCGCCAGCGCGGCGCAGGAGGTGAGCGCGCGCGAGAAGGCGCACGCCGACGCCCGCGACGCGCTCGAGGCCGCCGAGGCGGAGCGCACCAAGCTCGAGGGCGAGGTGGGCGAGGCCGAGCAGGCCTACGCGGACGCGCCGACCGACGCGAAGGCGAAGGCCGTGATGAAGGCTCGCGAGTCCCGCGACCTCGCCGCGCTCCGCTGCTCGCGCCCCGCGCAGGTCCTCGCCCGCGCCGAGGCCGAGCTCGGGACCGCGCGCGACGCCCTCGCCGCGCTCGAAGCCGAGCAGGCTGAGATCGAGCACCGCGCGCGCGTCGAGGCGTTGCGGGCGAAGGCCACGCCCGCCGCGTTCCGTACCGCGGCCGCACCCCACGTCGCCGCGCTGCTCGAGGCGATCGAGCGCGCCAAGAGCGTCGCCGCTGCCATCGAAGCCGAGCTTGCTGCGACGCGCGCCGCCGCCGCCGAGCTCACCCAGCTCGGTGAGCCGACGACACCGCCCGCTGCGTTCCACCCAGCGCTCGCCGTGGCGATCGCGCGCATCGGCACCGGGGCGCCCGTGCCTCACAACGCACACGACTTCGTGTGCCGCCTGCAGCAGATGATCGCGCGGACCCACGAAGAAGGCGGCGTCGTCGGGCTGCAAGAGCTGATCTCCGCTTCGCTCGACGCGGTGACCGGCGCGGCGCGCCCGTTCGCCGGTGAGGAGTACCGCGCGCGAGTCGTCGACGAGCTGCACACGCTCGCCGACTGCCCGACGCTGCACGCCGGGAGCGACGCGCTCCAGGCACGCCGCGACGCTGCCCGCCGAGCCGCTGGCGTGACCTCCTACGCCGAGCGCGACGGCCTCGCATGAACGACTAGGGAGGGGCGGACCGCTCATCCGCCCGCGCTCGAGGCCCTGAGCGCTCCTCCCCCGCGGCGCCCCCTTTCCCGCCGCGGGGGAGGATCCCGAAGGCAACTCTTGGAGCTGCGACCATGCCCGCCACGCCGACCCGAGCCCGCCGCAAGCCGGCCCTCACCCTCGCCGAGACCTCGGCGCAGCTCGACGCCGCCGAGCTCGCGCTCGAGACCCACGACAAGGCGACGAAGGCCCGCGGCGCTGGTCCCGACGTCTCCGACGACGAGCTTGCTCGTCTGGTCGTGCGCCGCTTCGTGCTGCTCGAGCGCGTGCGCTGGGCCTACGACCGCAAGATCGAGTGCCAGCGGCGCGCGAAGCACGCGCAGCTCGCCAAGGGCCGAGACCCCCGCCCGTGAAGGAACACCCGATGGATCCCTGCAAGCTCCACGACCTCGACGAGCCGCGCCGTTCGCTGGCTCGACTCTCCGCGGCGCGCTCCAACGCCTCCGACGACCTCGACCGCGCGCTCCATGGCGTGCTGGGCGACGTCCTGGACGGCCGCCCCGTGACCTCGGACGAGGTCATGCGCGCAGCGCGAAGGCTCGGGCTCCGCATCGCCGCCGAGAGGATGGGCGAGCTTCGGCTCGCGCGCCTCGAGCTGGGCGCCGAGCAGCGCGCCGAGGAGCAAAGCCCGTGAGCATCCCCAACCCGCTCCGAGACGCAGAGGTCGACGCCTGGGACGTCGCCTACCTCGCTGGCGTACCGAGCCCCGGCCAAGTCATGGTCGCAGGCGCCGCATCGCCCCGCGGCTGGGACGAGGCGAAGGGCACCGGCACGAGCGGCGCCACGCTGCGGTGGACCGGCGATGGCCTACCCGAGTTCGACGTCGTGGTGGAGGTCTGGGAGCCCGAGCACTTCGACGAGTGGGACGCGGGCTGGGGCCAGCTCACCGCTCGCACCGAGCCTGGGCAGAAGCCGCGCGCCTTCGACTTCTCGCACCCCGCCACGGACGACCTCAAGATCCGATCCGTCGTCGTGACCGACCTATCGCAATGGGAGCAGGTCGAAGACGGCAAGTGGGCGCGCACGGTCAAGCTCAAGCAGTTCCGCGCGCCGAAGCCTGCGCTCGGCAAGCCCGCGGGGGCCGAGAACGGCGTGCCCACCGGGTTCCTACCAGCGCCGACGCCGAAGGACGACCAGGACGTGATGATCGAAGACCTCTCCGAGCAGGCGGTGGTCGAGCTCGCGAAGTGAGCTTGCACCGCGAGCACGAAGCGGCGCCCGAGGTGGAGTCGCCTTCGATGGACCGAGCATCCGAGCCGCGCGCGCGGCTGCGATCGTCGCGGTGGTCGCGCTCGGCGAGGTGACGGTCGAGGTTCCCTCGGTGCCCGTGACCGTCGTCGCGCCCGTGGAGTGAGTCCCCCTGCCGTCGCCGCTCACCCGCCGAGCTGCGCCTCGAGCCCTTCTCGCAGTAGGTCGCGAAGCTCCGACACGTCGAGCTCGCCGGCCGACCACGCAACGTCCGCGGCGTCGAGCGCGTCGTAGTAGCGCTTTCGATACCGGCTGAGGTGCTCGAGCACGGTGCGCTCGCCGGGGAGCTGCTCTCCGTACCCCACGACGAGCGCGAGATAGGCGACCGCGCGCGCGACGCGCCCGTTCCCGTCGCGGAAGGGATGGATCCAGTTCACGCGCCACAACACGAACGCAGCCGCGTCTTCTGGCGTCCAGTCGTCGTGCGCGTCGAGCTCCGCCGCCATGCTCGCGAGCAGGGCCTCGAGCTGGTCGTGCGCCGGTGGTACGTGGCGACTCCCGAGGATGTCAGCGCCGCCGTCGCGGAAGCGCCCGGGCGCGTCGTCGTCGAAGCCCTCGAGCGCAATCGCGTGAAGCTCACAGAGCAGTGAGGCAGAGACCTCGAAGGGCTGCGCGCCGTGCGCTACCGCGCGCGCCAGCTCGCCCACGTAGCGCATGAGCGCGGCGGTGTTCGCTCCTTCGCGCCCCGCTTGCTCGTCTGGCGTGTCGTCGGAGATCCAACCGCCCACGCGAGGCTACCGCGTGGGGCGCTGCGGCCGCGTCGCTCGCACCGCAGCCTCGACGCTCGCGCGCTCGACGCGGTCGTTCTCGAGGCGCGCGTTCCCGTAGGCGAGGCTCACGAGCTGGCGCTCTCGCTGCTCGTCCGTCATCGGCTTCGCCTTCGCGAGGAGCTCGACGATCGCAGGGTTGGGCCTCGTGCGCATGCGCTGAGCCTAGCAGACCCGATCCAATGCCGATTGTTTCGATATCAATACGCGCACTTAGACGCGCGTCCAGCTTTCGCGCTTGCGTAGCGAATAGCCGCGGCGCATAGTCGCAACGTGCCGCGCCCCAAGACCTTCGACGCCGCGATCCTCGTGAAGATGGAGAAGGCTCGCCTGAGCACGCTCCACACGCTGGCCGCGCTCGAGGGCGTCGACATGTCGACGTGGGTCCGCGCGCGCATCGACGACGCCGCGAAGGCGCTGGCCGCTCGTGACGACGCTCGACCTCGCCGCCGTCGCTCCCCACCGAAGGCGCAGCCGGCGACGTAGGCGCGCGACAAAGAGCAGCCCCCGCGACGCGCCAACGTCCGGGGGCCCGACCGAAGCGACAGAACCGCTCCGATGACGAACACCCTACCACACCCCACCGAGGCCGAGCGATGCCGCGCGTAGCGTCGGGAGGGATCCTCACCCGCGACGGTCGCAGCTTCGCGCGCGTGACGCTCGCGACGGGCGAGCGGCGCGTGCTGCCGTTGCCGGCCGACCTCGACGACGACCAGGCCGCCGAGCGCGCCGAGTCGATCGCGAGCATGGTGCTCGGGCTGCGCCGCGCTGGCGTCGACACCGAGACGATCGGCCGCCTGGCCACGCGCGCGGCCGCAGCCGTCGACGTCGCCGAGCTGGAGGCGATCGACAAGGTCGCTGAGCGCCTCGTGAAGGGCGAGCTTCGCTCGGTGCGAGCGCCTCTCGTGCTCGCGACCTTCGGCGACGTGGCCCGCGCCTGGACGAGCGGAGAGCTCGCCCGGCTGCACCCGGACCACGTACGCACGAAGCGCAGCGCCGACGACGACCGAGAGCGCCTCACCAAGTACGTGCTCCCCGAGATCGGCCCGGTGCCGATCGCGAAGGTGACGCTCGACCACGCGCTCGGCGTGATGAGCGCGCTCCCCGCCGAGCTGACTTCGGCGACGCGGCGCCACGTCGCGCAGGTGATGAACCGCGTGTTGAAGCTCGCCGTCTTCCCGCTGCGGCTCCGAGAGTCCTCGCCGCTCCCGGTCGGGTGGATGCCGAAGATCCACGCGAAGGCCCAGCGCAAGCAGGCGATGCCCTACCCCGCCGAGCTTGACCGCTTGCTGAGCGCGCAGAGTGAGCCGAAGGCCGTGCGCATCCTGCTCGGGTTCATCGCGCGCGAGGGCATGCGCCCCGACGAAGCGCGTGAGCTCACGTGGGCGAACGTCGACCTCGAGCGCGGCATCGTGCGCCTCGACGAGAACAAGACCGACGACCCGCGCTCGTGGGCGCTGCGTCCCGACGTGGCGCGTGCTCTGCGCCTATGGCACGTCGAGCAAGGCTCACCCGCCGAGGGGCTCGTGTTCCCCGCCGCCGTCGACGCAGTGAGCTACCGCGCGGCCCTCGCGCGCGCGGGCGTCGCACGTCGCGACCTGTTCGAGCACGGCAAGACGACGACGCCGACCGGGCTGCACTCGCTGCGCGGGCTCTTCGTGACCGAGGCCCTCGCGCGCGGCATGTCGGAGCGGTGGGTGGGCGACCGCACGGGCCACAAGTCGAGCACGATGATCTCGACCTACCAGCGGCGCGCGCGTACCTTTCAGGAGGCTTCGGTCGAACCGCATGGATCGCTCGACGTTCTGCTCGGGTGGCCAGCAGACGAAAGGGATCTGACCGGCGCTGAAAGGGATCTGGGGTCGTCGTCGGCCTCGCCTCGCTCCGCAGCGGCGCCCGCAACGTCGCAAGATCGCTCGCGCCGCGCGCCCGTCCGCAGCGCCAGAAGGGCCCCCGAGGCGATTCAAAATCCGCTTCCCGAAAGGGAGTGTCGGTTCGAGTCCGACCTTCGGTACCAGCAGGAAACGACGGGGGAAACGGCGGCGCTGGGGAGCGCCGAGCTCGAGCGCGGGGGCGGGCGGGACCCTCACGCCAGCGCGATGGCTCAGGGTGAGCAGGCGCCCTCCCAGGCGTCCATCGTGTCGACGTTCTTCCGGTGGCTGTAGAGGTACGGGAGCGTCTGGCAGGGCGTGTACTCGATGTTGTACACGGGCCGGCCGAGCTCGGCGTAAGCGCCGCACTCGGCGTAGTGCTGGCACTCCTCGTTCTGGTAGAGGTCGACCAGATCGAAGAAGAGGTCGATCTTGTCGACCGCGTTCTTCTGCGAGACCAAGAGGCCGCGGGCGCGCGCCTCGGTGAAGATCTCCGCCACGTAGGCCTCGTGCCCGTCGCGATCGATGTTGTCGAGGTCGATGCCCTCGCAGCCCTTCGACACCGCGAGATCGAGGCGCGCGACGAGCACCGCGAGGTTCTGCGGATCGTCGGCGTCGATCCAGTACTCGCCGGGCCAGCCGTCGAGCTCCTCGCCGAGCGCGCCGAAGCTCGAGGCGTCGGGGCGCCAGGCCTCGTACTGCGAGGAGACGTAGCAGAGCATGCGCGCTCCCATCGCCGCGCACTGGGCGATATCCGCCGCGGGTGTGTCGAAGAGGTCGAAGATCACGAAGTCGCGCTCGGCGCACTTCGACCAGTCCTTGGTCTGCGTGTAGTTGAGGTGGAAGCTCGCGTAGCTCGGCAAGGCGCTGCCGCCGCCGCCGCCCGCTCCGCTCGAGCTGCTCGTCGAGGGGCCGGCGCCGCCCGCGCCGCCGCCGCTCGAGCTACTCGCGCTGCCTCCGCCGCCGCTCGAGCTGGTCGACGTGCCGTCGTCGGCGCCGTCGCCGCAGGCGACGATCACGAGGGTCGAGAGAGCGAGGGCGAAGAGCTCGTGGCGCACGCCTCGAGCATACAGCCTCCGCCGAGGATCGCCCCTCGACGGACCGCTTCGCTCCTCCCGAGCGCTCGGCGCGCGGCGCTCGAGACGGCGCTATGCTGCGCGCCGCCCGCGCATGCGAGCCGAGGAGAAGACGATGAAGCTCTACGGATTCCCGATGTCCCCGAACGTGCGGCGCGTGCAGATCGCGCTCGAGGAGGCCGGAAAGGCCTACGAGCTCGTGCCCGTCGACCTCACGCAGGGTGAGCACAAGAAGCCCGACTACGTGTCGATGAACCCGCACGGGCGCGTGCCCACGCTCGTCGACGGAGAGCTCGTGCTGTGGGAGTCGCACGCGATCTGCGACTACGTGGCGGCGCTCTGCCCCGAAGCGAAGCTCTCCGGGCAGAACCCCGAGGAGATCGGCCGCATCGCCCAGTGGACCTACCTCAACGCCGCGCACTTCGGGCCAGCCTTCGCGGGCCTCTTCGCGCACACGATCCGCCTCCCGGAGGAGCAGCGCATCGCGCGCATCGCGGAGAACGGGCGCGCCGAGGCGCAGAGGATCTTCGCCGTGCTCGACCGCGCGCTCGAGGGCAAGAGCTTCCTCGTGGGCGAGCGCATCACGCTCGCCGACATCTCCTTCGCGCCGAGCCTCGCCTTCGCGCCGATGCTGGGCTTCGAGCTCGGCGAGTGGCCGAACGTGTCGCGCTGGATCGCGAGCCTGCGTGAGCGCCCCTCGGTGAAGAAGGTCCTCGGCTGAGCGCCGCGCCGGCCGCGCGCGCCGCCGCTCAACCCACGAGCGCGCGGAAGCGCAGCGGCTCGGCGACGTTCTTCACGCTGGCGCGGCGCTCGTCGCCGAAGCGCGCCGGCTCGCCGAGCGCCTCGACGAAGCTGTCCATGCAGAGGATCTCGTCGCGCTTCGCGAGCGCCTGCAGGCGCGCCGCGTTGTTCATGACGGAGCCGAAGGCCGTGTAGTTCTCGTTGGGCCCGACGCGGCCCACGAAGACCGGCCCGTAGTGCAGGCCCGTCGCGACGCCGAGCGGCGGCTCGATGTCGCGGAGCTCGGGCATCGCGACGCCGTCGTTCAGCGCGCGCGTGAGCTCCATGATGCGCTCCGCCGCGAGCGCCGCGCGCCTGCAGGCCTCGGCGCCCTCGAGGTCGAAGAAGGGCGGCCCGAAGAGCGCGATGATGCAGTCGCCGACCATCTTGTCGAAGACGCCGCCGAGCTCGTAGATCACGTCGACGGCGAGGCGGCTCCAGGTGTCGACCAGCTTCGCGATGAGCTCGGGCTCGCGCAGCACCTGCTCGCTGATCCGCGTGAAGCTCGAGAGATCCGTGAACAAGATCGCCACCTTTGCCTCGCGCGCCGAGAGCCTGCGCTCCGAGTAGTCGTCCTCGCGCAGCAGGCCCTCGACCGTCGGGTGCGGGAAGCTGAGGCCCAGGTGGCGCCACTCACGGTAGTGATCGACGAGCCGCTGCCGGAGCGAGTCGGCGAAGCGCTCGAGCACGTCGCGGTCGATGGTGCTGAGCTCTCCGCGCCGGCTGGAGACGACGACCTTGCCGAGCGAGCGCCGCTGGCTCACGCCCGAGATGAGGGCCTCCTCGCGGAAGCGCGTGATGCCGAGCTGCGCGAGCAGGCTGCGCGAGTCGCCCTGGATCATCGCGGAGGCGTGCGTCTTGACGAAGTCCTCGACGGAGAGCTCTCCGCTCACGGCCGCTTCGTGCGTGAGCACGCCACCCTGGATGATGCGGTAGGTGAGCCGCGCGCCGCGCGCGTCGTGCTCGTCACGCACCACGAGCAAGAGATCGTCGAAGCTCACGGCCTCGCGCAGCACCTCGAGCGCGGCGTCGATGCCGCGATCGAGCACCGGGTCCATCAGCGCGTCGCCGAGCTTGCGGGCGACGATCGATTTCCGGCGGAAGATCGCGACGAAGGCGAGCTGGTTGTCGATCACCTCGGCGAAGGCGCCGAGCAAGCTGCGGAGCTGGGCGAGGCGCGTTTCGTCGGCGTCGCCGGGCAGCTCGGCGGCGAGCGCGCCGAAGAGCTCGCCCGCGACGTCGAGGTGCTGCGCGATGACGAGCGCGCCGGCCTCACGCTCGAGGAAGGGCTCGCGACCATCGGTGTGCTCGGAGATCCGCGGCATCTTGCGCGCGAGCTCGCCCGAGCGAGGCTGGTCGGGCCAGGCATAGGTGACGAGCTCGAGGCTCTCGTCGAAGGTGCGCAGGGCGATCGCGCGGGCGCCGAGCACCGCCGCGAGGATCTCGAGCGCCCGTGGCAGGTAGCTCTCGAGCGGGAGGCGATCGCGCAGCGCGACCTCGAGCAACTCGTCGATCGCGGAGACCAGCGCGCGCTCCTCCTCGAGCGTGCGCAGCCTGCGCTCGAGCTCCTCGAGCCGCCCCACCGAGTCCTCGTCTCCCATGCCCGGCTGATACCCGATGCCCGACGCGGCGTGGAGACACGGCAGGAGCCCGACGACGTAGAGCTCGGTGCAGCCGTCGATGCCGTAGCGGCAGGCTTCGCGCTAGCCTCGCGCGAGATGCTCACGCGGCTCCGCAGCTCCTTCGTCGCCGTGCTCCTCGGCTCGACCGCCTGCGCGGCCTCGAGCCCCGCGCCCAGCAGCTCCGGCTCGACGCTACCCGCGCCTACCTGGGTCCCCGCGGCGCCGCTGCCTCCGGTGCCGGTGTGGCGCCTCGGCGAGGCCTCGTCGCCGGCGCTCAGGCTCGATCTGGGCGCCGGTTTCTCGGGCGTGGTGCACCACGGCGTGCGCCTCGTCGTCGACGGCTCGGGCGCGGTCTACGCGCGCAGCGAGCATCGGATCCAGACCGAGCTCTTGCTCGCGGTGCCGGAGCACCTCGGCGGCGGCTTCGTCTTCGGTGGCGCGAGCGGCCTCTGGCACGCCGCGAGCTTCGTCGACACGCCCCGTCTGCTGGTGCCGGGGTCCGTGCGCACGCTGAGCTTCGGCCCCGAGCGGGCGCTCGTCGTGCGCGACGACGGCAGCCGCAGGCTCGTCGATCTGACGACCGGAGAGCTGCGCCCGGTGGAGCTGCCCGGCATGTCGATGATGGCCTCGAGCCTCGATGGGCGGGTCGGCCTCGCCTACGCCGACGGCGGTCGCCTCTACGGGCTGCGCCCAGGCTCGGGCTGGCAGGCGATCGAGCACGGCTCGGGCGCGCTGGGCGTGCTGCGCGTGGTGGGCCTGGAGTCGGAGCTCCACATCGACGCGAGCGGCGGCGAGAGCTTCGTCTACGGCGCGGAGGGCCTGCGCCGCAGCCCGCAGGTGCCGGACGCGCCGACGCTCGACGCCGGCGCGCGCCGATCGCGACGCCCGAGGCCCCTACCGCTCGCCGTGGCCCGAGGCGCGCAACTCTTCGACGATCAGGTGATCGCCTTCGACGAGGGCTCGGCCTTCGTCATCTCGACGCGCTCCGGCGAGGTGCTCGCCGAGGAGCCGGGCGCGACGCCGCCCGACTTCGAGTGCCGCGCGGCCCGCTTCGAGCGCGAGGTGCTCGCGCTCTGTCACGCGAACGACCGCACGCTCGTCGCGACCCGGCCCGTGGAGGGAGGGCCGACGAAGATCGAGATCGCCTTCCCACGACGGGGCGTGCTGAGCTGGGGTGAAGGCGACGCGCTCTCCTTCGACGGGCCCTGCGACGGCAAGGAGGCGCGCGTCGGCGCGGCCTGTCTGCGCACCGAGGGCGGCTGGCTCGAGCTCGATCGCTCCGCGATGCTCGAAGACGCGCCGAAGACCTCGACCGCGCGTCGCTTGCTCGACGTGCCGACCCCGACGACGGTGCTGAGCCTCGTCGCGGGGGCGAACGCGGGCCTCGTCGATCTCGGCTCCGGGCGACGCTGGCCGCTCGACGCGAACGAGATCGCGGCGGTCGAGGCCTGGGTCGGCGCGCGCCAGCTCGTCGACCACCGCGCGCGGGTGATCGGAGAGGGCGAGCTCGAGCTGTGGTCGGAGCGCGGGCAGTCGGTGCGCCTGCTCCAGGGCGGCAGGCAACTCGAGCCCTCGCCGTACCGCTTCGCGAACCTTCGCTTCGACGGCGCGCGTGGGCTCGCGCGCTCGGGCAGCGGCAGAGAGGCCGTGTTCCTGCAGTCGACCGACTGGGGCCGTAGCTTCGCGGCCGTCGACACGCCGCCGCTGCCGCGGCTGCGCGATGGCGCGGCGCAGAGCTGCACCGAGGTCGGCTGCACCGTCGACGCCTGGGTGCGCGTCGGCTGGAGCAGCGAGCGCGGCGGCGCGTCGAGCAGCCCCGCGATCGACGTGCCCTCGTCGACCGTCGACCCGCCGAGCTTGCCCGAGCTGCGGTGCACGCCGA
The DNA here is from genome assembly GCA_938004785.1 of uncultured Polyangiaceae bacterium. Taxonomy (GTDB): domain Bacteria; phylum Myxococcota_A; class Polyangia; order Polyangiales; family Polyangiaceae; genus CALKVW01. Next base: position 11,764 of record CALKVW010000057.1, read on the forward strand.
GCGCCCCGCCGAGCCGCAGGCTCGCCCCGGCGAGCGACGAGGCCCGCTTCGGGCTCGGCGCGGAGCGCGTGCGGCTCGGGCCGAACGAAGCGCTGGCGCACCACTCGCTGAGCGCCTTCGATCACCAGGGCGGAGAGCTGCGCGCCGAGGCCGTGCGCGCGGTGATCACGGGGCGCGTCGACGAGGCAGCGAGCTCCGCGAGAGCGCTGCGCTACCTCGAGCCCTTCGATCCCAGCGCCACGCCGAGGAGCGCGCGTTACGAGCTGCAAGCCGCGCACGACCACGCGGCGCTCACAGGCTCGAGCGCGGGCCCGGAGCACATGCTCTCGACCGAGCAGGGCTTCGCGCTGCCCGTGCTCGGCGGCGGGCTCTTGCTCGGCGACGGCGCGGGCTCGCTGCTCTGGGTCGAGGGCGCACGCGCGCTGCCGATCTCGCTCGGCCGAGACGGGGCCGAGTTCGCCGTGCACGCGGCGGCGCGGCTCGATCCGACGACGCTCGCCGTGCTCGCACGCGACTCCTTCGGGCGCGTCGTGGTCCTTCGCGTCACACGCGGCAGCGTGCACACCGAGCTCGAGCTGCCGCCGCCGCCTCGGCCCGAGCTGGCTCCGGGGACGCTCGGCCTCGCGCTCGTCGACGAGGGCAGGCTCGGCGTGCTCATGTCGCCTTCCTCGGGGCCGCCCACGCAGGAAGACCCGGCGCTGCTCTTCGTCGCAGGCAAGTCGCCGACGAAGCTCGCGGCGTGGCACACCCTCGAGCCCGCCTCGAGCCCTGCTTGCGCCGATCGCAAGGGCGCCGCGCTCGCGCTCGCCGCTCCCTCCGCCTGGCTCTCGACGGGCCTCGGCGTGGATCCCGGCCAAGCCACCTGGCTCGCAGTTCGTTGGAGCAGCGAGCGTGTGTGCCTCGAGGCCGTCGACGCGCCGGGCTTGCGCCTCGACACGCCGCTGCGCGAGCTCGACGCACGCACGATCGCGCGCTTCGACGCCAAACCCAGCGCCGGGCTGCTCGCGATCGGCGAGGGCGTCGAGCTCCGGGATCGGCGCAGCTGCGAGCTCGTGCCGCCGCGCTCCTCGAGAGCGAGCGCTGCGCCGGCCGCGACTCTCTCGACCGCCCCCGCCCGTTGACATGAGCGGCGTCGGGGAACACCCTCCAGCGCATGGATGAGCTCGTCAGCAAGGTGGTCGAGAAGACCGGTATCTCCGAAGACCAAGCCAGGAAGGCCATCGAGACCGTGGTGGGCTTCCTCAAGGCGAAGCTGCCCGACTCGGTCGCGCCCTACGTCGACCAGGCGCTCGGCCACGCGGCCGGCGCGATCGGTGGCGTCGACGTCGCTCAGGTGGCCGGCGCGCTCGGCGGCCTCTTCGGCAAGAAGTGACCGATCCGGCTCGTCGGCGCCCGCTCCGAGCGTCAGCGCGAGGTCGTGACACGCGCGGCGCGCTGGGGCGCCTTGCGCGTCGCGCGGCGTGGGCTGCGCCGAGGGGCGTCGGCCAGCAGCATCGCGCGCAGCGCACGTGCAGGCTCGGAGAGGCGATCGAGGCCCCGGTGCAGGAGCCGCAGCGGCCTGGGGATCGGCGTGACCTCGCTCGGGATCTCGACGAGCCGGCCGAGCGAGAGATCGGTCGCGACCGCGCTCCTCGAGATGAGCGCGACGCCGAGCCCGGCGCGTACGCTGCCCTTCACGACGCCGATGCTGCCGAGCTCCATCGCGATCGGCCGCCTGGGGAAGTGACGGTCGAGCAGGGTGCGCACCGCGCTGCCCGGCTGGAAGGTGATGAAGGGCAGCGCCTCGGGGTCGCGCCCGGGCGCGGCGACGAGCACGACCTCTTCGTCGCGGAAGAGCTCGCCGTGGCTCGCGCCCGCCACGACCAGATCGAGCTCACCTCGCTCGAAGGCGTCGACGGCGACCTCCTCGGGCAACTCGCGCAGCACGATCGAGACCTTGGGGTGCCGCCTGCGGAACAGCGAGAGCACCGGCGGCAAGAGGTAGGTGCAGGCCGTCGAGCCTCCACCGATGCGCACCTCACCCGCCTCGAGCGCCACGAGCCTCTCCACCGCTCGCACACCCTCGTCGAGCGCGATCACCGCGGCGCGCGCGTGCGGCAGCAGGGTGCGCCCCGCGAGCGTGAGCTCGGCGCCGTGGCGCCCGCGATCGAAGAGGCGCGCATCGAGCTGCGCCTCGAGCCTGCGGATCGCCGCGGTGAGCGCGGGCTGCGAGACGTGGGCTCTGCGCGCGGCCGCGGTGTAGCTGCCGAGCTCGGCGATGTGGAGGAAGTGACGCAGCGGCTCTAGCATAACCAAAGCTTATGGAATCGTCCCGAGCTTGTCATGGGACGTGGGGCACCGCCGGCCCTAGCTTCGACGCATGGACCTCGAGCTCGTGGCCTTGGGACTCGTGGGTGGTCTGCTCACCACGCTCGCCGGCATGGGCGGAGGGCTGCTCATCGTGGCCGCGCTCGGCGCCCTGCGAGGGCCTCACGAGGCGCTCGCGATCACGACGCCGGCCCTGCTCGTGTCGAACCTGCACCGAGGCTGGATGTTCCGCCGCGAGATCGACCGCGACGTCGCGCGGAGCTTCGCGCTGGGCGCCGTGCCGGGCGCCGTGCTCGGCGGGCTGGTCGTGCCCACGTTGCCCGCGGTGGCGCTGAGCGTGATCCTGCTCGGCGCGACCGCGGCGACGCTCGCCCGCGCGATGGGCTGGTGGCGCATCGAGCCGAGCCCAGGGGCGATCGGCGGGGGAGGCTTCGGCATCGGCGTGCTCGCCGCGACGGCCGGAGGCGCGGGCGTGCTCACCGGCCCCTTGTTCGCGAGCGCGGGGCTGCGAGGCACGCGCTACGTGGCCACGATCGCGACCGGCGCCGTCGCGCTGCACGTGGGTCGCGTCGTGGGCTACGGCGTGGGCGGGCTGCTCGAGCGCGAGCAGCTCGAGAGCATGCTCGTGCTCGCGGCCGCGCTCGTCGCGGGCAACCTGCTCGGCAGGCGCCTGCGGCACGGCTTCGAGGAGCGCCACGAGCGCTTCGCCGAGCTCGGCACGCTCGTCGTGTGCACGCTGCTCACCGTCGCGAGCCTCTGAGCCGTCGCGGCTCGCTGCCCGCTGCGTCGAGCGAGCCTCAGCGCTCGGCCTCGATCTCGGCGAGCTTCGCCTCGACCGTGGCGATCCTCGCCAGGTCGCGCTGCGCCTCGGGCAGCGCGCCCCAGGCGGCGAGCTCCTCGCGCAGGGCGCGCTCGAGGCCCTGGATCATGCGTTTGGCTCGCGGCTCGCTCGACGAGCCTCCGCGGAGCAGCGCCTCGTAGAGGCGCACGCGCTGCGCGAAGTAGCGGAGCCTGCGAGGGCCGTAGGCCCGCTCGATGGCGCGCTCGAGCGACTCGAGGGCGCGCTCGGACTCACCCGCGGCCTCGAGCGCCTGCGCCAGGCGGGCGTGCGGCTCGTAGCGATCGGGCAGCTCGCGTGCGCGCTGCTCCAGCATGTCGATGGCCTCGCGCGGGCGACCGAGCGCGAGGTAGGCGTTCATGCGCGCGTAGTCGTGCACGGCCGCGGCCTCCGGGCTCGTGGCCTCGCGCGCGGCCCGCTCGAGCCAGCCGAGGCGCAGCTCCTCGAAGCGCTGCGCTTCGTCCTTCGCGCCTCGCGCGCGCAGCGCCTCGGCGAGCATGGCCGCGACGTCG
>CALKVW010000058.1 GCA_938004785.1 uncultured Polyangiaceae bacterium
GGGCCGGGCCTTCGCCGGGGCTCGCCCGCTCGCCAGCAGGGGTGCGGCGTGGGGCTGCGCGGTCGGGTCGCTCGCGCTGCCGTGCTGAGCTCGACGTCGGGGCGTGTCGGCGCGGGCGGGATTGCGACTGTGGCTTCGGGGGGGAGACACCTCGGCGACACGGCGGCGAAACCTCCAGGAAATCGTGATGCGGGACGCTCGGGGCCTGCGACGCGCTGCATCACGCAGGCCTCGCACCCTTGGAGGCCCGCTCGTGAAGCCCGACACTGGTGACACCGCTTGGCTGCTCGTCTCGAGCGCGATGGTGCTGTTGATGACGCCTGCGCTGGCGTTGTTCTACGGCGGGCTCGTGCGCCGCAAGAACGTGCTGTCGACGATGATGCACTCCATGGCCGCGATTCCGCTGGTCACGGCGCTGTGGTTGGTGCTCGGCTACTCGCTGGCCTTCGGGCCGAGCCAAGGCGGCGTGATCGGCGGCCTGGACCACGTTTTCCTGGGCGGCCTGGTGGGCGAGCTCCGCGGCACCGTTCCCGCGCTCGCTTTCGTGGCCTTCCAGGCGATGTTCGCCGCCATCACGCCGGCCCTCATCAGCGGTGGCTTCGCCGAGCGCATGAAGTTCTCGGCCTACCTGCTCTTCAGCGCCTCGTGGTCGCTCCTCGTCTACGCGCCCGTGGCCCACTGGGTCTGGGCCGAGGGCGGCTGGCTCTTCGAGCTCGGAGCGCTGGATTTCGCGGGAGGCACCGTCATCCACATCACGGCAGGCGCCTCGGCGCTGGTGTGCGCCCTGATGCTCGGCAAGCGCCTCAAGTACCCGGAGGAGCGCTTTCCGCCGCACAACCTGACCATGACGATGCTCGGTGCGGGGCTCCTTTGGTTCGGCTGGTTCGGGTTCAACGCGGGTAGCGCGCTCGGTTCGGGACACCTTGCGGCGCTCGCCTTCGTGGTCACCCACATGGGAGCGGCCGGTGGCGCGGTGGGCTGGGTGCTCGTGGAGTGGAGGCACGGCGGAAAGCCGACGGCGCTGGGGGCGGCCTCGGGGCTCGTGGCTGGTCTCGTGGCGGTGACCCCGGCCGCCGGGTTCGTGGCCCCTTGGGCGGGCTTCGCGATCGGCGCCCTCTCGGGTGCGCTCTGCTTCGGGGCGGTGCTGCTCAAGTACCGCTGGGGCTACGACGACTCCCTCGACGCGTTCGGCCTGCACGGCGTCGGAGGGGTCGTGGGGGCGGTGCTCACGGGGGTCTTCTCACAGACCTGGAACTTCGCCGATGTGGCGGCACCGATCGGGAGTGACGGGCTGCTGCTGGGTGGCTTCAAGCAGCTGGGGGTCCAGATCGTCGCCCCCCTGGCGGCCATCGCGTATGCGGTCCTCGTGACGTGGGGCATCCTGTGGGTCGTCCGGCGCTTCGTCGGGCTCAGGGTGACCGAGTCGGACGAGAGGGAGGGGCTCGACACCTCGCTGCATGGAGAAGAGGGCTACGCGGGTTGAGCCCGCCGTCGACCTCCCGCCCGCTTTGTGCGAACTAGGAGAGGTGCGATTCCGTAGAGCCAAGATCGTCTGCACCATCGGGCCGGCTTGCGAGAGCCAAGAACAGCTGGAGCGGCTCATCCGCTCCGGCATGGACGTCGCCCGTCTGAACTTCTCCCACGGCACCCACGAGGAGCACGGTGCCCGCCTCGCCAACGTGCGCGCCGCGGCCACGGCCTGCAACAAGCCCGTGGCAGCGCTGCAGGACCTCTGCGGCCCGAAGATCCGCGCGGGCAAGTTCGCCCGCCCGAAGCCGGAGTTCCTCACCGGGTCGACCGCGTGGTTGGAGGAGGCCGGTGCGGACCCGACCGAGGATCCGACGGTCATCCCGATCCAGTACGAGGGGCTCGCCGACGATCTGCGCCCCGGGGACCGGGTGCTCTGCGATGACGGACAGGTGAGCCTGCTGGTCACGGCCGTCGAAGCGCGGCGCGTGAAGGTGACCGTCTCCGGGGGCGGCCTGCTGAGAGACCGGGTCGGCGTCTCTCTGCCGTCGCGTCGCATCAGGCTCTCGGCCCTGACGGAGAAGGACAAAGCGGATCTCGCCTTCGGTCTGCGCGCAGGCGTCGACTACGTGGCGCTGTCGTTCGTGCGCGACGCGGAGGACGTGAAACTGCTGCGGGAGATCTGCGAGGCGTGGGGGCGTCCGACGCCGATCGTGTCGAAGATCGAGACCCCGCAGGCGATCGAGCGGCTCGAGCCCATCATCCAGGCCTCGGACGCGGTGATGGTGGCGCGAGGCGATCTCGGCGTGGAGATCGGCCCCGAGTACGTGCCGATCCTCCAACGCAAGATCCTCCACATCGCGCGCCAGCTGCAGAAGCCGGTGATCGTCGCGACCGAGATGCTGCAGTCGATGGTGACCGCGACGCGCCCGACTCGCGCGGAGGCGAGCGACGTGGCAACGGCCGTGTTCGAAGGTTCCGACGCCGTGATGCTCTCGGGTGAGACGGCGACCGGCAACCACCCGGATCTCGTCGTCCAGATGATGAGCCGCATCGTGCACGAGGCGGAGGTGAGCAGCTACTACGACCCCGCTCCGAGCGAGGTCGTGGGCGAGCGCGCGAACATCGCCGAGGCCGTGGCTCGGAGCGCGTGCAACATCGCGAAATCGATCGGCGCCCGCATGATCGTCGCCTTCACGGAGTCGGGCAACACGGCGCGCTACGCCTCGAAGCACCGCCCGGTGGTCCCGATCATCGCCTTCTCACCGAACGAGACGACCCGCCGTCGGCTCGCCCTGCTCTGGGGCGTGGTACCCTTCCCGACGGAAGTGATGCGGGACGCGGACGAGATGGTGCATCGAGCGAGCGGCTTCATGCTCGCGCAGGGCTTCGTCTCACCCGGAGATCGCATCGTCGCGGTCTTCGGCGCGCCCGTCGGCGTCTCCGGCGCGACCAACTCGATCCGGGTGATGGTGGTCGAATGAGCATGCCGGCCGTGGCCGACGATTTCCCGAGGCTCGAGAAGTACGAGCTGCTCGAGGAGATCGGCCACGGCGGGATGGCGACCGTCTACCGGGCCCGCGACCTGCGCCTCGGTCGCGAGGTCGCCGTCAAGATCATCCACCGCCACTTGCGCGACAATCCCGAGGTCGCGTCGCGCTTCGTGGCGGAGGCTCGTGCGGCGGCGTCGCTGAAGCATCGAGGGATCGTCGAGGTCTACGACGTCTCCGACGAGGGGGATCGCGAGCGCTACCTCGTGGTGGAGCTCGTGCGCGGCCAGACGCTGCGTCAGCTGCTCGTCGATCGCAGAGACATGCCCGCGGAGGTGGGGGCCGCGCTCGTGTTCGAGCTCTGCGAGGCGCTCCAACACGCGCACGAAGCGGGCATCGTGCACCGTGACGTGAAGCCCGAGAACGTGCTCATCGCCCTGCACAAGCCCTCCGAGGGCGATCCGGGAGGCATCCGTCGCTCGGCGAGGGGCCGCGACTCGGCGCGCGAGGCAGCGGGCTCCGCGAACACCGCCGAGAGCACGCCCACCGCTTCGGGGGAGCGCGATCCCGTCGACACGAGGGCGCGTGCGTTCGGGCAGGGGGAGGGCGCGCTGGTCCTGAAGCTCACCGACTTCGGGATCGCGAAGCTGCTGGACGCCCAGGGGGTGACCTCGACGGGTCAGGTCCTCGGCTCTCCGGCGCACATGGCGCCGGAGCAGATCGAAGGTCGCGAGGTGGACGCGCGGACCGACGTGTTCGCGCTTGGCGTCGTGCTCTACGAGTGTCTCGCGGGGCACTTGCCCTTCGAGGGCAAGAACCCCGCTCAGGTCCTCCGGCGGGTGCTCGAGGGAGACTTCGCTCCCGCGGACGCCGTGAGGCCCGTCGTGGGCGGCCGCTATGCGCGCTTCGCGGCGGAGGCACTCGACACCGAGCCGTCCCGGCGCCCCGAGTCCGCGCAGGCGCTCGGGGAGCTGTTGCGGGGGGAGCTGAGCGCGCTCGGGATCGAGAACCCGCGCGCGGAGATCGTGGCCTACCTCGACGACCCGGAGGGCTACGTCGAGGCGCTCCCGGGGCGCCTGGTGCCCCGACTGCTCGAGCGCGGTGAGGCCGCGAGGCGTGGAGGGGACGTCGAGTGCGCAGCGGCCGACTTCAACCGCGCCCACGCGCTCGCGCCGGACGACATGGCGGTGCTCAAGCGCATCACCCAGCTCGGACAGCGCCGCGACCGGGAGGTGCTGCTGCGCAGGGCCGGGGTCGGCGCGGCCGCGCTGTGCGCGCTGGTCGGTGCAGGAGCGCTGGGGTGGTGGGCTACGCGGGGCTCGCCCGCCAGGCTCGCGCGCTCGGAGATCTCGACCGAGGGCACCGCGCTGCTCCCGGAGCCCGCGGCGAGCTCGGCGCCGAGCGTCGGCCCCAGGCCACCGTCGGTGGTGAATCCGAGGTCGACCGCCGTGGCGTCGGCGCTGCGTGCGCCACCCCTCAAGAGGGTCGCCGCTTCCGCGCAGCTGAGGCCAGCCGAACCGCGGAGCGTTCGCTTCGTGGTCCAGCCGCGGGGAGCCCAGCTGGAGGTCGACGGAGCCCGCGTCGACCACTTCGGCGGGACCCTCAAGCTCCAACCTGGTACCCACGAGGCCCGGCTCATCCCGCCACCGGGGGACCCATGCTGCGACGCCGTGAACACGAGCTTCCGGGTCCTCCAGGCGCCCGAGGACGAGCCGGGTCAGGTGCAGTCCGTCCCGCTCAGCCTGCGCTTCAGGCCCGCGACCGTGCGCGTCGCCAACGGTCCGGCGGGGGGGATGGTCACCTGTGGTGCCTTCCTCTCGCTGGGGGTCGGGGCGAGCAAGGAGGTCACGATGACGACCGCGGCCTGGGAGGGCTACTGCACCTTCATCGGTGAGGGCCGATCGGAGCAGGCTTTCCGGACCATCCGCGCGGGCGTGAGCAACGCGCTCGCGTGGCCAAACCCGGGCTGACAGCAAAGAGGGTTCATCCGGCACCACAATGGGTGTTCAATGTCGGGCGCCGCTCCCCGGGGGCGGCGCGAACGACGAGGCCCATCGAGTGCGCAACCAGCTGAGCTCCGCGCTGTTTCTCGCGCTGGCCGTCGTCACGTGGGCGACACCACGTGCTGCGCGAGCGGGCGACGAGCAGGAGCTCGAGCTCGCGCGAGGCCGCCTCGACGCCGGCCTCTACGCCGAGGCCTCCGCCAGGTTCGCGAGGCTCCTGGATCTCGAGGCGGCCCCGTGCCCGAGCACCCCCGAGCTCACGAGCGAGGGCTGTCGTCTCTCGGATCCAGCGATCGTGCAGAAGGCCCGCGCCTACTTCGCCATCGCGCTGGTCGCGCAGGACCGCCGCAAGGAAGCGGCCGAGCAGATCGAGCACGTGCTGCGCGACAACCCTCAGTTCACGCCGAGCCCCGCGATCTACCCGCAGAGCGTCATCGAGCTGTTCTACGAAGTGCGCGCAGAGCTCGCGCAGGAGCTGGCGGAGGCGGCGCGACGTCGCGCGGAGGCGGAGCGCAAGCGTGAGCTCGAGGCGCGCACGCGGCGAGACGCGAACCGGCGCTACCTCGAGTCGGTCGAGGAGCTCGCGAGGACCGAGGCGGTGCTCGAGCATCGCAGCCGCTGGATCGCGGCGATCCCCTTCGGTGTGGGGCAGCTGCACAACGAGGACGTGGGGCTGGGGATCTTCTTCGGCGCGACCGAAGGGGTGCTCGGCGTGACGTCGATCACGCTCGCGTTGCTCCACGACGATCTCGCGGCCCGCGGGCTGCAGGCGGTCAGCGGGCGCACGGCGGAGGGAGAGATCTGCACCGAGCAGTGCCGAGCCGACCTGCGCTCGCAGGTCGACACCTTGCGGATCGCCAACCAGGTCTCCTTCGGCCTGCTCGCGCTCACGGCCGTGGCCGGGATCGTGGAGGCGCAGGTCTCGTTCGACGGCGAGCGTCGCAGCACACGCAAGCGGACGCTCCCGCCGCGCCCGCCAGGCCTCGACCCGGCTGTGGGCGTCGTCGCGGTCCCGGGTGCGCCCGAGGCTCTCGGCCTAGGTCTCGGCTTGAGCTTCTGAGGCGGGCGTGCGCCTGCCGAGCGGGTAGGCCCGGCCTCCCACGATCAAGCGGGCGGGCTCCTCGTCGGCCAGGTAGGCGCCGAGCTCCGTCTGCGCGTGACGACCGAAGCGCGCTTCGCCACGATCGCCGTCGAGTCGCGCGAAGAAGACGCCATCGTCGTCGACGAGGACGGCGGAGGGATCCAGCGGCTCCTCGCTGCCGTCGCGGAGCAGCAAGGTCGGGGGATCGCTCGGCGTCGACGGCGGGCGGACGGACTGCACGAAGCGCGTGGTGTCCTCGACCTCGACGTAGCACCAGTCGTAGCCGTTGCTCAGGATGGGGCGGCCGTCGGTCGGGTGCCTCCGGAGCCAACGGTGGAGGGCGAACTCGAGTGATGGGCGCTCCACGAGCGCGCCCTCGTGCCAGAAGCGACCGTCCCGATCGAGCCGGAGCTGGCTCTCGCGCGAGGCTCCGTCGGGCGCTGGTCGCAGGAAGAACTCCGGGTGATCGCCAGGTTTCATCGCTCGAGCGAAGCATTGCCTCGCTGGGGGGGCAGCGCTAGGAGCGATCGCGTGCTTGGGCCCCAGGACTCGCGTTCGCGTGCGTACTACGACAGCTTCGCGGAGCGCTACGACGATCCCCGCGGAGGCAGCGAGCCCGGTGGCTACCACGACCTCATCGACGACCTCGAGGTCGAGATCGTCGAGCGCTTCGGTCGTGGCGCCGACCTGCTGGAGGTGGGTTGCGGCACGGGGCTGCTGCTGGAGCGCTTCGCCCGCTTCGCGAGGAGCGCGAAGGGGATCGACCTCTCCCCCGGCATGCTCGCGCGTGCGCGCGACCGCGGGCTCGAGGTCGCCGAGGCCAGCGCGACCGAGCTGCCCTTCGAGGACGCCTCCTTCGATCTCGTCTGCTCCTTCAAGGTGCTGCCGCACGTGCCCGACATCGACCGGGCGATCTCGGAGATGTTCCGCGTCACGCGGCCGGGTGGGTTCGTGGTCGCCGAGTTTTACAACCCGCGCAGCGTGCGAGCCTTGGCCAAGCGCATCGCCGGCGCGAGGCCCGTCGCCGAAGGCGTGCGTGAGGACGCGGTGCACACGCGCTTCGACACGCCGGAGCAGGCTGCTCGACGTGCGCCCCCAGGCGCGCGGGTCGTCACGGTGAGGGGCATACGGATCCTGACCCCGGCCGCGGCGGCGCTGCGGGTCCCCGTCGTGGGACGCATGTTGGTGCGCGCCGAGCCCCTGCTCGCCGACGGCCCGCTCGCTCGCTTCGGCGGCTTCTACGTCGTCGTGTGGCAGAAGCCGAGCTGAGACCCGGCGTTCGAGCAGCGCGCTGCTCGGCGCCGCCGAGTCCGCTCAGTACGAGTACTGCCAGACGGCGTCGACACCGACGCTCGTGCGCACGTCTTCGGCCTCTGCGTTGCACAGTCCACCCCAGGCGCGCAGCGACCAACGCTTGGTGATGCGGTAGTCGAGCCCGACGTCGCGGCAGGTCTGCCCCGCCGAGCTGCCCGCGGTGCCCACCGGACGCGCGCCTTGTTGCTGCTGCGCGCCGACGGAGAGATCGATCCGGAGGCTCTCGCCGAGCGGCATCGCGGCCTGCACGTAGCCACCCTCCTCGGTGGAGCCCAGGTTGATCGAGACGTCCCGGAAGACGCTCTGCGCGAGCAGCTCGTTCGCCAGCGCGGTCGCGACGGTCCCACCGACCGAGCCCACGACCGAGCCCGCGCCCGGTGAGGCGGTCGTGTCGCCGAAGAGCAAGAGGGAGACGATCTCGGCCTGTGAGCGGGGTGGGTCGGAGCGAAAGCGGATCTTCTCGTCGGTGATGGGGCTCAAGAGACCGACGTAGTCGACGTAGATCACGCTGCCATCGCCGATGTCCACGTGAGCGGTGACGTTCACGTAGGGGTTGCCGGCGTCTTCCTCGCGCAGCCGGATGATGCCGCGATCGATCTGGAAGCGACGCTTGTTGAGCTCCACCTCGCCACCTGCGAGCACGATCTCCCCGCGGGTACGCAGCTCGTCGGAGAGCACGAGCGAGAGCGGAGCGTCTTCGAGCGTACGGACGCGCACGTCGACGCCCGTGGAGCCCGCGCGTACGTCGCCGAGCGATACCGCGACGGCCCACTCGAAGGCGTCGGCGTCGCGCTTTCGGGCGGGTGGGCCGAGCGGCTGCGAGACGTGGATCGTGGACACCTCGTCGAGCGACTGCACGTTGCGCGTGGAAGACGCGGGCAGCTCGAGGCGCAGCCTGGGCACGTCGACGTCGAGCGCCACGCCGCGCGCGGAGGGCTCGAGCGCGAGCTCGACGAGCCCGGACGCGCGGCCCATCGGCACGCCCTCGACCGTCACGGGCAGCTCCTCGCCTTCGTCGATCCGTAGCGACGCGCGGGCCTGGGTGAGCACCAGGCCGTCGAGGTCGATCTCTGCCGAGCCTTGGATACGGCCCGTCGTACCGAGGGCTTCGAGCTCGCTCGCCGTCAGCAGGGTGCGCGGGCCCTGCGAGGTCTGCTCGGTGCTCGCGACGAGGCGCAGCTTGCCGCCTCGCAGCTCCTGGCCGAACTGGGGGATGAAGACGACCGCCTCGGTGACGCTCAGATCGGCGAGCGCGACGCGCCCGCGCGCTGCGTCCTCGATCCGGCCCCACTCGAGCGCGACCTTGCCGTCGAGGTAGCCGTCGAGCCGAGAGACCAGGCCCGAGACGAAGGGGAACGCGGCGGCCAGGCGGAACCTCTCGGCGCTCGCGACCAGGCCTCCGCGCTGGTCGCGGTTCAAGAGCGGGATCGTCCGCGCTTCCCAGCGGAAGCCCGCGTGCGCGAGCAGCTGGATCGCGCCGCCGTCCTGACCCTCGAGCTCGATCCTGAGGTCGCCGGCCCCGAGGACCTCGTCGGAGGCGCTGGGAGCGTCGTCGTCGCCGTTCGCCTCACCCGGCTTCGACGAGGAGATGCGCGCGGTGATCCTGCCGTCGACGAAGGACTCGCCGAGCGCCAAGAACGGCAGCTCGACGTCGACGTCGAGCTCCGGGCGCTGGTTCAGCCCCGTGAGGGAGATCGTGCCCGAGGCGAAGCCGGCGACGTCTCGGTCGGCGAGCAGCGGAAAGGCTGCGAGCGGCAGCTCGAGCAGCTCGGCGTGCACACCCCCCGTCCACCGCTGGGGCCGGAGGCTCGCGAGCTCTTCGATCGGCACCTCGACGGCCGCGGACACGTGCGCGACCTCCACACCCTCGTGGAGCACCTCGAGCTCGGCGCCGAGCTTCGCGTCGTCGGCTTCGTAGGTCGCTCCGAGCCGCAGGTCGATGGGCGGCACGAGGCTGTCGATCGACTCGGTGCTCCCCGCGCCGAGCCGGAAGGCCTGCGCGCTGAGGTACGCGTAGGGGGCGCTCGGGGTGCCGCTCAGCTCGGCGTCGATCCGGAGGTCTCCAGCGAGCTTCGGGATCAGCTGACGGAGCGGGCTCGGGAGCGTGTCGAACTCCCCGATGCCGCGGCGCGGGACGTGAACCTCGAGCTCGAAGGGCACCTCGGCGAGCGCCGCGCCGAGCGCGCTCGACGAGCCCAGCACGCCGAGGTCGGCGTTCGCCTCGAGGTCCGCCTCGAGCAGCATCGATCCGTCGAACAGGAGCAGCTCGGCGCGGCTGAGGTGCCGCTCGCCGTCGACGTCGGCGCGGAGCTGCGCGTCGATGCGGTGGCTCTCCCAGGCTTCGCCCTTGCCGACGAGCTCGAGGCCGTGGGTCCGCAGGTAGAGGTCCTCGAGTGAAGGTGAGCCCAGGGGGCTCTTGCGCGCGAGCTTCGTGCGGGCGCTGAGCAGCCCTCGGGCACGCTCGAGTGGGTTGATGAAGAACGGGATCCGTCGATGGATGCAGTGGAGGTTCGTCTCGCCGGTGTCGAGCTCGACGCTGCCCACGGCGTCGCGCCAGCTCGTCGGCGAGAGCAGCGGACCCGCGAGGCGCCCCTGGCCCTCTGCGAAGCGGAGCTCCACGACGGGGCCATCGCAGAGCTTCGCCCCGCCGAACAGCCCTTCGGCGAGAGCCGTCGAACGCGCCTCCTCCGAGGCACGCTCCACCACCCGGACGAATCCGCTCGTCTCCACGCGATCGTCTTCGAAGCCCATCGAGACCCGCGCAGAGATCCCGTCGAAGCTCAGCAGGCGGCCGCGCTCGAGCTCGAGCTCGACGTGCCCTCGTCGGCCCCTGGGTGTGGGCTCCAGCGCGATCGCGACGTTCGCCTTGCCTTCGAGGTCGATGGGCAGCGCGAGCAGCCGGCCCGCGCGACCGAGATCGAGGTCCCTGCCTTCGAGCTCGCCGACGAGCTCCTGCCCACGCAGCGCCAGCCCACCGCGCAGCGTCCCGAGCTCGGGGCCGCCGAGCTCCAGACCTCGTGCGCGCAGGCCGCGTGCGTCGAAGCCGAGCTCCGCGATGGTGCCGGCGAGGGAGACGCCTCCTCGCTCGACCTCGAGCCGGACGTTCTCGACGTTCCTCCTGGGGATCGACAGATCGCCGCGCGCCTTCATGCGGCCCCGCAGCTCGTCTCGTACGTCGGCCGTCACGCGTAGACGATCGAGTGGGCCTGCGATCGAGACGCGCACGTCGTCCCAGCTCTCGCCGCGGGCGGAGAGCTGTGTCGCCTGCGCGGTGGCCTCGACGCTGAGCGCGTCGAGCGAGCCGCGCACGCGGCCCTGCATCGACGCACGCTCCGCGCCGAGCACGCCGCTCGCGCCGAGCGGGACACGCATCGAGGCGCCCGCTCGCGTCGCCTCCCAGCCATGACGCGACCCTCGGCGCGGCGCCGAGCGAGGCGCTCGGCACGATGACGCTGAAGTCTACGCCTCCGTCGGGGCCGAGGCCGAGGCGCGTGTCGACGTCGAGGCCCGCCTCGTGGACCGTGGCGGAGCCGACCCAGCGGTCCCCCGCGAGCTCGAGCACCGCGTCGATGGCCGGGATCACCTGCCCGAGCGCCACCGTCGCGTCACTCTGGACGTCGACCCGTAGGCGAGGGGAGCCCGGAGTCGCGTCGAGCCGGACGGCCGCGCGCGCGTCGATGCGCGTATCGGGCAAGGTGTCGATGAAGCTGCGAGGATCGATCTCGAGTGACTCGACCTCCGCGCTGAGGCGAGGGCCTCGAGCCACGTCGAGCTGTCCCTCGAAGGTCACGCTGCCGATCCCCGCGCCCTGGCTGATCGCGAGCGAGCCGCCGAACGAGAGCAGGGGCAGCGTGCCGGCGACGTCGACGCTGCCCGAGGCCTGACGATTCAGCGGCAAGGCGTCGAGCAGCCCGTCGAGGCGAGCACGATCGATGAGCGGGAGCTCGATCTTGGACTGGAGGTCCATGCCCTCCATGCTCATCGTCGCGACGTAGGGGAGCTGCTCCAGATAGCCGGAGGCGCTGCCCCACATGCGCAGGCGGGGCTCGGGCTCGAGATCGCCGGGTTTGGGCAGTCGGACCCTGAGGTGGTACTCGGCCAACCCCGAGAGCGACTTGCCGAGCAGCCCTCGTTCGTTGAAGCCCACACCGTCGACGTCGACCGCGACGAGCTCGTCGGTGTTCAGGTGCAGCGATGCGTGGGCGCGCCGTACCGTGGCGTCGAGCGGCAGCCCGACGTCGCCCGCCGCGTGCGCCTCGTCGACCTGGATGTCCTCGATGGAGAGGATCACCGGGCGGGCGAAGGGATCCGAAGGGGTGGGATCGCGTGGGTAGAAGGTGCTCGCGATCGTCGGGATGGCGTCTTCGTCGGGGAGCAGCGTGGTCGAGACGCGGTCGAGCTGGACCTGCGGGAGGGTGACGAGGATCGGAGACCTGGGTGCGCCGTCCGAGGACAGCAAGGAATCGAGCAGCCGCGCGGTGTCGATGGTCGCGCGCACACCCTCGATCTCGGCGACGACGACCCCACGCGGGTCGATGATGCGGGCCGACTCGAGCTCGGCGCCGCCGAAGTGCAGCCGTCGGATGTCGCCGAGCTCGATCCTTCCCTGGAAGAGTGACCCGAGCAGGGCGTTCGTCGCGGCCCGCGCGACGCGACGCGCCGGTGGGGCGTCGAGGTGGAGCAGTACGCCGCCGACGAGGGAGGCGCCGAAGACGGCGGCGAGGCCCAGAGCGGCGGCGAGCGAACCCACGAAGCGCCACGAGCGCTTCGGGCGGAAGGCGCGCACGAGCTGCTCCGGCAAGGCCGAGAGGCGCTCGGCAACCATGCTGGGCCGCTCCACGCCACGAACCTAGCAGGTTCGCGGGCGGGGACTAACTGGCAGCCTCGAGCTCGCGGAACAGCGGAACGAGCTCGGGCTTCGCGCGCAGAGGTGCGGTGAAGCGGGTCGCGACGTGGAGCAGGTCGGCCTCGAGCTGATCGGCGCGCCTCCCCATGTCGGCGATGCGCTGCTGCGACTCTTGCCGCCGCTCGTCGACCTCTCGGTTGAGGTTCTCGAGCCCGGAGCGCAGCTCCTTGACCTGGTACTCGAGGTCGACCAGCTGGGCCTCGAGCTCTGCCGCCGAACGCTCGGCCTGGAGCTCCTTCTGCCGGCTCTGGGCCCACTCGTCCACGATCTCGGCGAGGACTCGATAGGCCTTCGCGAGCTCGGGGTGCGGCTCGACGAAGGCGCAGCGCCCCTCCCAGGCGATCGCCTCGCGGTGCGCCTCTCGCATGCGCTCGGGGAAGCTCGCGCCCGGCTCCGCGGGCTGCGTGTGGCCCTGGCGGAGGGCGCGTGCCTCCTCGCGCATGCGTGAGGCGTCGACGCTCAGCGTGTCCATGGCCTGACCGAAGCGCAGGCGCCCGTCGCGCCCCTCGGACTCGATGATCTCGAGCTTCTGCTGCTCCTCGAAGGCGCTCGCGCGCAGCTCGGCCACCTCGGCGACCTTGCCGCGCAGCTCCCCGAGCATGCGCTCCATGTCCGGTGGCGCGCCCGCGGCGAAGGCCTTGCGCAGCATCGACTCGAAGAGCTGCGTCCGGCGATCCCAGAGCTGCGCCTCGCCGGGGCGGATCTGCCGGCTCGGCGGCGGGGCCTCGAGCTCGGGCTCGGTCGGCACCTCGATGCCCAGCTCGGCGGCGATGCGCGTGAGGCGCACCTGGACCGCCTGCGCGTCGACGGGGCGGTCGGCCGGCGACTTCGCCATCATCGAGTGGATGAGCTCGTCGAGTGCCTCGGGCACCTTCGGGGCGCGGTCCCGCACGTGCGGCACCGGCTCGCTCAGGTGCTTCACGAGCATCGTCGGCGCGTTGGGCGCCTCGAAGGGCAGGTCTCCACTGAGCAGCTCGAAGAGGATGACGCCCAAGGAGTAGACGTCGGCCGCGGGGCCGGCTTCGGTGCTCGTGCCCTGCTCGGGCGCCATGTACTCGGGCGTGCCGAAGATCTCTCCGACGCTGGTGAGCCGGGTCTCCTGCATGCCGCGGGCGATGCCGAAGTCGAGCAGCTTGATGCGGTCGCCGGGGAGGACGAAGACGTTCTCGGGCTTCAGATCTCGGTGGATGACCTCGAAGTCGTGTGCGCGTGCCAGCGCGCGCACCATCTGGATGCCGAGCCGCAGCACCCGCTCGACCGGCATCGGCCCCCTCGCGACGACGTTCGCGAGGCTCTCGCCCGGCAAGAGCTCCATCACCAGGAAGCTCGTGCCCTCGTCGGTCTCGCCCTGGTCGAAGACCTCGATGATGTTGGGGTGAGCGAGCCGCTGCGCGTGCACCGCCTCGCGGCGGAAGCGCTCCTTGACGTTCGGCTCGCGCGTCACCTCGCCGTGGAGGATCTTCACCGCGCAAGGCCGGTCGACGAGCTTGTGGCGCGCGCGATAGACGGTCGCCATGCCACCTTCTCCGAGGACCTCCTCGAGCACGTAGCGGCCGGCGATGGTCGTCCCGAGGCGGGGATCGCTGAGCGCCTCGAGGGTGGCGCCGTCGACGAAGCAGAAGCTGCTCTCGTGAGGGTAGCGCTGCTTGCAGAGGGGGCAGACTTTCACGAAGGACTCCGCAGACCCGCCCTGGGTCGGGCAGCACGATACGCGGCCCTCCGAGAGCGGGTCAACGTGGGTCGCACGCGAGGGCGCCCTCGAGCGCTGCGCGCTCGCGCCGCCGGGGGCTCGCGCTCGCTCGAGCCTCGGCCCCCCGCGAGGCGCACCTCAGTCGAGCAGGGAGCCGAGCTTCGAGGCCAGGCCGCCGCCGCCGAAGAGCAGACGGCTCGCGCGGCGCAAGAGCCCCAGCGTGCGCTGATCGTAGGGGAACCAGTAGGGCTCTCGCTCCAGCGCGACGCGGTCGACGCTCACGTGCTTGGCGTCGCACATCTCGCGGAGCGAGTCGTCGCCGAGCACGCGGCCGAAGCCGCTCTGCTTGATGCCTCCGAACGGAGCCTCCGCGCAGCCGCCGTTCGACACGACGTCGTTCACGAGGACCGAGCCCGCCTCGATGCGCTCCGCCAGCTCGACGCCGTAGCGCCGGTCTCGGGTGAAGACGTAGGCGTTGAGCCCGAGGTGGGAGTCGTTGGCGAGGCGCACGGCCTCCTCGTCGCTGCCCACGCGCATGATCGGAACCACCGGGCCGAAGATCTCCTCGCGCATCACGGTCATCGAGTGATCGCAGCCCGCGAGCAGCGTGGGCTCGAAGAATTGCCCCGGTCCCTGGATGCGACGGCCTCCAGCCAGGAGACGGGCGCCCTTGGCGAGCGCGTCGGCGATGTGGGCCTCGGCGATCTCGATCTGCTTCGGGAAGATGATGGCGCCGACGTCGACCTCGCTGACGGCCGGGTCGCCGACGCGCAGCTCGCGCACCAGCTCGGTCATGCGGTGCTCGAGGCGCTCGGCGACCTCCTGGTGCGCGTAGACGCGCTCCACCGAGATGCACACCTGCCCGGCGTTCGTGAAGCCGCCGTAGACCGCTGCGCGCGCCGCGCGTTCGAGGTCCGCGTCGCGGCAGACCACGAAGGGCGCCTTGCCACCGAGCTCCATGACGCAGGGGATGAGGCGCTCTCCGCAGGCGGCCGCGACGCGCCTGCCGGTGGCCACGCCGCCGGTGAATACGCAGAGCTGGATGCCCGCGTCGATCAACGCGGCGCCCGTCGGGCCGAAGCCCGTGACGACCTGGAAGAGGTCGGGTGGCAGACCCGCGTGATCCCAGATGTCCTTCGCTCGCAGCGCGATGAGGGGCGTGACCTCGCTCGGCTTGAGCACGACCGCGTTGCCCGCGATGACGGCGAGCAGCACGTCGCGCATCGGGAGGAAGAAGGGGTAGTTCCAGGGCGAGATGACGCCGACGACGCCCTTGGGGGCGTAGTGGACGCTCGAGCGCCGCGTGACGAGCAGCGTCATCGGGACCTCGCGCGGCGCGAGCAGCTCGGCGGCGCGCTTCGCGAAATAGGTCGCGACGTGCGCCGTGGGCACGATCTCCTGGACGAGGGCCTCGATGCGCGGCTTGCCCGTCTCACGTGAGAGCAGGTCGACGAGCTCGTCTTGGCGCGCGATGAGCGCGTCGCGGAAGTGCAGCACGCGCGCTGCTCGCTCGGCGACCGTCAGGGCCGCCCAGGACTCCTGCGCGCGACGCGCGCGGCGCACGACCTCCGCCACCTCGTCCGCGCTCGTCACGGGGGCCTCACCGAGGAGCGCCCCGGTGGCCGGCTCGTGGCTCTGGATCGTGGTGGCCGACGGGCCCGGCTTGGAGCTGGTCTGGATCGAGGCGACGAGTCCCATGCTTCCTCCTCGTCGGGCCGCACCCGACCCCCTTCGGCTAGCCCGTCGACCGAGCCGAGGCAACCCGCGGACCCCGACTCCGGAGTGGCTTCGCGCGGGGCGCGAGCAGGCTGGGTCCTCGCAAGGAGCGGTGCTAACTCTCGCTGGGATGTCACCCGACGAACTCGCGCGGCTCGTGCGCAGCGTGCATCCGGACCCCCACTCGCTCCTGGGGCCTCACCCCGACGGTGAGGTCTGCGTGGTGCGCGTGCTGCGACCCGACGCGAGCGAGGTCACCGTGCTGGTCGGCAAGAAGACCCGCGCGGTCGCCAAGCGCATCCACCCCGATGGTCTGTTCGAGGCGCGCCTGCGCGCGCGCCCCGAGCGCTACGAGCTGGAGGTCGTCACACCTCTGGGCACCGAGCGAGGCCCCGACCCCTACGCCTTCACCCCGACGGTGGGCCCGCTCGACCTGCACCTCTACGCCGAGGGCAAGCACCTCGAGCTCCACCGCCGCCTCGGCGGGCACCTCGACGAGCACGAGGGCGTTCGTGGCGCACGCTTCGCCGTCTGGGCGCCACACGCGGTGCGCGTGAGCGTCGTCGGAGACTTCAACGCCTGGGACGGCCGGCGACACGCGATGCGCCGGCTCGGTCAGAGCGCCGAGTCACCCGACGGAGGCGTGTGGGAGATCTTCGTCCCGGGCCTCGACGAAGGCACGCTCTACAAGTTCGAGCTCGTCACCCGTCACGGGACGATCTTGAAGAGCGATCCTTTCGCGCAGGCGATGCAGCTCCGGCCCGACACGGCCTCGAAGCTCGTGAAGCGGCGGCACGTCTTCACCGACGAGGCCTGGCTCGCCCAGCGCTCCGAGCGCGCCAACGCGGCCAAGCCGATGAGCATCTACGAGGTGCACCTGCCCTCCTGGCGCAGGCGTGCGCTCGCACCGGGGGAGCTCGGTGAGACCGGTACGGCGAGCCGCTGGCTGAGCTACCGAGAGCTCGCCGACGAGCTGGTCGACTACGTGGTCGAGCAGGGCTTCACGCACATCGAGCTCTTGCCGATCCTCGAGCATCCCTACGACGGCTCCTGGGGCTACCAGGTCTCGGGCTACTTCGCCCCGACCAGCCGGCTCGGCAGCCCCGACGACCTGCGTTACTTCGTCGACCGCTGCCACCAACGCGGCATCGGCGTGCTGCTCGACTGGGTACCCGCACACTTCCCGCGCGACGCGGCCGCGCTGGGGCGCTTCGACGGCACCCCGCTGTACGAGCACTGGGACCCGAGGCGTGGTGAGCATCGCCATTGGTCCACCTACGTCTTCGACTGGGGCAGACCCCAGGTGAAGAACTTCCTCATCGCGAGCGCGCTCGCCTGGATCGAGGAGTTTCACATCGACGGGCTGCGCGTCGACGCCGTGGCGAGCATGCTCTACCTCGACTACGGCGCCGACCACCCCTCGCAATGGGAGCCCAACGTGCACGGCGGCCGAGAGAACCTCGAGGCCGTGGCCTTCCTGAGGGAGCTCAACGATCGCATCCACCAGAAGCACCCGGGCGTCGTCGTCTGCGCGGAGGAGTCGACCTCGTGGCCCGGCGTGACGAAGCCCACCTACACCGGTGGGCTCGGCTTCGATCTCAAGTGGAACATGGGCTGGATGCACGACACGCTCGGCTACTTCGAGCAAGACCCGGTCTTCCGCGCGTACCACCACAACCTGCTCAGCTTCGGCCTGCTCTACGCCTACAGCGAGCGCTTCCTGCTGCCGCTGTCGCACGACGAGGTCGTGCACCTCAAGCGCGCGCTGGTCTCCAAGATGCCCGGCGACTGGTGGCAGATGCTCGCCAACCTCCGCGCGCTCTACGGCTGGATGTGGGCCCACCCCGGGAAGAAGCTGCTCTTCATGGGGGCGGAGCTCGCGCAGCCCACCGAGTGGAACTTCGCCACGGAGCTCGACTGGGGCCTGCTCGCGAGCCCCCAGCACGAGGGCGTGCGTCGCCTCGTCGCCGATCTGAACCGGCTCTACCGCGGCAAATCCGCCCTCTGGCAGCTCGACGATCATCCCGACGGCTTCCGCTGGATCGACGTGAGCGACGCGCCGCAGTCGGTGGTCTCCTTCGTGCGCCACCCGGAGAGCGAGCTCGCCTCCAGGCGCACCGGAGAGCACGTCGTCTTCGTCGGGAACCTCACGCCCGTGGTGAGGCACGGCTACCGCGTCGGTGTCCCTCGGCGCTGCGACTACCTCGAGCTGCTCAACACCGACGCGAGCGTCTACGGCGGCAGCGGCATCGGCAACATGGGCCGCGTCGCCATCGAGGACATCCCGTCCCACGGCTACGCGCAGTCGATCTCGCTGGTCTTGCCGCCGCTCGGGGCGCTCTTCCTCGCGCCCGTCGATCCTGGGCTCTCCACGGAGGCAGAGCGCGCGGCCGAGCGGTCGGAGCGCGAGGGGCGCACGCCCCCCCGAGACGAAGCGGCAGCGAGCGACCGCTCGGCTTCCAGCGACGGGCGTTGAGCGGCGAGGCAAGCCTTGGACGACGTCGCGCTCGCAGTCCACACGACGTCCTGCGTCTTCATGCTCGACGAGGAGGGCGTGTGCCGCTGGATCGTCTCCCGGACCGGCATGGTGCCGCCCGAGGTGCGCCGCTGCGTCGGCGCGCAGTTCGTGGCCTGCATGCACCCCGACCTCGATGGCGGGCTCGTGGGTGAGCTGCTCGTCGGCACCGCGGGCTTGTTCGTGCGCCATGACGCGGAGTCGGGGCGCATGCTGCTCCTGCGCACCGGCATCATCCAGAGGGTCGAACGGCGCGGTCGCCTCCGAGCTCCGCGCTCCGGCCCGCTGAGCGACGCCTCGCTCGACCTCACGGAGTCGAGCTTCGCGCCGAGCTCGTCGCGGGGCAGCTCCGAGACGATGCCGCCGCCACCTCCGAGCCAGCTGCCCATGCGAGGCCTCCCACCGAGCTACGATCGTGAGGTCACCGTCACCGTGACCTTGCCCGCGCCGCCGGGAGCGCCGGGCCGGCGCGAAGGCTGAGGCGGCCGAGCGGTACGGAGCGGCTTGCGCCGCGAATCGCGTAGGCGCCGCCCGAGCTGTGGTCTACTGAGCGCCACGATCCATGAGCCAAGTGCAACACCCGCAGCAGCGCTACCGCGTGCTCGAGCGCCTCGCCTCCGGCGGCATGGCCGAAGTGTTCGTCGCCGAGAGCGCGGGCATCGAGGGCTTCAAGAAGCGGGTCGCGATCAAGCGCGTCCTCCCTCAGCTGAGCGAGAAGAAGCGCTTCATCTCGATGTTCCTCGACGAGGCCAGGCTCTCTGCGCAGCTGTCGCACTCGAACTGCGTGCAGGTGTTCGACATCGGCGTCGGTGACAACGCCTACTTCATCGTCATGGAGTTCGTCGACGGCGCCGATCTCAAGGCGGTGATCGACTACCTCAAGGCGAAGAACCGGCAGTTCCCGCTCGAGATCGCGGTGCTCATCTCGGTGCGCATCTGCGAGGGGCTCACCTACGCGCACGAGCTCACGAGCCCCGAGGGCAAACCGCTGCACGTCGTGCACCGCGACATGTCTCCGCCGAACGTGCTCATCACCAAGCACGGCGAGGTGAAGATCGTGGACTTCGGCCTCGCGAAGGCCTCGAGCCAGCTCGAGAAGAGCGAGCCCGGCATCATCAAGGGCAAGTTCAGCTACCTCTCGCCCGAGGCCGCGCTCGGTGGCGAGGTCGATCACCGCACCGACATCTTCGCCGTGGGCATCATCCTCTGGGAGCTGCTCTCCGGCCGGCGGCTCTTCATGGGCGACACCGACTTCGCGACCGTGAAGCAGGTGCAGCAGGCGGTGATCCCTTCGCTGCACGCGATCCGGCCCGACGTGCCCGTCGAGCTCGATCGCATCCTGCAGCGCGCGCTCGCGAAGGACCCCGTCGATCGCTACGGATCGGCGCGCGATCTGGGCCGAGATCTCACCGCGCTGCTCTACAAGCAGGGCAAACCCGTCAGCGCCTTCGACATCGCCGAGCTCGTGCGCGGCGCCATGAGCCAGCGCAAGAAGCGCAGCACGGACAAAGCGTCGATCATCGACAAGCTCATCGAGGAGGCGCTCTTCGAGTTCACCTCCCTGCAGGACGGCAAGGAGCCCGCGGAGACGACGACGCGCGCCGACGAGCCCTTGAGGCTCGGCTTCGAGGACATCGGCACCTGGGCCGACGAGACCTCGAAGGTGGGGCAGGCCGAGCGCACCGGCCTACGCGAGACGATCCACCGCGCGACGATGGAGATCGGCAACCTCGCCGCGCTCGAGGACGGTGGCGAGTCGCCTCCCGCGCCGGCGGTCGCGCCCCCGGCGCCTGCGCCTACCGCGAAGCCCGACGAGCCTCCTCCGCCTTTCTCGTCCGGTCCCCGCCCGAGCGACGCCCTGCCACGTCCGTCGACCGAGGTGCTCGCACCCTCGAAGGGGCGCTCGCCCGCGATCTACCTCGTGCTGTTCGTGCTGCTCGCCGCCGCCGCGGGCGCCGCTGCGTGGTTCGGCGGTTTCATCCCGCGCTGAGCCCCCGGGGAGGGGGGCGCCTCGGGCCTCGCCGAAATTCCGCCTGTCGGGAGGCGAGGCGTCGCGTATGATGACGCTCATGATCGGCGACCTCGTGCCCGGCGCGCGAGGGGGGAACCGCAGCCTTGCGCAACACTGGCTGCTCGATCGTTATTGGATCTTCGCGTGGGGCATCCTCTTGCTCACCCTGCCGCTCGTGGCGTGGCTGGGCGGCGCGGTCGATGGCTACGCCTCGATTGGCTACGTGCTCGTCACCACGGCCGCCTGGCTGCTGTCGCGCAAGCGCAAGGCGCTGGGCGCGAGGCTCCACCTGCTCTTCCTGTTCCCTTTCTGGGCCGGCTACGCCTCCGTCGAGGGCGCGCTGCCCGAGGCGCTCGGGGGCACGGTCGGCTACGCCGCGCTGCTGCTCTTCCCGACCGTCACACTCACGGCGCTCGAGGGCCGTCGTGGGGCCGTCGCGGCGCTGGTGCTCTCGGTGCTCGGCCTCGCGCTTCAGCACCCTCGCCCGCAAGAGCTCGCCGTCGAGCTCTTCCTCCTGTCGACCGGAGCGCTCATCGGGCTCGTGTTCCGGAAGCTCGTCGGCGATCTCGAGCTCGCGCGCGAGGAGCTGCGCACGCAGGCGGAGCGTGACGTGTTGACCGGCGTGCTGAACCGGCGCGGCCTGGCGGCGCTGGAGCCCTCGCTCGGTGAGGGTGGCGCGCTGCTCTTCCTCGACCTCGCCCGCTTCAAGACGGTGAACGACGTCTTCGGCCACGTGGTCGGCGACGATCTGCTCGCGCAGGTCTCGCGACGGCTCGAGGCGGCGGCTGGCCGAGACGACGTGGTCGCGCGCGTGGGCGGCGACGAGTTCGTCGTCGTGGCGCGTGGTCGCGACGAACCCGACGCGGCCCGGCTCGCAGAGGCGCTGGTGGGCGCAGTCGAGGCCCCCTTCGAGCTCGCGAACCGAGCCGTGATGCATGTCGGAGCGCACGTGGGCATCGCGCTGTGGCCACGCGATGGTCGTACGCTCACCGAGCTCATGGGGGCCTCCGACGAGGCGATGTACCGCGCGAAGACGAGGGGGCTGGCCCACGCGACGGCCGACGGTCACAAGGGCAACGGCGCGCGGCGGGCCCTCGAGGTGGAGCTGCGCCGGGCCATCGAGGGCGGTGAGCTCGAGCTCCACTACCAGGTCGTGCGCGACCTGGAGAATGGACGCATCGCAGGCGCCGAGGCGCTCGTGCGCTGGAACCATCCGGAGCGAGGGCTCCTTCCGCCTGCGTTGTTCGTGGAGCTCGCCGAGGAGACCGGGCAGATCGTCCAGATCGATCGTTTCGTCATGGCGCGCGCGGCCGAGCACCTGCGCGCCTGGCGCGCGATGGGCCTCGACCTCTGGGTGGCCGTGAACGTCTCGGCGCGTTCGCTCGACCACGCCGACTTCCTGCCCAACCTCGAGCGTCTGCTCGAGGCGCAGCCCGAGCTCTCCGGGAGGCTCGTCGTCGAGCTCACCGAGAGCGCGGCGATGCGTGATCCGGAGCTGGTCGTCGCGCGCCTCGAGCGCCTGCGCGAGCTCGGCGTGGCCTCCGCCATCGACGACTTCGGCATGGGCTACTCCTCGCTCGCCTACCTGCGCCGCTTGCCGGCCACGCACCTCAAGCTCGATCGCGCCTTCACCTCCGGCATCGGCCACCACGCGCGCGACGAGGAGGTCATCGGCATGGTGCTCGATCTCGCGCAGCGGCTCGGGCTGCACGTCGTCGCCGAGGGTGTGGAGGAGGACGCCCAGGCGACCTGGCTGACCGAGAAGGGCTGCCGCTTCGCGCAGGGCTTCGGCATCGCGCGCCCCTGCGATCGCGAGTCCTTCACGACGCTCGCGCGCAGGGACAGCGGGCTGTTGCCGCCGCCTCCGGACCACCCGGTCGACACCTCGCTCGCGATCGACGTCGTGCACTGAGGTCCGGGTGCGCTGGGGTCCGGGTGCACTGGGTCCAGGTGCACTGGGGTCCGGGTGCACTGGGGTCCGGGTGCACTGGGGTCCGGACGCGGCGACGCCCCGCACTGCGCGAGCAGGGCGGGGCGTGCCGAGCGACGGAGGCGGGCGCCCGAGGGGCCCTGGTGCTCCGCTCAGCCCTCGCTCTTGTCGTCGTCGTCGTCGTCGTCGTCGTGGCCGCCCTCGGCCTCGTCGCGATCCGAGAGCTGCTGCTCGAGCTTGGCGATCGCCTCGTCCTTCGCGGCCTGCTCCTCGTGGTGCTTGCCCTGCTGGCGGGCCTTCTCGGCGAGCGCGCGCGCCTGCGCCACACGCTGCATGACGGCGGGCTTGGGCGCGACGAGCAGCGTCATCGTGCGCTGCTCCATCGCGGGCCTGACCTCGACGTTCGCTATCTCCTCGAGCTGGCCGAGGATGCGCTGGAGCTGACTCTGCGCGACCTGCGGGTGCGTGATCTCGCGACCGCGGAAGCGCACGGTGAACTTCACCTTGTGACCCGCCTCGAGGAACTGCTGGGCGGCGCGCGTCTTGAAGTCGAGATCGTGATCGTCCGTCTTCGGGCGGAGCTTGATCTCCTTGATCTCGACCACGCTCTGCTTGCGCTTCGCCTCGGCCGCCTTCTTCTTCTCGTCGTACTTGTACTTGCCGTAGTCGAGGATCTTGCAGACCGGCGGCTCGGCCTTCGGGTTCACCTCGACGAGGTCGAGACCACGCTCGGACGCGCGGCGCAGGGCCTCGTGCGTCGGCAAGATGCCGAGCATCTCGCCGTCTTCGCCGATGACGCGGACCTCGGGGACGCGGATGCGTTGGTTGATTCGGATCTGCGGTCCGCGCTGGGCCTGACGAGGGTCGAAACGTCGCATCGCCATCGGGTGTCGTGTACTCCTGCTCTGACTCTTCTGGGTGATTCGGCCGAAACCGGCGCCATGAGATACGATTGTTCAGGGCGCTGCAACTCCCCCGTGCGGGGGGCGGCGCCTCCGCGTCGAGCAAGCCGCAGTGGCCGAGCGTCCGGGCGTGCGCGAGCGCCGGCGCGAAGCCTGCCGCTCGCGCCGGCCTGGAACGGCGGATCAGCCCGCCTCGCGCGCGCCCCTGGGTGCGACCGACTCCGCCGCGACGCGCTCGATGAACTCGTCGAGCGGCATCGCGCCGAGGTCCTTGTCGAGATCGCGCGATCGAGGCGCCACCATGCGGCCCTCCGCTTCCTTGTCGCCCACCACGACCACGTAAGGCACGCGCATGAGACGCGCCGCGCGGATCTTCGCGCCCAGCTTGTCGGCGCTCGTGTCGGCCTTGGCGCGCAGACCACGCGCCGCCATCGCCCGCACGACCTCGTCGGCGTAGGCCGTCTGCTTCTCGCTCACGGTGACGACGACGGCCTGCTCGGGCGCGAGCCAGGTGGGGAAGGCGCCCCCGCAGTGCTCGATGAACACCGAGAGGAAGCGCTCGAGCGAGCCGAGGATCGCACGGTGGAGCATGACCGGTCGCCGCGCGACGCCGTCGTTGCCGACGAACTCGAGATCGAAGCGCTCGGGCAGGGCGTAGTCGACCTGGATCGTGCCGAGCTGCCAGGAGCGCTTGAGCGCGTCTTGGATGTGGAACTCGAGCTTCGGCCCGTAGAACGCGCCTTCGCCCTCGGCGAGCTCGTAGGGCAGGGAGGCCGCGTCGAGCGCCTCGGCGAGCGCGCGTTCGGCTTGGTCCCACTGCTCGTCGCTGCCGATGCGCTTGTCGGGCCTCGTCGCGAGCTTGATGTCGATCTTCTCGAAGCGGAAGGCCGCGTACACCTCGTAGAGCAGCGCGATGAAGCTGCCGATCTCGTCGCGCATCTGCTCCGGCGTGCAGAAGATGTGCGCGTCGTCTTGGCAGAAGCTGCGCACCCGCGCGAGGCCGTGCACCACGCCGCCGCGCTCGTAGCGGTGGAGCCTGCCGAAGTCGGCCACGCGCCACGGCAGCTCGCGGTAGCTGCGCCTGCGCTGGCCGAACATCAGGCAGTGCCCGGGGCAGTTCATCGGCTTGGCGCCGACGTTCACGGCCTCGTCCATCCACGCACGCACCACCGGCGCGAGCGCCTCGTGCGTGTGCGGCTCGCCCGCCTGGGCCCACTTCGATACGAGCTTCGTGAAGTCCTCCTCGAAGTCGGCGGCCGTCACGCCGAGGTACATGTTCTCGCGGTAGTTCGCCCAGTGGCCGCTCGTCTCGAAGAGCCGCTTGTCGAAGATCTGCGGCGTGAGGACCTCCTCGTAGCCGTAGTCGACGTAGAGCTGGCGCATGTAGTCGACGAGCCGGTTGTAGACGAAGGCGCCCCGCGGCAGCAGGAACGGCATCGCCGGCGCGTACTCGTGGAACATGAACAGCTCGAGCTCCTTGCCGAGCTTGCGATGGTCGCGCGCCTTCGCTTGCTCGAGCAGCTTCAGGTGCTCCTTGAGCTCCTTCTCCGTCGAGAACGAGGTGCCGTAGACGCGCTGGAGCATCGGGTTGCGCTCGTCGCCACGCCAGTAGGCGCCTGCGACGCTCGTGAGCTTCACCGCGCCGATGTAGCCGGTGTTCGGCACGTGCGGCCCCTCGCACAGATCGACCCACTCCGCCTCTGCGTGGCCGGCCGCCGCGCCCGGCAGCGAACCGTGACGGTAGAGGCTGATCTCCGCGTCTTCGGGCAGCCGATCGATGTGCTCGCACTTGAAGCGCTCGCCCATGCCGCCGAAGAGCTGCTTGGCGGCCTCGCGTGTGACGACCTCACGCACGAAGGGGCGCTTCTCGGCGATGATCTCGCGCATCTTGGCCTCGATCGTGGCCAGATCGTCGTCGCTGAACGCGCCCTCCGGGCGGTCGAAATCGTAGTAGAAGCCCGCCTCCGTCGACGGCCCGAAGGTGACCTTGGTGCCCGGGAAGAGGCGCTGCACCGCGTCGGCCATGACGTGCGCCGTCGAGTGACGGATCACGGCCAGGCCCTCGGGGTCGCTCGCCTTGAGCAGGGTGATCGACGATCGATCCGCCGGGGGCACGATGGGCGTGTGCACGTCGATCACGCGCCCGCCGATCTTCGCGGCGACGACGGAGCGGTCCTTCTCGAGCGCGTCGCCGAGGATCTGGGCGAGCGTCTGCTTCTCTTGCTGCGAATCGGCCATGGGAGCTGTCACTCGGAGAGGAGATCCGGCGAGCCTCGTGGAGACACTCGCTTCAGGGGCGCAGTCACCTCGGTGTGAGCTGCGCTGAGCCATCGGGGGCGGCCTTCCGCCGCTACCGCGCGTCGAGGTTCCCACGCACGGGCCCGGCGAGCCAGCCCCGAGCCGAGCGCGCGTGGCGCGGGGCGCACCGAGCTACGCTGCGCCGGGGCGTCGCGCTCACTCGCGGCGCCGAAGCGAGAAACGCCCGAGCGCCGTGCGGCGTTCGGGCGTCTTCGTTCGGCCCGCCGACTTCCGTGGGCAGCTCGACGAGCTGCCCGGAGCGGGCCTTCTTCGTAGGCGCGATTGGGTTCGAACCAACGACCCCTACCGTGTCAAGGTAGTGCTCTACCACTGAGCTACGCGCCTGCGTCGCGGCACCGAGGTACCGAGAGCGTGGAGCGGCTTGTTAGTCGGCAGGCTCGGAACTGTCAAGCGCTCGACGTAGAGCCCGGGGCCTTCCTTGCAGTGCGCGGGGAAACTGACTAAGTACGCGCGCTCCCCGGAGAACGACCCAGTGACGTCTTTTCATTTCCAGCCTGCCGACGCCCCAGGGCGCAGCGGCGCCGCTCCCGCCGAAGCCCAGGGTTCCACCGCGCAGCCCGCGCAGCCCGGTGGGGGCGCCGAAGGCGCGCCGCCCGCCTCGGCGTGGAGCGGCATGGGCTCGATGCTCTTCTTGTTGCTGCCGCTCGCGCTCATCTTCTTCATGACGCGCAGCCAGAACAAGAAGCAGAAGGAGCTCGAGTCGAGCTTGAAGGTCGGTGACCGCGTGATCACCCGCGCAGGCGCGATCGGCAAGATCGTCGAGATCAGCGATCGCACGATGCGCCTCGAGCTCGCGCCCGGGGTCAACGTGACCTTCCTCAAGACGGCCGTCGAGGGCCTCGACACCACCGAGCCCAAGCCCGGCACGTCGAAGCCCGCCGCGAAGGACGCCTCCTCGAAGGAGAGCGCGTCGAAGGACGCCCCCTCGAAGGACGCGAAGGACACCGCCTCGAAAGAGTCGAAGAAGGGCTGAGGGCTCCTGCCGTGATCTACAACACCCTCCAATACGTCCTCGCCGGGCTCGGGCTCGTGTTCGTGCTCGGCGCCGCGCTCGTGAAATCGAAGCGTGGCCCGCTCGCCTGGGCCGCCGTCGCCGCGATCGCCGCCGGCATCGGCGCTCACTACCAGGCCTTCTGGTCGGTCGCGCTCTTCTCGCTGCTCGTGCCCTGGGCGCTGGTCTGCGCCGGCGACTGGATCGACATGGGCTGGCGCGTGAAGGTCGGCCTCTGCCTGACGCTCGCGCTCGGCTCGGGCCTCGCGATCTACCCCACCTACGTCGACGAGCGCTACGGCCGCCCCGACCTCGACCCCGCGCTCAGCAAGGAGCAGCAGCTCGAGATCGACAAGAAGGCCCAGCTCGGTGAGCTCGGCTTCGCGCGCTTCGTGCGCTCCAACATCCCGTTCCGCCTCGTGCGTGGCCTCGATCTCAAGGGCGGGCTCAGGCTCGTCTACAACGTGGAGGTCCAAGAGGCGATCAAGGACAAGCGCGATCGCTACTTCGACGACCTGCGCACCGAGCTCGCGCGCGTCTTCGAGCTCGCCCCGAAGGACGAGTTCCCGAGCTCCGAGCAGCTCTCGAAGCTCGCCGAAAAGGTGACCGTCACCAAAGCGCGCGACGACGTCTCCAAGCTCGTCGTGAGCTTCGCCGACCCGGCCGACGCGCAGGCGAAGATCAACGACGAGTTCCTGCGTCGCTTCACCGGCGAGCTCAGCGTGCTGCGCGAGGCCGACAAGAAGACCATCGTGTTCCGCGTGAAGCAGGAGGTCGAGGCCGCCGTTCGTGACAGCGCCGTCGCCCAGGCGAAGGACAAGGTCCTCCGGCGCATCGACGGCCTGGGCCTCAAGGAGGCCGCCGTCTCCACGCGCGACGAGGACATCATCATCGAGGTCCCCGGCAACGACGAGCGTCAGTTCGACGAGATCCGCGAGCTCATCGCGCAGACCGCGCGCCTCGAGTTCAAGATGCTCGCCGACGACATCGACTTCTTCGACTCGCTCGCCAAATCGGCCAAGGCCGAGGATCTGCCGAGCGGTCTGCGCTGGGACATCGAGAACGCCCCCATCGGCGGCGGCAAGACCCAGCCGGTGCACGTGGCCATCCTCATCAAGAGCGAGGCCGAGACGATGCGCCAGGCGAAGGAGCGCTTCCAGAAGTGGGTGGAGACGCTGCAGGTGCCCGACACCCACCAGGTCGTGTTCGGCAAGCACCTCGAGTTCGACGAGGACAAGGACACCTGGGAAGAGGTCGGCTGGCGCAGCTACTACGCGGTCGCCCGCGCCGAGATCGTCGGCGACATGATCCGTGATGCCTCGGCCTCGCCCGACCAGAGCGACGGCGGCTTCGGCCGCTGGCAGGTGAACATGGAGTTCACGCCGCTCGGCGCGAACCGCTTCGAGACGATCACCGGCAACAACGTGAACCGTCGCTTCGCGATCATCCTCGACGAGGAGGTCCAGAGCGCCCCGGTGATCCAGGGCAAGATCGCCGGCGGCAGCGGGCGCATCACCATGGGCGCGGGCAGCCCGCAGCGTCAGCTGGAAGACGCCAAGAAGCTCGAGCTCGTGCTGCGCTCGGGCGCGCTCCCGGCGCCGATCGCGCTGTCCAACCAGCAGATGATCGGCCCCTCGCTCGGCAGCGACGCCATCGTGCAGGGCGTGAAGGGCGCCGGCGTGGGCGCGCTGCTCGTCATCGCCGTGATGCTGCTCATCTACTCGAAGGCCGGCATGATCGCGAACATCGCCGTGCTGTTCAACCTGGTGCTCCAGGTCGCGGTGCTCGCGATGTTCGGCGCCTCGATGACGCTGCCAGGCATCGCGGGCCTCGCGCTCACGATCGGCATCGCCGTCGACGCCAACGTGCTAATCAACGAGCGCATCCGCGAGGAGCTGCGCGCCGGCAAGACGCCGCGAGCGGCGGTCGACATCGGCTACGACCGCGCCTTCAGCTCGATCATCGACGGGCACGTCACCACGCTCATCTCGGGCCTCATCCTGGCGCAGTACGGCACCGGCCCGATCAAGGGCTTCGCGGTCACGCTGGTCGTCGGTGTGATCGCCAGCCTCTTCACCGGCGTCGTCGTCACCAAGCTGATGTTCGACTACGGCGTGCGCTGGCGGAAGATCAAGACGCTCAGCCTGGGCTGATGGGTCGCAGCGAGGTCCTGGAGTAAGCGCATGGAAATCATCAAGCCGGGCAAGCTGTACGACTTCATGGGGAAGCGGAGGTACTTCTTCGCCCTCAGCGTCGTCCTCCTCAGCGTCTCGATCCTCTCGCTCTTCTTGCCCGGGCCCAAGTGGGGCACCGACTTCAAGGGCGGCACCGAGGTCGAGGTGGTGTTCAAGCAGCCCATCGACGCCGCCAAGGTGCGTGAGGCCGCCGCGAAGAGCGGCTTCGCCTCGCCCGACGTGGTCACGGTGCCCGAGGAGGCGAACCGCTTCCTCATCCGCGTCCAGGAGGTCAGCGCCTTCTCCGAGGAGACGAAGCAGGCCGTCACCACCAAGATGTGCTTCTCGGAGGGCCAGAAGCCCGAGGGCTGCACCCCCGAGTCCTCGCCGAGCGACCTGAAGTTCAGCCCGGGCGGCGACAAGATCTCCGCCCGCTACGACACGAAGCCCGACCTCGCGGCCATCGCGGCGCAGGTCGAGGGTACGGGTGGCCTGCTCCTGCGCGAAGGCGCGAAGAGCGTCGTGCTCATCAGCGAGCGCGACAACAAGGTCGAGATCTACCTGAAGTCGAAGGGCGATCAGCTGCTCGACGGCTTCCGCCAGAACCTCGGCGCCGAGGTCGCGCCCGACTCGGCGCTGCGCGTCGAGTGGGTCGGCCCCAAGGCGGGCGCGCAGCTCCGCGACGCGGCCTTCAAGGCGATCGGCATCGCGCTGTTCTTCGTCATGGCCTACATCGCGTTCCGCTTCGACCTGCGCTTCGCGCCCGGCGCGATCCTCGCGCTCGCCCACGACGTCCTGGTCGCGCTCGGCGCCATGTGCCTCCTGCAGAAGGAGATCACGCTCTCGACGATCGCCGCCCTGCTCACGATCGTCGGCTACTCGCTCAGCGACACCGTCGTCGTCTACGACCGCATCCGCGAGAACCTCGGCAAGCACCGCAACAGGACCTTCCCCGACATCATCAACATCTCGGTGAGCGAGATGTTCGGGCGCACCTTGATCACGAGCATCACCACGGCGCTGTCGCTCTCGAGCTTCCTCTACTTCGGCACCCAGCTCATCAAGGACTTCGCCTTCGTCATGCTCATGGGCGTGCTCGTCGGTACCTACTCGTCGATCTACATCGCCGCGCCCTTCACCGAGTGGGTCGACCGGCGCTTCTTCACGCACGAGATCAAGCCGCGCGCCAAGCCGAGCCGGGTGCGCTCGCAGAAGCGGGCCGACGCCGTCGTCTGAGCTCGACCTCCCACGCAGGGCGGACTGCCCACGTCACTCGTCGCGTCCGCGCGGGGGTCGTGGGCAGCGTCGCGTCGGCGCCTCGAGCCAGGCAACCCCAGGACGCTCCGTGACGATATCGACCGGGAGATGAAGGAGCAGCGCATGACCGCCGAGAGCCAGAGCGAGTCGATCGTCGATCCCGGGCCCAGTCACGACACCGCCCGGGAGCTCGCGCTCGCCCATGGCCTCTCCGCCACGGCCGCCGATCTGCTCGCGCGCCGAGGGCACCTGCCCGGCGCCGACACCGCGCGCTGGCTCGATCCGAAGCTCGCGGAGCTCTCGCATCCGGGCCCGATGGTCGACCGCGAGCTCGCGGCGGATCGCATCGCGCGCGCGATCCGCGCCCGGGAGCGCGTCGCCGTCTTCGGCGACTACGACTGCGACGGCATCACCAGCACGGCGATCCTCTGCACCGTGATCGAGGCGCTCGGTGGCGAGGCCGTGCCCGTGCTGGCGTCTCGCATGGCGGGCGGCTACGGGCTGTCTGCGCCCGCGCTCGAGCGCGTCGTGGCCACCGGCGCGACGCTGCTCATCACCTGCGACTGCGGCTCGAGCGATCACGAGCGCGTCGCCGAGGCGATGCGGCGAGGCATCGACACCATCGTCATCGACCACCACCTGGTGCCCGCGGAGCCACTGCCGGCGCTCGCTTTCCTCAACCCGCACAGGCCCGACTGCGGCTTCGCCTTCAAGGGGCTCGCTTCATGCGGGCTCGCCTTCTCGATCGCCGCCGCGCTCAGACAGCGCCTCGGAAAGGAGCTGGATCTGAGGCCGTGGCTCGATCTGGTGGCCATCGGCACCGTCGCCGACGTGGCGCCGCTCGGCGGCGACAACCGCGCGCTCGTCCGCGCCGGGCTCAAGGTGCTCTCCGGCGGCCTGCGCCCAGGTGTGCGCGCGCTGGCCGAGCTCGCCAAGCTCGAGCTCTCGCGAGGCGTCACCAGCGAGGACATCGGCTTCCGCATCGCGCCCAGGCTCAACGCGCCGGGCCGCCTCGGCGATCCCGACGCTGCGCTCGCGCTGCTCGTCGCCCGCGACGCGCAGACGGCAGCGGGGCTCGCGGCGTCGATCGAGCAGGTGCAACTCCGTCGGCGGGCCATGCAGGCGTCGATCGTCGACGAGGCGCAGGCGATGCTGCTCTCGGAGCCACTGCGCTCCGCGCCTGGGCTCGTGCTCGCCAAGGAGGGCTGGCACCCGGGCATCGTCGGCATCGTCGCCGGCAAGATCGCCGAGGCCACACGGAAGCCCACGATCGTGGTCGGGCTCGAGGGCGCCGAGGGCAGGGGCAGCGTGCGCGGGCCGCGAGGCTTCCCGCTGCACGACGCGCTCACCCGCTGCGCCGACGCCCTGCTCGGCTTCGGTGGGCACCAGGCCGCGGCGGGTGTGCACCTGCGCGCCGATCGCGTCACGGAGCTGCAGGCGCAGTGGAGCGCGGCCTGCGAGGCGCTCCGCGGCGGCGAGCGCGGCGCGGCGGCCGACGCGCACGTGCGGCTCGACCCGGGCGACGATCCTCGCCGCGTGCTCGAGGATCTCGAGCGCTTCGAGCCCTTCGGCGAGGGCAACCCGACGCCGCTCTTCTTGCTCGACGAGGTCGAGGTCCGCTCGGCGCGCGATCTCAAGGGGCACCTGAAGCTCGATCTGCGCCACGCTGGGCGCGAGCTCTCCGGGATCCAGTTCGGCGAGGGTGCGCGCGCCACGGAGCTCCGGGGCACGACCAGGCGGCTCGTCGCCTCACTGCGTCGCGATCACTACCGGGGAGGGGTCGAGCTCCACGTGACGAGGCTCGCATGAGCCGGCCTCGGGTCGGCGGCCACCAACGCGTGAGCGCGCCCACATCGCGTGTAGGATGAGCGACCCATGGCCGAGCCGATCATCCGCTTCCGAGGGGTGAAGAAAGCCTTCGGGCCGAAGGTCATCTACCGAAACCTCGATCTCGACGTCTTCCCGGGCGAGACGATCACGATCATGGGCGGCTCCGGCGTGGGCAAGAGCGTGATGCTCAAGCTGCTCATCCGCCTGCTCGACGCCGACGCGGGCTCGATCACCTTCCACGGCGACGAGGTCACGACGATGCCCGAGAAGCGCGTGTCGCTCGTGCGTCGACGCATCGCGATGCTCTTCCAGGGCGCGGCACTCTTCGACTCGATCTCCGTCGGCGAGAACGTCGCTTACGGCCTACGCGAGCATTTCCGCAAGGAGCTCGACGAAGCGCAGGTCGCCGAGCGCGTCGACTGGGCGCTGTCGCTCGTCGGGTTGCCGGGCATCGAGCAGATGCGCCCGGCGGACCTCTCCGGCGGCATGAAGAAGCGCGTCGGGCTCGCGCGGGCGATCGCGGTCCGCCCCGAGGTGGTGCTCTACGACGAGCCGACGACCGGCCTCGATCCCATCAACACCGAGCGCATCAACCACCTCATCCTCGGGCTCCGGCGCGCGATCAACGTGACCAGCATCGTCGTCACGCACGACATGAAGAGCGCCTTCACCGTCTCGGACCGCCTCGCGATGGTGCACTCGGGCCAGATCATCCTCGTCGGCACGCCGGCGGAGTTCAAGGCCTCACGCGATCCGCGGGTACACGACTTCATCGAGGGCATCGCGCCCGTCGATGAAGACGTCGAGACCTTGCTCCGCACCTGAAGCGCCGGAGTGCGTCGGCGACCTCGTCGTGGATTTCGCCTGCGCGGCTTCCGGCGCGCCGCTACGATGCGCCTCGATGTCGACCTCGCGCGACCTCAAGATCGGCGCCTTCGTCCTGATGGGCCTGCTCTTCGCCGCCGCCGTGATCTTCCTGATCGGCGACGAGCGCAGGCTCTTCGCGAGCTCCGTCGCCTTCACGACGCGCTTCGACGACGTGGGCGGCCTCAAGGCCGGTGCGCCCGTGCGCATGGGCGGCATCGACATCGGCAGCGTCGAGAGCGTCGGCTACGACGCGAAGGCCGGAAGTGACACGACGGTCTACGTGAGCCTCAGGGTGGTCGCTTCGGAGGCCTCTCGCATCAAGACCGACTCG
The DNA here is from genome assembly GCA_938004785.1 of uncultured Polyangiaceae bacterium. Classification (GTDB taxonomy): domain Bacteria; phylum Myxococcota_A; class Polyangia; order Polyangiales; family Polyangiaceae; genus CALKVW01. Next base: position 32,795 of record CALKVW010000058.1, read on the forward strand.
AAGGCGCTCATCTCGACCAAGGGCCTGCTCGGCGACAAGATGATCGAGCTCACGGTCGGCAAGGCCAGCGAGAGCATGGCGCCCGGCGCGGAGATCCCGAGCGATCCCGGCATCGACGTGATGGCCAAGGTGACGGGCATGGCCGACAAGGCCGACGGGCTCATCGAGAGCCTCACCCGCGTCAGCGAGCCACTCGGCGACGAAGAGCTGCACGCCGACATCCGCGGATCCGTGGCGAGCATGCGCTCGATCCTCCACGAGGTCGCCGAAGGCCAGGGCTACCCGCACAAGCTGCTCACCGATCCGGCCGAGGCCGAGCGCATCTCGCGGATGGTCGACAACCTCGAGCGTACGAGCACCGAGCTGCAGCTCACCCTGCGCAAGACACGCGAGGTCATCGCCCGCGTCGAGTCGGGGCCGGGCTTCGCG
>CALKVW010000059.1 GCA_938004785.1 uncultured Polyangiaceae bacterium
CGACGAGCCCCGCCCGCTCGAGCAAGGCCACGGCCTCGTCGATTCGGCCCTCGGCGGCCAGCGCCTTCGCGGCGCGACGTGTGCTGAGCGCGTCCTGCACGTTCCCCGGTGTGTGGACCCACAGATCTACACCACGGCGCCGGGGCGACGCACGCAAAGTACACTCACCCACGCGTGGCAGCTCGCGCCCGACCGACGTGCTCGCTCGGCGGGCGAGCGCGCGGCAGCAGGGAGCCCGGCGGCCCTTCGCCCCCGGAGCCTTCCCCCTCAGTCCTCGACGCGCATCGCCGCACGGCGGACGACCGACAGGTCGCGCGCGACGTGCTCGGCGTCCTCGAGATCGACCAGCCCGTGCTCGACCAGACGCGCGAGCACCGTGTCGAGGCTCTGCATCTCGCTGTCCCCCTCGTTGGCCTGGATGTAGGCGTCGATCTGGTGGATCTTGCCTTCGCGGATCATGTGGCTGAGGGCGTAGCTCGGCAGCAGGATCTCGATCGCCGCGATGCGGCCGTCGCCCGCCGAGCGCTTGATGAGCTGCTGCGCGACGACCCCACGCAGGAGCGTGCCGAGCGTCGCGCGCACCTGGCCGTGCATCTCCTCGGGGCACACGTCGATGAGGCGATCGATCGATTTGGCCGCCGAGTTGGTGTGCACGGTCCCGAAGACGAGCACCCCCGTCTCCGCGGCGCTGAGCGCGAGCGCCGCCGTCTCCGCGTCGCGCAGCTCACCGATGACGATCACGTCGGGCGCCTCACGCAGCGCCGAGCGCAGCGCCGAAGCGAAGGAGTCGGTGTGTACGCCGACCTGCCGCTGCGTGACCACGCTCTCGAGCGGCTCGTGCACGTACTCGATCGGGTCCTCGATCGTGATGATGTGCTTCTGAGAGCTGCGGTTGATCTCGTGCACGATGGCGGCGAGCGTCGTCGTCTTGCCGCTGCCGGTGGGCCCGCTCACGAGCACGAGGCCGTTCTGGAGCATGGCGAGCTTCTTCAGCACGCGGGGCAGCGCGAGCTCGTCGATGCTCGGGATCTCGCTCGAGATGACGCGGAAGACCGCGCCCATGCCGCGCGACTGGAGGAAGACGTTGCCGCGGAAGCGCCCCACGCCGTCGACCGTGTAGGAGAGGTCGAGCTCCTGCTCGCGCTCGAAGATCGCGCGCTGCTCGGGCGACATGATCTCGAAGAGGAACTTGCGGGTCTCCTCGGGGCTCAGCTTGCGGAAGGGCAGAGGCACCAAGTCGCCGTCGAGCCGCGCGAGCGGCACGTTGCCCGCGTGCAGGTGCAGGTCGCTGGCGCGCTGCTCGGCGACGAGCTTGAGGAAGGCGTCGATTCGGTGGGCCATGCGTCGGTGGACGTCGATTCGGAGGGCGCTCTGCCGGTGAGCGTGCGGGGGCGGGCCTCAGCGAGGCTTCGAAGGGCGGCTGAAGAGCGTGTTGTTCGAGCGCACGGGCGCCCTGGAGGAGGTCGGATCCTGCGTGGGGGCAGGCGCAGGCGGCGAGCTCGCATGTGGAGCGGCGGCCGGCATCGCGCCGCTCGGTCGCAGACCGGGTGAGGCCGCGGGCATCGAAGCGCTCGGGCGCGCAGCGGATGGCGGCGACGCGCTCGGGCGCGCGGAGGGCGGCGAGGACGGCGTGGCGAGGGGTGGAGCCACGCTCGGGCGTGACGGCGGGAAGCTCGAGCGGTGATCGAGCTCCTCGATGCGCGGCGTGATCCCGCTGAGGCGCTCCGCGCCGGGCGGCTGGGTCGGGATGCTCGCGGAGCTCGCGCGCGCACCGACGCTCGAGGCCGGCGTGGCGCCGCCGCTCGCGCGCCCGGCGGCGCCTGGCTCCACGGGCTCGAGCGGCGCGAGCCCCAGCGCGACCTCGAAGGCTCGTTTGTCGAGCACCTTGGGGTAGGCGTCGTCGAGATCGGCCCGCCCCTCCTTCACCATCCGGAGCAGCTCGGAGTCCATGAGCTGCATGCCGTGTTCTCGCGAGGTCGCGATGATGCTCGGGATCTGGAAGGTCTTTCCCTTGCGGATGAGGCTGCGGATCGCCTCGTTGTTGATCATCACCTCGACCGCGAGCGCTCGCCCTCCCTGCGGCGTGCGCACGAGGTACTGGCAGGTCACCGCGCGCAGCGACTCCGCGAGCATGCTGCGCACCTGGGTCTGCTGCTTCGTGGGGAAGGCGTTGATGAGCCGGTCGAGGGTCGCGTCGGCGGCCGAGGTGTGCACGGTACCGAGCACGAGGTGGCCCGTCTCGGCGGCCGTGACGGCGAAGGCGATCGTATCGAGGTCTCGCAGCTCACCGACGAGGATGACGTCTGGATCCTGGCGCAGCGTGGACCGCAGCGCGGCCTGGAAGGTGCGCGTGTGCGAGCCCAGCTCTCGCTGGTTGACGAGGCTCTGCACGCGTTTGTGCACGACCTCGATCGGGTCCTCGATCGTCACGATGTGACGCGAGGAGGTCCGGTTCATGTGGTCGATGAGCGCGGCGAGCGTGGTCGACTTGCCCGCGCCCGTGGGCCCGCCGACGAGCACCAGGCCGTGCGGGAGCTCGGCGAAGGAGCGCACGATGGGTGGCACGCCGAGCGCGTCGAGACCGGCGATCTCGTCGCGCACGGCGCGGAACACCGCGCCGAGGCCGGTGGAGTGCGCGAAGACGTTCACGCGGAAGCGCTGATCGCGCTCCGCGAGCTGGTAGGAGAAGTCGACGTCGCGCTTGGCCTCGAGCGCGAGACGCTGGTCGTGCGAGAGGTGCGGCAAGATGAGCTCGCGGAGGGCCTGCGCGTCGAGCACGGTGCTGCCGAGCGGCTCCACCTTGCCGAGGCGCTTGATCGAAGGCGGCCTGCCGGCGTGGAGGAAGAGGTCGTCGGCCTGACGGCCGAGCGCGTGCACGAGGATCGCGTCGAGTGAGCGCAGCTCGCCGGAGGCGACGTCGACCTCGACGCGCTGCAGCTTGAAGCGACGCAGCAGGCGCGACGCGGCCTCGCGCACGGTAGGCGAGGGATCGTCTTCGCAGCCCTTCACGAAGAGCGCGTGCGAGCCGTCGTCGAGCTCGTCGAGCATCTGGATGGCGGCGGCGCGCACGTCCGGGTCTTCGTCGAGCACGAGATCGGCGACCTCGGGCAGGGCCTCGCTCGATTTCAGCGCCCGCAGCGCGCCGATGAGCGCGACGCGCAGCTCGGGGCGCTTGCCGAGCAGATCCACGAGGTAGTCGGTGGCTCTGGGATCGCCGAGCTTGCCGATGGTCTCGACCGCGAGCTCACAGACGAACCAGTCGGAGTCGCTCTGCGCGGTGCGCACGAGCGCGCCGAGCGCGCGAGGGTCGGCGATGCGCAGGAGAGCGCTCACCGCGAAGCGGCGCACGACGTCGGAGGGGTCGGAGAGGTATTCGGTGACGATGTGGCGCGTGAGCGCGGCGCCGTTCATCTCGATGAGCGCGTCGAGCACGCGCTCGCGGACCCACCAGTCTTCGTCGCGGAGGAAGTGGAGCAGCCGCGGGGCGAGCGTGCCCTCGGAGTCGCCGACCTGGTTGGCGATCTCCGCCGCCACCCTCCGCACGTTCGGGTCCTTGCTGCGGAGCAGCCACACGATCGCCTTGGCGGCGTCGATGCGGCCGAGGCGCGCGAGCTCGGAGACGACCTCGGTCGCGCGGGTGCGCACGATGACGTCGCGGCTGGCGAGAGCGTCGAGCAGAGCCGGCGAGAGGTGCTGGGCGCCCGCAGCTTGGATGGCGTCGAGCAGCGCGACGCGATCGCCTCTTCTGCCCTCGCGCATGCGCTCGCGGAAGAAGCTGACCACCGACTCGCTGTCGAGCTGGGCGACCTGCACCGCGAAGGCCTTGAGCACGTCGACGCCGTGCCCACCGATGACCTCCGCGCCGTGCGCCCACACCGTCGCCGGGTCGAGCTGCCCGAGCGAGGTGACCGCCTGCGCGACGACGCGCTCGTCCTGGTCACGCAGCGCGATGCCGATGGCGCCGAAGAGCCCGTCGGGGTCCTTGGCGTAGCGCTCGTCGGAGGCGAGCTGCCGGAGCGCGTAGATCTTCTCCATCGGCCGCCCGCCGCGCAGCACGGCGACGATGAGCGGCATGCCCTGCACACCCGCTCGGGGCAGGAGCGCGCTCATCGCCTCCATGCGCCCCGGGAAGCCCGGGTCGGCGGCGAGCTTGGCGACGATGTCGAGGGCCGAGCGCCCGCCGACGTGCCGGAGCACCTCGGCGGCCGCGCCGCGCACCGCCTGGTCGGGCTCGCGGAGCAGCCCACAGAGCTCGGCGTGCGCAGCGACGTCGTTGGAGCGCACGAGCATGGGCACGAGCACCTTGCTGAGCTCCGGGTCGGCGGCGCGTAGCGCGCGCAGGCCGTCGGTGAAGAGCTCCGGCCCGAGCGCAGGCTCCGCCAACTGGGCGATCGCCCGCGCGCGCAGCGCCTGCACGCGCGGCAGGGAGCGCTCGCCGAGCTCGACGGCCACGCCTAGCAGCTTGACGATCTCCGCGGCCGTCGCCGCGCCGGCCTGGCTGACGAACGCCTCCGCGTCGGCCTCCTGCTCGAAGCGAATCGACCGGAAGGCCTTGACGAGGTCCCTCCCTTGGAACACCTAGCCTGGATACCATGATTCGTCGTTCGCCGAACTCTGCGGCGCGGCCGAGCGGGGGGAGAGCGGAGCACGCGCTCGTGCTCGCCGTCGCGCTCGCGGCCGTCGAGTGCGCCCCGGCGACGCAGCTGCTCGACGAGCGCACGACGTCGCCCTACATGGCGCTGCGCGCAGCCGACGACGGCCTGCTCGAGCGGAGCCACCGGCTCGACGCCTCCGAGCCTGGCGGACCGAAGCTCCACGTGCACGCACGCGAGATCGGCCTGGAGCACGAGGAGGGGCCGGTGATCGTGCTGCTCAACGGCATCTTCAGCGATGGGCGCACCTGGCGCTTCGTGACGGCGCAGCTCGCGGCGAAGCGGCGTGTGCTCGTGCTCGACCTGCCCGGGACGGGGCAGAGCTCGGCGCCAGACCCCGAGTCGCTCGGAGCCGAGGCCTACACGCCACGATGGATCGCCCGCGCGACCCTGCGCGCGCTGGCCTCGTGGCAGGCCGAGGCGCCCGAGCGTCGCGAGCTCGTGCTGGTCGGTCACTCGATCGCCGGCACCGTGACGATGCACCTGCTCGGAAGCCCCGAGCTCGGCGCGCTGCACGACGAGCTCGACGCGCGCGTCGTCGGCGCGGTGCTGATCGCGCCCGCCGACATCCTCACCGCGTCGTGGAGCCCTACCCTGGTCGAGCTCGCCAAGCTGAGCGAGCTCGAGGTCGGCTTCGGGAGCGCCTTCGGGGTGCTCGAGAGCCGCGTCGAGCAGGCGATCGTCGGCTCGGTCGAAGAGCCCGAGCGGCGCGCGCTCGGCGGCGAGGCGACGCGCATCCTCGAGAGCCTCCAGGACAGGAACCGCAGGCGCGCGAGCCAGGCCATGTTGCGCAGGATCCGGCCCGTTCGCGACGACGACACGCCGATCTGGCCGGAGGTGCGGGCGCTCGCCGAAGATTACGAGCGCATCCGCGCGCCGACGCTCCTGCTCTGGGGTCGGCGCGACGACGCGCTGCCGGTGTCGATGGGCGAGGAGCTACGCGGGCGCATCCCTGGCGCCGAGCTCGAGGTCGTCGAAGGAGTGCGCCACTCGGTCCACCAGGAGGCGCCCTACGCCGCAGCCGACGCCATCGAGCGCTTCGCCTCGCGGCTTCAGTGGCTCGGGCCGCGCCCGCTCGGCACCGGGAGGATGTCGAGCGTCGGCTCGTCGCCTGCGAGCCCGTAGTCGTCGGCGCTCGTAGGCTCGTCGAGCCAGCTCGTCTCGACCACGGCGGTGACCTCCGCGTCGGCCGGGTCGAGCAGCACGGTGTCGCCCAGGAGCTGCTCCGCGAGCGCCTCGGTGCGCGCGCTCTCGACGGCGCGCTTGCGCCAGCAGAGCGCGAGCGCCGGGTCGACGATGCGCTCTCCGAGCCGATGGATGCGGGCGCGCGCGCGCGTCACGATCTCTCGGGCGAGCTCCAGCTCGCCTCGGGCCAGCGCGAGCTCGGCCTCGACGTTGTGCAGCGTGGAGCCGAGGTTCGGTGAGCTGCCGGTGGTGCCGAGGATCGAGCGGGCCCGCTCGACGTCGGCCGCCGCTTGCTCGAGCTCGGCGCGCGCGATGCCCACGCGGGCGCGGACGAAGAGCGCAGAGGCCGTGTCGGCCGGCGTGGAGATGCGCTCGCAGGCCTCGGTCGCGATCGCGCGGGCTTCGTCGAGCCTGCCCGCCGCGAGGTGGATCTGCGCGAGCAAGCTCGTGCCTCGCTGGTTGATGAGACCGCTGCTCTCCGTGCGTAGACGCTCGGCCAGCGCCGTGGCCTCGTCGAAGCGACCGCCGGCGAGCGCGACGCGCGCGAGCGCGTGCGTCGCCCAGCCGACCAAGAACGGCACCGCGCGCGTCTCGGGGTCGCTCACGAGCCGCTGCGCGGCGCGCTCGGACGCGACGTAGTCGCCGATCTCGAGGCGCGCCGCGACGAAGTAGTAGGTCGACGCCATGCGGTAGACCGCGTCGAGCCCGGGCGCGAAGCGCCTCGCTTCGTCGACGAAGCGCAGCGCGTCGCCGGGGCTCTGGCGCGTGAACAGCGCGGCGTGGGCCCGCGCGAGCGAGCGCCAACCGACGAAGCCGAAGTCAGGGAGCGGGGCGTCTTTCGCCATGCGGCGGAGCAGCTCCTCGGCGACGTCGGCCCGGCCGCCGATGCCGAGGCTGGAGACGAGCGTGTAGAGCGCGAAGCCGTAGGGCCCCGTGGGCTCGGGGTCGACGTGCATCGCCCGGACCGAGCCGACGAGCCGCTCCAGCGCGGCGTAGTCGCCGATCGAGGCCGTCGCGAAGCCGAGCAGGCCCATCGCGCGGAACCAGAGCACCGTGCCGGGCGCGACGAGCGCGAGCGCCTCGTGGCCGGCTCGGCTCGCCCGCAACCAGTCCTGGAGGAAGGCGGACGAGACCGCCTCGACCACGCGGAGCGCGCCGCGCTGCGCGTCGTCGAGCCCCTCGACGTCGAGCGCGCGGTCGACGAGGCGCAGCGCCTCTCGGAAGCTCGCGACCTCGGTCGCCGCCTCGGCCGCGCGCAAGAGCCACCTCGCGGCCGAGCGGTGATCTCCGGCTCGCTGCCAGTGGTCCGCGAGCGTGATCGCGTCGCGCTCTCCAGCGGCCTCGAGCCACTCCGCCGCGCGCTGGTGCGAGACCGTGCGGTCCTCCGGCGTGAGCATCGCGTAGGCCGCGTCGCGCAGGAGATCGTGCCTGAAGCTCCACGCGCTCGTCGCCGCGAACTTCCCCTCGGGCGCGCGCTCGATGATCTCCTGACGCTCGAGCATCGCGAGCTGCTCGTCGAGCACGTCGAGCGAGGGCGCACCCACGAGGCCTCGGATCGCCTCCCGCCAGAAGGTGCGGCCGAAGACGCTCGCGGCACGCAGCACGCGGCGCACGTCGGTGTCGAGCTTGCCGAAGCGGGACTGCACGACCGCGAGCACCGTCTCGGGCGCGGCGTCGCTGCGATCTTCCTTCGTGCGGCGCACGAGCTCTTCGACGAAGAAGGGGTTGCCCTCGGCGTGCTCCACGATGCGCGCGATCGCCGCCGGGCTCGTGTCGGGCCCGAGCGATGCTCGGACGAGCTGCTCTGCGGCGCGCCTGGTGAGCCCCGCGAGTCGGAGCTCCTGGAGATCGAGCATCTCGCGCAGGTCGGGCAGCGTGGTGTGGACCTCGGGGCGCGCGAGCGCCACGACGAGCACGGGCATCTCGGGCTTGCCGCGCAGGGCCTCGCCGATCCAGCTCACGGTGACGACGTCGCCCCACTGCAGATCGTCGAGCACGATGAGCGTCGGCCCCGCCGCGGCCTCGCGGCGCAGCCACTCGACGAAGCTGCGGCGCAGCCACTCGGCGAGCACGCGCGGCTCGTTGTGCGCCGCGACGAGCTCCGGCACGGGGGCCGCGCCGCTCTCGGCCGAGAGCAGCTCACCGAGGAAGGCCCGCGCGCGCCCGAGCGAGGCGCCGTCGAAGCGGGTCGCGAGGTAGGCGTCGAGCTTCTCGCCGACGTCGTGCGCTGCCTCGCCCTCGCGCACGCCCGCGGCGGAGCGCAGGAGCTGCCTCGCGAGCGACAGCGCCGAGCCCGCGCCGACGATGTCGCCACGCGCGGCGATCACGCGCGCCTCACCGGTGGCGGTGGCGCGCGCGAGGAACTCACGCAAGAGGCGCGACTTGCCCGCGCCAGGCGCGCCGACGACGAGCACGCTGCGCGCGACGGGCTCCCCCATGGCCTCCTCGAAGGAGGCCTCGAGCATCACGAGCTCCTTGTCGCGGCCGACGAAGGGGGCCGCGCGCTGGGCGACGCCCGGAGCGGTCGCCGCAGCCCTCGTCCCGACGAGCACGCGGCGACCGTCGCGCGAGTCGATCTCGAAGCGGTCGCCGAGCAAACCCTCGGTGACCTCGTCGATCGCGACGCCCTCCGAGGCCACGCGCTGCCCGCCGATCCTCCCGGAGCTCGACGACTGATCGAGCAGCATCGCGCAGCGGTCGATCGCGGGACCGACCGGCAGCTCGGAGCTCGCCTCGGCGAGCCCGGTGCCGAGCGTGACGGTGGCCGTCGGCAGGAGCCGCGCGAGCGAGAGCGCGCACACGGCCGCGCGAGCGGCCTGGTCGCCTGCGGAGCCTCCCGCCTGGAGGATGAACATGTGCACGCCCTCGGCCACCTCGGTGCGCTCGGCGCCGACCTCGGCCGCGCGCTGGAGCGCCTCCGCCGGCAGACGCGCGCCCGGCTCGAGCGCGACGAGGATCGCGCTCACGAGCCGCTGCTCCCTGCCCGTGACGCTCACCCGCACGCGCGGCAGCGTGAGCTCGGCGGCGTCGCCGCTCTCCTCGACGAGCCGCAAGAGCTCCACGACGCGCGCCGCGTCGTCGGGCCGGTCGCCGGGCTTCTTCGCGAGCATCGAGGCGATGAGGTCGTCGAGCGCGCGCGGCGTACGAGGCTCGAGCTCGCTCGCACGCGGCGGATCGTCCTTCAACACCTTGGCGAGCACCGCGATGATCGAGTCACCAGGGAAGGCCGGGCGCCCCGTGAGCGCCTCGAAGAGCACGCAGCCGAGCGAGAAGACGTCGGCCCTCGCGTCGACCTCGCGCTCGCCGACGATCTGCTCCGGCGCCATGTAGCCGGCGGTTCCGACGAACTGGCCGGTGGTCGTCAGGTGCTTGGTTCGGCCGCCGGTGCGGGCGACGCCGAAGTCGATGAGCTTGGTGCGGGCGGGGTCGCCCTCGACGAGATAGAGGTTGCTCGGCTTGACGTCGCGGTGCACGACGCCGGCGGCGTGGGCCTTCGCCAGCCCCTCGGCGGCGCGGTGCGCCATCTGGAGCACCGAGCGCACTCCGAGCGGGCCCTTCGCCAGGCGCTCGGCGAGGTCGAGCCCCTCGAGCCACTCCATGGCGAGCCAGAGCGAGGCCCCCTCGGCGCCCTGCGCGACGTAGCGCACCACTGCGGGATGCTCGATCTCGGCGAGCAGGCGAGCCTCACGCAGGAAGCGATCGACCATCGCGTCCTGACCGCCCGAGAGGACCTTGAGCGCGACCGGCTGCGCGAGCACGGTGTCGAGCGCACGGAAGACCGTGCCCATGCCACCTCGCCCGGCGATGCGCTCGATGACGAACCTACCTGCGACGAGGTCTCCCGGGTGCACTGACCGCGATCGTTAGCATGGAGGCGGCCGCGAGACCGCGCCGAAGCAGCCCTCCGATGCAGCCCCGCCGGCCCGGCGGCGCCTCGGGCCTTCAGCTCCCGTACTTGACGCTGCAGCCGTAGGCCTTCGTCTCGGGCGTGGCGACGGGGCGGCCGGCGCTCAGATCCTCGATCGCCTGCGACACGTGATCGACGAGCTTGCCGTCGTCGGGGTCGCCGTCGGGCGCGTTGTCGATCGCCCCCGCGTAGGCGAGCACACCCTTCGCGTCCACGACGTACATGTGTGGGGTGGCCTTCGCGCCATAGGCCCTGCCGACCGCGCCGCTCTCGTCGAGCAGGATGGGGTAGTCGATGCCGTAGCGATCACGCCCCGCGAGGTTGGCCTCCTTGCCGTGGCCCTGCTTGCCCGGTGCGCCCGAGTTGATCGCGAGGAAGACGACGCCCTTGTCGCGTACGCGCTTCGCGAGATCCTTCAGCGGGCCTTGCTCGTGGTTGCGCTTCACGAAGGGGCAGTCCGGGTTGAACCACTCGAGCACGACGATCTTTCCCGCGTGGTCCGAGAGCTTCACCGTCTTGCCGTCGAGGTCGACGAGCTCGAAGTCGGGTGCGGGTTTGCCGAGCTCCGCCCCTCGGGTGGCGGGCGCGCCACCCGGCGCGGCCGGAGCCTGGGCGGGCTGCGCCGATTCGGGTGGGCGCGCCGACGAGTCGGAGGACGAGCACCCCGAGAGGACGAAGCTGAGGAGCAACGCGAGCGCGCTTCGGTCGAGCATGGGGCGGAGCTTGGGGCTCAATTGATCTGCGGGCAACCCACCCCCGTGCCGTCGGAGAGGTTGTTCTCCTCGCGGCACTCGTTGTTCGCGCCGCCGCTCGAGGGCGAGGCAGCGCAGTCGTAGCCCTGGTTGTCCACGCAGGCGCGCACGTCGATCGTGCTCGGCGCGACGGGCGGGCTCGTGAGCTGGCAGACCACGTTCTGGCAGGCGCCCGGGTTGAGCGGCGCGGTGGTCGCGGTGGGCGCGTTGCCGCAGGCGATCGGGTCGCCCGTGCCGTTGTCGTAGAAGGCGACGGGCACGCCCGCGCCGACCTGGAGCGCGCCTTCGTTGCAGACCTTCGCGACCAGTCCGAGGAAGGCCGGGCAGCTCGCGGTCGAGAAGCTGAGCTCGACGGTCAGATCCGGCGCGGCGAAGACGTCGAAGGCGGGCAGGTTCTGGCGGAAGTTGTTCATGCGCCCTGACGGCGTCGAGAGCGTGGGCTCGAGCCAGTTGGGCGACTCCGGCACGGGGATCATGCCGAGCTCGGTCACGTTGGTGACGTGGTAGGCGTGCTGGTTCCAGATGCGGCGCGTGGGCACCCAGGCGTCGCTGCCGTCGGCGTAGATGCGGATGCCCTGCGTGGTGCCACCGCCGGAGGCGTTCTCGACGAAGAGGATCTCGGCGTTGCCGTCGTTGTCGACGTCGGCGATGACCGGCATCTCGAGGCGCGTGTGCGACTTGTTCGCGACCTGGATGAGCACCGCGCCGGTGGTGCCGTCGTAGGCGCGGAAGAACTGCTCGTCGTTGTAGATCACCTCGGTCTTTCCATCGCCGTCGAAGTCGAACACGCTCGACGCGGTGACGCGCGAGGAGCAGTCGTCCGAGGCCTGCTTCCAGCGGATGCCCGGGTCGGAGCACTGCGCCGGGAGCGGCGTCGCGAGGCACTCGAGATCGATGACGGCGTAGAAGTCGGCGCCCGCGACGCCGACCTCCGCGTCGCCGTCGCCGTCGAAGTCGGCGATCGTGGGCGGCCCGCCTTCGTTGCGGGTGCAATTGTCGACCGGCAGGTCGACGCGCACGGGCTGGGTCGTCGCCGGGTCGAGCATCGGCGTGCCGTCGTGGTTCACGAAGTAGACGACGCCCGCGCGCACGATCACGACCTCGGCTTCGTCGTCGGCGTCGAAGTTGCCGGTCGCGGTGTAGCCGTCGCAGGGGAAGCCCGAGGCCTGACAGTTGGCAGCGGTGATCGGCACGCCGAAGTCGAAGGTCCACAGCACCGCGCCGTCGGCCGAATACGCGGTCGAGCCGGCGAGCACCTCGAGATCGCCGTCGAGGTCGATGTCCGCCGCGGAGCTCACAGGCCCCATGAAGCCGTTCGTGCCCACGCCTGCCGTGCCCTTCCACTTGAGGCTGCCGTCGGCGCCGTTCAGCACCACACGCCCTTGGATGACCTCGGGGTTGCCGTCGGCGTCGAGGTCGGCGATCGAAGGCGTCGTGCCGGCGAGGTGATCGCCCGCCGTGCCACCGAGCGGGTACATCGGCTGGTACCACTTCACCGTACCGTCGCGCTCGAAGGCGATCGTGCCGCCGGCCCGCGTGGTGGCCACCAGATCGACCGAGCCGTCGGCGTCGATGTCGCCTGCCGCGAGGCCACCGGAGTTGTCGAGCCACACGTCGGCGACGCCGATCTGCGCCTGGATCTCGTTCCCACCGACCGAGTAATGCTCGGTCATGCTGCCGTCGGCGTTGCAGCCACCCGAGACGACGCGCAAGACGCCACGCTGGTTGCAGCAGCCATCTTCCTGGAGGCGGTAGGTGATGAAGGCGATATCGGGGATATCGTCGAGATCGACGACGTTGTCGGCGTTGTCGTCGGTGAGGTTCACGACCACGGGCGTGGACACGACGTCGTTGTAGTTCTGGTACGGCGAGCCCACGGCCGGCCCGTTCCACGCGCAGTCGAGCGAAGGCGCGAAGTCTCCCGCCGGCGGCACGAAGACGCAGCTCTCGTCGCCGCCGCCCACGCCTTCGCCACCCGCGCCGCCGCCGCCCGAGGCCGTTCCGGTGGTCACGAAGCCGCCGCCGCCCGCTCCACCGGCGCCGCTGCCCGAGCCCGAGCCCCCCTGTCCCGCGCCGCCGCTCGACGAGCTCGTGTCGTCGTCGCCGCCGTCGCAGCTACAGCTCGTGGTCGACGAGGAGGCGATGGCGACCGAAGCGAGGAGCAGGATCCCGTGCAGGTGGAGACGGCGCATGCGGGCAGGATAGAGCCCGCGGCGTCGAGCGCGTAGCGCGAAGCGAGGCTTGGCCGCGACCTCGCGCCCCCCCTACGATGGGGTCCATGAAGAAGCTCTTCGCCCTCGGTGTCGCTTGGACGATGGCCGCCGCGCTCACGCCGGTAGGCTGCGGGGACGACAGCTCGAGCAGCGGCTCGGGCGGCGGCGGTACGGGCGCGGGGCGACCCGAGGAGACGGGCGCGGCCTGCGAGGCCGCGAGCGACTGCTACCCCGACGTCGCCGAGGGTGAGCTCGCCGGCGAGGCGCAGTGCCTCGACCGCGTCCGCGGCGGCTACTGCACGCACCTCTGCCAGAGCGACGCCGACTGTTGCAGCGCCGAGGGCGAGTGCAAGACGGACATCTCGCAGGTCTGCTCTCCCTTCGAGTCGACCGGCCAGAACATGTGCTTCCTCAGCTGTGAAGACGAAGACCTCGTCGCCGCGCCCGGCGAGGAGGGCCCGGTCGACGAGCAGGAGTATTGCCAACGACAGGCGGGCCGCGACTTCATCTGCCGATCGAGCGGAGGCGGGGCGGCGAACCGCAAGGTGTGCGTGCCGGGCGACTGCGGCGTGGGCGCAGCCTGCAGCACGGGCTCGGACTGCGACGCCGACCTGGAGTGCGTGACGACGCTCGGCGGCGGATACTGCACGAGGCGCGACTGCACCGCCGACACCGACTGCCCGGCGAACACCGCGTGCGTCGAGCATCTGGACGGCAAGAACTACTGCTTCAAGCGCTGCGCGAGCGGCAGCGACTGCACGCTCTGCCGGGGCTGGGATGACGACGCGCTCTGCAGTGACGCGGTCGACTTCGTGAGCCCCGAGGGCACGGGCAGCGTCTGCGTGCCGGGCTGAGGCGAGACGAGGGCGCGCGCCGCGAAGGGGCGCGCCCTCTCAATCGGCGCGCGAGCGGCCGCCCTTCTTCGCGCGCCGCCCCGAGCCGCCGAGCGTGGGCACGCTGCCGGCGAGCAGGGTGTCGAGCCTGCCCACGCGATCGCCGAGCACCCGGCCCATCACCTCGGAGGTGTCGACGCCGTGGCGCTGCGCGAGCAGCGTCACGTCGAGCGTCACCTGGCCGACGGCCAGCTCCGCGATGGCGACCGTCTCGCTGACCACGGCGCGATCGCCAGCCTTGTGCTCGGTGGCGCCGATCAGGCTCTTGCGGTCGTCGGCGACGACCACCAGGCGGTGCCGCCAGAAGGCCTCGAGGTCGGCCTCGCGCAGGCCGTAGCTGAAGTGCACGCCCGCGAGCGCCTCGGGCAGCCCGGCGTGCGAGAAGAGCAGCACGTACACGCCGCGCTCGACGGCGTGCTCGAGCACCCTCGCGAGCTCCGTGAGCTCACGCGGCCAGCCGCTCGCGACGATCGTCGATCTTGCGCCGTCGACGATGTGCCTCGCCTCCTCGAGGATCCGCTCGTAGCCCTCGACGCTGAAGGCGTCGGGCACCGAAGGCGAGGTGTCGAGCTCCGCCAGCGCCTCCACGAGCGCGTGCTGCGAGCTCTCGAAGCGCTGGCGCAAGAGCGCCGAGAGCGCCTCCGGCGGGACCGCGGTGAAACGCTCGGGCGGGCCAGGCTCCCGGCGCGCCGCGCCTTCGCCCACGAGCCGGCGCAGCACCGCGTAGACGGCCGAGCGTGGCACGCCGGCGTGCTGGCTGACCTCGTAGCCGGTCGAGGGGCCGCGCTGGAGCAGCGCCGTGTAGGCGCGCCCCTCGTTCAGGTTGAACCCGAGCGCCTCGAGCGCGCGCACCGCTGCCTGCTCCGCCATCTCTCCGCGAAGGCCTTAGCAGCGAAGCGCGACGCGGATCAAGGCAGGCAGGCGTCGCCCTCGGGCAAGAGCACGCGGTAGCCGAGCGCGGGCAGGGGGAGGCGCAGCCCTGCCGCGGCCGCCTCGAAGCGCTCGCCGCTCAGCGCGTCGACCCACGCAGGAGCGCTCGCCTCCGGAGCAGGCACGAGCAGCTCCGAGGCCTCGCGCTCCGACGAGAGCGCGACGATCGCGCGCGCCTCGCCGGGCA
The DNA here is from genome assembly GCA_938004785.1 of uncultured Polyangiaceae bacterium. Classification (GTDB taxonomy): domain Bacteria; phylum Myxococcota_A; class Polyangia; order Polyangiales; family Polyangiaceae; genus CALKVW01. The sequence continues at coordinate 14,720 of CALKVW010000059.1, forward strand.
GACCTCGCGCGTAGGCGTAGCGCCGCTGCTCGACCACGAGCGCCTCTCGCGCCTCGCCGCGCAGCGCGCCCGAGCAGCGACGCAGGCGCGAGAGCTCACGCACCCGCTCACGCAGCGCGCGCTGCCTCGGCAAGAGCTCGCTCTCGCGCGGCATCACCCTGCGGTTGTCCGGGTCGTTCGCGCCGGTGAGCCCGATCTCGTCGCCGTAGTACACGAGCGGCAGGCCGGGCAGGCTGAAGATCACGGCGAAGCCGAGCTCCATGCGGTCGTAGGGCTCGTCGAGTGAGGGCTGCTCGGGTGGATCCGTCCAGGGGTCGACGGCGCCCTCGCCCGTGGCCACGGCCATGAAGCGAGGCACGTCGTGGTTGTCGAGCATGCGCGCGAGCAGCACGCCCGATCCGCGGTATCGCTGCTCCGAATACGCGAGCACGTCTTCGACCTCGGCGAAGCTGCCGGTGCCACGCGCGACGGCGCCGTGCAGCGCCCACATGAGCGGAAAGTCGAAGGCGCTGTCGAGCGCCGAGGGGCCCAAGAAGGCCGCGATCTGCTCGACGCCTCCCCTACCCGGACCCGTGAAGACCTCGCCGAGCACGAACATCGCGTCGCGCGGCGAGACCGCGCGGCGCAGCTCCTCCGAGATGCGACGCAGCGCCGCGCGTGGGATCATCGGCACCGCGTCGATGCGCACGCCGTCGAGATCGAAGCGCTCGGTCCAGAAGCGCGCCTCGTCGACCGCGTTGCGCAGCGCCTCGGGGTGCTCGAGCTTCACGTCGGGCAGGTAGGGCACGAAGAGGCAGGAGTTCGCCTCGGTGCCCCAGTCGCAGCCGGCGTCGCCGCAGACGCAGGACTCCGGGCGGTACCACTCGGGGCGCTCGTCGAGCAGCGGGTTCGTCTCGTAGACGTGGTTGGGCACGATATCGAGCACGACCGAGATGCCTCGCGCGTGCGCCGCCGCCACGAGCCGCTCGAGCGCCGCTTCGCCGCCGATGCGAGGGTCGACGCGCCTCGACTCGACCGGCCAGTACCCGTGGTAGCCCTCGTACATGCGCCCGTCGCGGCCCAGACGCGCTTCGTCGGGCACGAGGTACACCGGCGAGAGCCAGAGCCCGGTGACGCCGAGGGCCTCGAGGCTGCCGTCCTCGAGCGCGCTGGTGACGCCGTCGAGCGTGCCTCCTGCGCGCGAGCCCGCGGTCGGCGGCGCCTCGAGCGGTGCGCCGCCGTCGCCCCGGAAGCGGTCGATCATGATCTGGTAGAGCAGGCCGTCTCTCCAGGCGGGCATGGCGCGATCGCGCCAAGCGACGACGCGCTCGGTGCGGGCGGGGACGCCGTCCACGTCGCTCGCGTCGACGTAGAGCGTCGTCTTGCCGCGAGGCAGCTCACCGCCGAGCGAGAGCTCTCCGGCGCCAGGGTCGCTCTCGCCCACGCCGGCGCCGGCGCCCGCCGCCGTCGTACCCCGCACGGTCTCGGGGTCGAGCTCGGCGCCCGAGCTCGCGGCGAGGAAGCGCGCGTCGAGCGAGAACTGGCCCGCCTGATCGACCTCGACCCGGTCGACGAGGATCTTGGGCTCGGCGCAGTCGGGCACGAGCAGGAGTGAGACCTCGTCGCCGTCGCCGTCGTCGCGGAAGCTGCTGAGCGGGTTGAGCGGGTCGATGAAGCGCTCGCCCGAGGGGCGCACCAGCTGGTAGCCGTGCTCGCCCGGAGGAAGTTGCAGACGCAACAATCTCCACGACTCGTCGTACTCGGCGGGGCGCAAGATGGGCGCCCACCCCGAGAAGCTCCCCGCCACGGCGACGTCGCCCGCCGAGACCGGCACCCAGATGCGCGCGCTGCAGTCGCGCCTCGGCGGGCCGGCGTCGCAGGCCGCGCCGAGCAGGAGCGCGCTCGAAGCGAGCAGCAGAGCCGCAGCGCCACGAGCGCTGCGCCTCGTTCGCAGGTGGGTGCGCCCCTGCCCTTCGCTCACGCCGTCAGGGTGACACGAGGATGCGCGCCGATCGAGCCGGCACCTGCACGGTGGGGCCGGACACGTTCTGACCGCTGATCTCGTCGAAGAAAGCCTGGCTCGGCAGCCCCGAGACGCTCTGCTGCGAGTCGGCGCGGTTGAGCACGACGTAGACCGTCTCGGTGTTGTACTGCATGCGGAAGGCGAGCGTGTCGGCGTTCGCCCCGACGCTCGACCAGGTGCCCTTGCGCAGCGCCGAGTGCTCCTTGCGGATGCGCCCGAGCTCGGTGAGGTGGTTCTTCAAGAGGAGCTGCCCGGCCGTGTAGCCCGACCACTGCATGAAGCGGCGGTTGTCCGGATCGCCGCCGCCCGGCAGGCCGATCTCGTCGCCGTAGTAGACGAGCGGCACGCCGGGGATCGTGTAGATGAGCGTGAAGGCGTTCGCCATGCGCTCGAAGGCGTTGGTGCCGCTCGGCAGGCCGGGCAGGTTCGTCCACGCGCGGTCCTTGCCGCCGGCCCAAGGGTCGCCCCACACGGGCGTGTCCTGCGCGAAGTGGATCGTCCTCGGGATGTCGTGGTTCCCGATGAACGTGCTCATGATGCCGTTGCCGTAGTACGTGACGTTGTTCGTCAAGAAGCCGTTGAGATCCGTCATCGGCCCGGCCTTGATGAGCATCGTGCGCAGGATCTCGGCCCTCAGCGGGAAGTCGAACTGACCGTCGAGCATGGTCGAGGGGTTCACGTAGTACTTGATGGTGTCCTTCTGGCCGGTGAAGGTCTCGCCCACCATGTAGAAGTGCTGCTGCGTCTCGGTCTCGACCTCGCTCTTGATGCGCGAGCGCAGGTCGAGCAGCCACTGGTCTTCGATGTGCTTGACCGCGTCGAGGCGGAAGCCGTCGAGGCCGAGCTCCTTCACCCACCACACCGCGTTGGTCACGCTGAAGTCGCGCGCGGCGGCGTTCGTGAAGTTGAAGTCGGGCAGGTAGCTCGTGAACCAGCAGCGCCGCCCCTCCGCGCCGTCCCAGGAGCATCCCTCGCCACAAACGCAGTTGTTACCGCCGTTCTGGTTGGGCCAGAACCACCCCGGGTTGTTCTGGTAGATCGGCGAGCTCGAGTGCACGTGGTTCATCGCGTAGTCGACGACCACCTTGAGATCGTGCGCGTGCGCGGCGTCGACCACGGCCTTGAGCTCGGCGAGCGTGCCGAGGCGTGCTTCGACCTGCGTGAGGTCCTTGGGCCAGTAGCCGTGGTAGGAGCTGTACTGGTAGCCGTCGTTGCCCTGCCCGGGCACGTCGGCGTTGTCCATCGGCACGCTGAGCCAGAGCGCGTTGACGCCGATGCCCTCGAAGTAGCCCTCGTTGATCTTCGCGAGCAGGCCCGCGAAGTCGCCGCCCTGGAAGTTCGCCGCCGCGGGCACGCCGGAGACGGGCGAGTCGTTCGCCGTCGAGCCGTTGTTGAAGCGGTCGATCATCACGAAGTAGAGCACCGCGTCGCGCCAGTCGAAGTCGCCGAGCAGCGGCGCGCAGGTGAACTCCTCGGGGCAGGTGATCGGCGTCGTGACGCTGTTGAAACCACCGAAGCCGTCGTCGACCTGGTTCGGGTTCGCGGGATCGGGGATCCACGTGGTCGAGCCGTCGACGGAGAACTTGTACTGGACCGGCTGGCTCCACGGCACGTCGATGCTCGCCGACCAGGTGGAGCCCGACTTCGACATGGGCACGCCCACGGTCCAGCCGTCGGCCGAGAAGCTGCCGTAGAGGCGCACCGAAGACGCGGCGGCGTTCTCGTAGGTGATCTCGAGCGCGCAGAGCTTGTCGGCGTCGTCGCACTCGGGCGGCGGCGGGACGATCGAGCCACCCTCGCCGGTGTTCGCGCCGTAGCCGGTCGCGCCGCTCGACGACGAGGTCGGCACGAAGCCGCCGACGCCCGTGGGCGGGTTCTCGTCGACGTAGATCGGGTCGCCACAGGCACCGAGGGCGAGCGCCGTGAGCGCGGCCGCGAGGGCCGGGAGGGTGAAGCTTTGCGGCCGGAACATGCGCTCTCGGTCGTAACCCAACCCTGAGTCACGCGCCAGGGTGCCCAAGCAGCACGGCACGGTTGCCACGCCGCAACCGGTGGCCCCCCACCTTTCGCGTGGAGCCCGAGCGGGCAAAGCCCGGCTCGGAGGAGCCCGACCCGATGGCTCGAGCCCCCGCGGCGTCAGTCCGCGCCGCTCGGCCGGCGCTCACAGACGTAGGGCCGCGCGAGGCCACAGGCGGCGTCGGCCCAGAGCCCGGTCGGTCGCGCGAGCACGCAGTCCTCGCCGTCGTCGCCGTCGTCGCTGGGCTCGAAGCTCGCCCAGGCTTCGAAGTCGAAGGGCTCGCCGTCGCTCCAGACGTACACACCCTCCGTCGCCTGATCGTTCGCGCCGATCCAGGCCTCGGCCGCGGTGATCACCAGCACGTTGGCGAGCTCCTGGTCGCTGCGGATCGACGCGAGCCTGGCCTGGCCGGGCGCGCCACCCCAGGCCGCGCACGCGGCGTCGGCGGCCGCCCAGCCGAGTGGGCTCGCGACGTAGCGATAGCAGTGGAAGGTCGACGGGTGCTTCGACTCGCCGGGGCCGTCGCACTCGACGACGCAAGCGTCGCAGCCGTCGCCGGGTGCGTCGTTCGCGTCGTCGCACTGCTCGCCTTCGTCGATCTGCCCGTTGCCGCAGGGAGAGGGCTCGGCGCCTCCCACCCCCGCGCTCGTGCTCGTGCTCGTGGTGCTCACCGAGGAGCTGACCACCTCGGCGCCTCCCTCACCTCCTGCGCCACCCGCCGAGGAGCTGCTCGTACCGGAGGGCTCGATGGGCTCGCTGTCGGCACAAGCGAAGAGCAGGGCGAGGAGCGAGGGGGCGAGGAGGCGTAGCACGGCGAGGGTTCTCTCGTACGACCTCGTCACGCGATCAAGCGCGAACTCACTCGCGGCGCTGCTATAGGGTCGCGGCCATGGATCCTCGCCTCGTCGTGCTCGACTTCGACGGCACCTTCACCGACGTCGTCGCCGAGGCCGAGCCCTTCGTCGGCGTGTTCCGCAGCGCGCTGCTCGATCTGCTCGGCTTCCCGATCACGAGCTCGCTGTGGGACCGCACGGCGGCGCTCGTGCAGAGCGACCCGGTGCGCTTCGGCTGGGAGTTCGAGGGGCGCATCGTCGCCCCGGCCGACGCCGACCCGTACATCCTGTGCACCTGCGTCGCGCAGGAGCTCTTCCGCGGGACGGGCAGGCTCGCCGACGCCACCGTGCGCTCGGGTGTGCTGCAGGTGCTCTACGGCCACGCGTACAAGGCCACGCGCTCGGTGTTCCGACCGGACGCGCGCGAGGTGATGGACACGCTGCTCGCCGGGGCTCGCCCGGTGGCGGTGGTCACCAACTCGGACGAAGGGCACGTGCGCGCGAAGCTGGAGAAGCTGCTCGGCGATCGCGCAGCTTCGGTCGAGGTCGTCGGAGGTGCACGCAAGTTCGTGCTCGCCTCCACCGCGGAGCGGAGCGAGGCCTTCGAGCGGGCCCCCAGCGAGCTGCGGCTGCCGGGTTTCGAGCGCCCCATGCTCGTGAAGCGCGGCCACTACCACGACGCCTTGCTGCGCGTGATGCGGGTGCACGGCGTGGAGCGCTTCGAGGAGCTGCTGGTCGTGGGCGACATCCTCGAGCTCGACCTCGTGCTGCCCGCCGCGCTCGGCGCCTCCGTGCACCTCGTGCGCGACGCGCGCCCCCACGAGCGCTCCTGGCTCGACGGGCTCCCGGGTGGTCGAGGCGGTCACGGCGTGGCGCTGCGCAGCGTGCTCGGGCGCCTCGCTCCCTGAGCGCGGCGGGCCACGCGCCGCAGCCGGCCCCTCGCGAACCCTGCACCGGCACGCAAAGCTTGCGCACGACGCTGCGGCCACACAGGGCGTTCCCTCGGACGACGCCGCGGATCTGCGGGCGGCACGCGCCGTGCTAACCAGCCCGGCATGACCCGCTTCCAGACCCCCGTTCGCGAGTTCGCCCACGGCCCGCTGCTCGCCGTCGACCCCTCCTCCCCGATCCGCGCCGTCAACGGACTGATGGAGGAGCGCGGCTACTCGGCCCTGCCCGTGATCGACGCCCAAGGCAAAGCCGTCGGCGTCGTCTCACGCACCGACATGCTGCGCATCGGTCGCGCGGCGCCGCGTGGCATCGGCGGCTCGTGGAAGCTGCTCGAGCTCCCGGAGCGCCCCGTGTCCGAGATCATGCACGAGGGCGTGATCTCGGTCGACGGCGACACGAAGGTCGAGCGCGCGACGCACCTCATGGTCGACAAGCGCATCCACCGCGTCTTCGTCCAGACCGACGGCGCCATCACGCACGTGTTCGGCACCAAGGAGACGATGCAGGCGGTCGCGGCCGAGCGCATCAACACGCCCATCGGCGAGGTGATGTCCGACAAACCCTTCACCGTGCCGACGACGGCCACGATCGCGCTCGCCACCGACAGGCTCGCGCAGGCGCGCGCCCAGGGCGTCGTCGTGATCGACCCCGAGGGCTGGCCGGTGGGGCTCTTCACCCAGCGAGAGGCCCTGCTCGCGCGCGACCTTCCCCAAGACGGCCCGGTCGAGGAGGCGATGAGCCACGGCATGCTGTGCCTGCACGTCGACACGCCGCTCTACCGCGCAGCCGCCCAGGGCGCGGAGACGCGCGCGCGCCGCGTGCTCGCGATCGACGGCCGCAAGGTCGTCGGCGTGGTGACGGGCCTCGATTTCGCGCGGCTGTGCAAGGGCTGAGGAGAAGCCTGCGCGCGCGGCGGGCGCGCGGCCCGGGTTTGGCGTAGGGTTGCGGCCGATCGCGGGGCACCGGCAGGCTGGCCGGGGCCTCGCCCGACCCAGGGCCCATGAACCTCACAGGCCGACTCCGCCTCGCCGCCGCGCTCGCGTCGCTGCTCTCGTTCCACGCCTTCGAGCCCTCCGCGCTCGCGCGCGAGCCGCGCGCGATCGACGAACGAGGCGCGATCGAGACCTCGATCGTGGGCAGCCCGGCCCTGCGAGGCGCGGCCATCGAGGCGGAGAGCGCCGCCGTGTCGCTCGAGGGCAGCGAGGCGCAGAACCCCTTCACGCTGATCCTCGACGGCGCGGCCATCCGCACGCAGACGCCGCAGCTCTCGCGCGAGCCGGGCATGGCGCCCGTGAACACGAGCCACGCGGTGCAGGTCGGCGCCGAGCTGCGCAAACGCACGCTGCTCGGCACCGAGCTGTCGCTCCGCCTCGACGGCTCGTGGCGCTTCAACACCGGCCCCGTGTTCGCCGGGCTCAACCCGCTCGAGCTCGGCCCCGGCTACGGAGTCGGCCTGCGCTTCGCCGCCATCCAGCCTCTGCTGCGCAACGCGGGCGTCGAGCTCAACGAAGCGCCGATCGTGCAGGCCGAGGCCAGGCAGGAGCAGGCCGACCGCGCGCGCGACCGCGCGGCGAGCGAGGTGGTGCGCGGCGTGATCGGCGCCTACTGGGAGCTCTGGTTCGCCGGCGCCGCGAGCTCGATCCAGGGGCAGTCGCTCGCGCTCGCCACGCGGCAGCGTGACGAGGCGAAGGGGCGCGCCGAGATCGGCACCGCCGCCCCCGCCGACGTGCTCTCCTTCGAGACGCGCCTCGCGACACGCAACGAGGAGCTGGTCGCCGCCGAGCTCGAGGTCGAGCGCCGCGCGAACGAGCTCGCCCGCGTGATGGGCGACTCGAGCTCGTCGTGGCGCGCGGCCGAGGGCGTGCCGCCGATGCCGCCGGAGCTGCCCGACGACGCGATCGAGCGCGCGCTCGCCGAGTCCTTGGAGCTCAAAGAGGCCGTTGCGGCGGTGAAGCTCGCCGAGGCCAACGCGGTGACGACCGAGAACCCGCTGCGCGCCCGCCTCGATCTCGACGCTTCGGTCGAGGCGCGTGGCCTCGGCGTGCAGGAGGTCTCGCCCGCCTTCGAGCAGCTCGGCACCCTCGGGGCGCTGAGCGCGCGCGTCGGACTCACCTACGAGCAGCCGCTCGACGGCACCCAGCTGCGCGCCGCCGCCGCGCGCGCGCGCCTCGCGGTCGAGGCGGCCGAGGCGCGCGTCGAAGAGGTGAAGCGCCGCATCGAGGCGGAGGTCTCGAGCGAGCTCGCGCGCGAGCAGGCGGCGCGCAGGCGCCTCGAGCTCGCGCAGCAGACGGCCGAGATCGCCGGCAGGCAGGTCGAGCTCGAGCGCGCCCGCTACGCAGCGGGCGCGTCGACGCCGATCCAGCTGCTCGAGGCCGAGGAGGCGCAGCGCACGGCGCGCCTGCGCGTGGCACGGGCGAGGGTCGACCTCGTGAGCGCGCACACCTCGGTGCTGCACGCGATGGGCCTGCTGCTCGACGACAAACGCGTGCGCCTCGACGCGGCCGGCCGGATGAAGAGCGGGCGGCTCCCGCTCGGGCTCATCGGCCGCTTCTGAGCGTCGGCGCTCGCGGCGTCGTGGGCCGCGGCCACGCGACGCCCGGCTCCGCCCCTCACTCCTCCGGGTCGACGCACTGCGCGACGCCGTCGACGACGCCGCAGGCCTGATCGAGCGCGCCGCAGTCGATGCGGTTCACCTTCTGGGGCCCCTCGTTCTCGCCGACGCAGCGCAAGACCGTGGAGAAGCCCTCGCAGCTGCCCTCGGTGGGCACACCCTCGCAGGGGCCGGTCGCCTCGGCGATCATCGTCTGCACGCTCGCGCCCAGCGTGGCGTAGGACTCGCCCACCGTGCTGCACGGGTAGGCGCGACCCTTGAACGAGCCCGACACCACGGCGACGACCGTGAGCTCCTCGCCGATCTTCTTCACCAGCGGGCCACCCGAGTCGCCGCTGCAGGGCTGCGCGTCGCCCTCGCCCATGCCGAGGTAGGCCTCGAGGTCCGGCAAGAGCTCGAAGCCGTAGAACTCGTCGATGCGGGCCTTGTTGCGCTCCACCCAGTCCTTTCCGTCGTGCTCGGCGAGGTGCGCGTAGAGGTCCTCCACCGTGGGGAAGATCCGGTGCATCGGCTTGCCCTCGACGGCCTGGAGCGTGAGCGTGCCGGCCTTGCGGATGCCGCTGTTCCGCTGGCGATCGTGCACCCCGAAACCCACGGCGGTGTACTTGCCGCCGAGGTCGTCGGCCGTGAGGTGGTTCGGCAGCCAAGGCATCGGCTTCACGCCCTCGACGGGCTTCTCGAGCACGTACACCGCCACGTCGCTACCGAACTCCACCATGCCGCCCTCGTTCACCGGCGAGAGCAGCACGCGCTCGGCGCGCACGATCTGCTTCGGGGCCCTCGAGTCCGCGCCGGTCGCGAAGAAGATCTCCTCGCTCTCGATGCGCGGCCGCTCGGTGGGGTCGTAGGTGGCGCAGTGCTTCGCGGTGAGCACGACCTTCGGCGCGATGAGCGTGGCCGTGCAGAAGTAGGAGTAGGCGCCTTCGTAGTCCTTCGTGCCGACCGTGCCGATGGCGTCGAGCTTGGCGCTCTTCGCGTCGACCCCACCGATGATGTCCGACTCCTCCGAGTCGAGCGTGCCGTCGTCGGCCTCGCAGCCGGCGAGGGAGAGCGCGAGGGAGCAGAGCGAGAGCGAGACGAGGCGGGTCGTGTGCACGGTGCGAGCCCCAAGCACGAGGCGCGCCAGCCCGAGCAGGCTCGGAATCCGCGGGGAAACGAGCTGTGCTCAGGGGCCGACATGGATCCATGCTGATCCATGTTGGTCGGAGCTTCGCCCACGCCGGCACGGGGGCGCCGCGGCCATGCTCCTCCGCACCACGAGGCCGCCTTTCGCTTGCAGCGCCGCGCCTCAGAGACCAAAGACCCGCGACCCTCGTGATCCGCCTCGACTCCGTCTCCAAGCAACACGGCCAGCAGATCCTCTTCCTCGAAGCGTCGATGACGGTCTTCAAGGGCGAGACCATCGGGCTCGTCGGCCCCAACGGCTCGGGCAAGTCCACGATCTTCAGGCTGATCGTGCGCGAAGACGCCCCCGACGCCGGGCAGGTGACGATCGATCGCGGCGTGACCATCGGCTACTTCAGCCAGGACGTCGGCGAGATGAGCGGCCGCAGCGTCGTCGAGGAGACGATGGCGGGCGCCGGCGAGGTCTCCGACGTCGGCGCCGAGCTGCACGAGCTCGAGCACGCGATGGCCGACCCGGAGCGCATGGACGAGCTCGACGAGCTCGTCGAGCGCTTCGGCATCGTGCAGGCCCGCTTCGACGAGCTCGGGGGCTACGCGCTCGAGGCGCGCGCACGCGAGATCCTCGCCGGCCTCGGCTTCCGGCCTTCGTCGATCGACGACGACGTGAACAAGCTCTCCGGCGGCTGGAAGATGCGCGTCGCGCTGGCGCGCATCCTCCTGATGCGCCCCGACGTGCTCCTGCTCGACGAGCCGACCAACCACCTCGACCTCGAGTCGATCCTCTGGCTCGAGAGCTTCCTGCGCGGCTTCGAGGGCGCGATCGTGATGACCTCGCACGATCGCGAGTTCATGAACCGCCTCGTCGGCAAGATCGTCGAGATCGACGGCGGCGAGCTCACGACCTACACCGGCAACTACGAGTTCTACCTGAAGCAGCGCGAGATCGCGGCGGCGCAGGCCGAGGCGCAGTTCGCCAGGCAGCAGGCGATGCTCGCCAAGGAACAGGCCTTCATCGACCGCTTCAAGGCGCGCGCGAGCCACGCGGCGCAGGTGCAGTCGCGCATCAAGAAGCTCGACAAGATCGAGAAGGTCGAGCCCCCGAAGCGCCGGCGCGTCGTCGAGTTCGACTTCCCCAAGCCGCCCCGCTCGGGCGACGACGTCGCGAACCTGCTCGGCGTGAAGAAGGCCTACGGCGACCTCGTGATCTACGACGGGCTCGATCTGCTCCTCCGCAGGCGCGAGCGCTGGTGCGTGCTCGGCGTGAACGGCGCCGGCAAGTCGACGCTGCTCAAGCTCATCGCCGGAGCGACCACCCCCGACGACGGTGAGGTGAAGATCGGTGCGAGCGTGAAGATGGGCTACTTCGCGCAGCACGCGATGGAGCTGCTCGACCCGCAGAAGTCGATCATCGAGACCCTGATCGACAGCTTCCCCAAGGCCTCGCTCGGCTCGCTGCGCACGCTCGCCGGCGCCTTCGGCTTCTCGGGCGACGACGTGGAGAAACCCTGCCGCGTGCTCTCCGGCGGAGAGAAGGCGCGCGTCGTGCTCGCGCGCATGCTCTTCGATCCGCCGAACTTCCTCGTGCTCGACGAGCCGACCAACCACCTGGACATGGAGACCAAGGAGATGCTCGTCGAAGCCCTCAAGGACTTCGAGGGCACGATGCTCTTCGTGTCGCACGATCGCTCCTTCTTGGCCGCGCTCTCGAACCGCGTGCTCGAGCTCTCGAAGGACGGCGCGCACCTCTACGGTGGCGGCTACACCGAGTACGTGACGACGAGCGGCCGCGAGGCTCCGACGCTCTCCTGAGCGAGGCCGTCCCGACCGGAGCTCTGGCCGAGAAGGACATGCCCTCGCGCGTGGTGCATCAGGGCGATGGCGTCGCCTGGCTCGAGCAAGCGGCGCTCGGGCCTGAGCACGCCGTCGTCACCTCGCTGCCCGACGTCTCGGAGGTGCCGCTCGACTTCGACGCCTGGAGGGCGTGGTTCGTGGGCGTGGCGCGCCTCGCCTGCGAGCGCACGCACCCGGAGAGCGTCGCGGTCTTCTTCCAGACCGACATCAAGCACGAGGGGCGCTGGGTCGACAAAGCCTACCTCGTGCAGCGCGGCGCCGAAGAGGCGGAGAGCGCGCTGCTCTTCCACAAGATCGTGTGTCGCGCCCCGGTGGGCACGACCACCTTCGGGCGCCCGGCCTACGCGCACCTGCTCTGCTTCTCGCGCGAGAGGCGGCTCGAGCCGGGGCGCTCCACGCCCGACGTGCTCGCGCGCCTCGGCAAGATGACCTGGGCGCGGGCGATGGGCATCGAGGTCTGCGAGGCCGTGGCGCGTTTCCTGGTCGCCGAGACCGCGTGCCGGGTCGTCGTCGACCCCTTCGCGGGGCTGGGCACGATGCTCGCGGTGGCCAACGCACACGGTCTCGACGCGGTCGGCGTCGAGCTCTCGAAGAAGCGCGCGCGACGCGCCGAGACGCTCTCGCTCGAGCGGCTCGAAGAGCGGCGTGGCCGCGGCGGCGACGCCGAGCTTGCAGCACCGCTCGCGAACGGAGAGCATCGCGAGCCGTGAAGACGACGAAGCTGAAGGCGCTCCCGCTACTGTTCCTCGGTCTGGCGCTCGGCACGAGCGGCTGCTTCCTCACGAAGGCGAAGCGACCGGCCGCGAGGCCGGCGCAGCCCACGCAGGCGCACGCCGACTACGGCCTTCCCTTCGCGATCGGGCCCGTGCCCGAGCAGCCCAGCACGGTCGCCTCAGGCACCACGCCACAGCCCGCCCCGAGCGCGGGCCTCGCGAGCTTCTCCGCGAGCGCCGTGCCCAACCCCTACGGCGCGGGCCCGAGCTCGGCCACGGTCGACCCACGCTGCGCCGACGACGCCGCCTCGGTCGAGGACTGCCGCGGCGCCTACCAGGCCCTCGCGGCGGCGGGCCAGGCGGAGCGCACGCTCGCGGTGTACGAGCGGCTCTGCGCCAAGAAGGAGAAGCTCCAGGGCTGTGGCGCCTTCAAGTCGAAGGCCGTGGGCGCGGAAGATCGCCCGACGATGGCACAGCTCGCCATGTGCGAGGCAGGCGCCTGGGAGCACTGCGAAGACGCGAGCACGAAGGTCGCGGCGCTCGTCGCCTGGCGCAGCACGCTCAAGGCGCAGGGTTGCAAGGCCGGCGCCAATGCGTTGTGCGCCAACTACAAGCAGTGCAAGGGGCGCGCGCAGTGGGGTTGCATGGCTGCGAGCGCGGGCGAGGTCTGCGGCTGCATCCCGCGCTGCGACACGACCGTGCTCGCGAAGGCGCAAGGCAAGCGCAGCTGGCCCGACGGCACGGCGCGTGGCCTCTTCGAGTGCGCAGCCGCGCCCTGATCCGTGTGGCGCGCGCAGAGCTGCGTCGGCGCATGCTGCTCGACGTCGGGGCCTGCGCGTGCAAGAGAGCCGCGTGACGTTCGAAGAGCTCGGCCTCGTGCCGCCCATCCTCCGCGCCCTGGCCGAAGCCGGCTACGAGCGCCCCACGCCCATCCAGGCGCAGGCCATCCCACCCGCGCTGCAAGGCCGAGACCTCGTCGGATGCGCGCAGACCGGCACCGGCAAGACGGCCGCGTTCGCGATCCCGATCCTGCAGCTCGCGCACGCCCGCTCCGGCGAGAAGGCGAAGCTCACGACGCTGGTGCTCACGCCCACGCGTGAGCTCGCCGCGCAGATCGCCGAGAGCTTCGCCACCTACGGCAAGCACCTCGACCTCTGGCACGCCGTCGTGTTCGGCGGCGTCTCGCAGCGGCCCCAAGAAGAGGAGCTGCGCCGAGGCGTCGACATCCTCGTCGCGACCCCGGGCCGCCTGCTCGATCTGCTCTCGCAGAAGGTGCTGAGCCTGTCGCAGATCGAGTTCTTCGTGCTCGACGAGGCCGATCGCATGCTCGACATGGGCTTCTTGCCCGACGTGAAGCGCGTCGTCGCGCAGCTGCCGAAGAAGCGCCAGACGCTGTTCTTCTCCGCGACGATGCCGACCGAGATCCGCGCGCTCGCCGAGAGCCTCCTGGTCGATCCGGTGAGCGTGGCCGTCGCGCCCGTCTCGTCGACCGCCGAGCGCGTGGAGCAGAAGCTCTACTTCGTCGAGAAGGGCGACAAGCCTCGCCTGCTCGTCGACGTGCTGCGCGCGCCCGAGGTCCAGCGCACGCTGGTCTTCAGCCGCACCAAACACGGCGCGAACCGCATCGCCCAGCAGCTCGAGAAGGCCGGCGTGCGCGCCGCGGCGATCCACGGCAACAAGTCCCAGGGCGCACGCACCCGTGCGCTCGAGGGCTTCAAGGAGAGCTCCCTCTCCGTGCTCGTCGCGACCGATCTCGCCGCGCGCGGCATCGACATCGACGGCGTGACGCACGTCATCAACTTCGACCTGCCCAACGTGCCCGAGACCTACGTGCACCGCATCGGCCGCACGGGCCGAGCCTCGGCCTCGGGCATCGCGCTGAGCTTCTGCGACGTCGAGGAGCGCGCCTTCCTCGTCGACATCGAGCGCCTCATCGGCAAGCACCTCGATCGGGTCGAGCAGCACGCCTACGCTTCGCCCGCGCCGGCGCCGCCGCCCACCGATCTCTCGCCGCGTCGGCCGGGCAGCCGGCCCGCGCAGTCTGCGCGACCGGCCGGCCAGCAGCGCGGTGGCGGCGGTGGGCCCCAGCGCGGCGGCCAGCGCCCGGGACAGCCCTCGCGCGGAGGCGCGCAGGCGCCACGCGCGCAGCACCCCGAGGTCGTGACGGGCCAGCGCCCGACCCGCGACGCCGCCTCCGGTGGCGGTGGCCGCGGCAGGCGCGGGCGACACGGCAGGCCCAGCGGGCATGCCGGCCCGGGCGGACCGAAGGCCTGAGCGAGCGAGAATCGGTGGCGCTGCGAGCGTACGGCTTGCAGCGCGCGGCGGGCCGGGCAGAGTAGCGCCCCATGCACGTGCTCGTTCTCAACTGCGGCAGCTCGTCGCTCAAGGCCGCGGTGCTCGAGTCCTCGACCGGCAAGCGCCTCGCGCGCCTCGTGGTCGAGCGCATCGGCACCGACGGCGCGAGCCTGCGCATCGACAGCCGCGAGGCGACCAAGCTACACGCGCCCGACCACGCCTCCGCGCTCGAGGCCGGCCTGCCCGCCCTGCTCTCGGCCCTGCCCGAGGGCGCGCGCCCCAGGGCGGTCGGGCACCGCGTGGTGCACGGCGGCGCCCACTTCAGCGCGCCGGTGCGCATCGACGACGAGCTCGAGGCGACGATCCGTGAGCTCATCCCGCTCGCGCCGCTGCACAACCCGGCGAACCTCGCGGGCATCGTCGCGGCGCGGCGCCTCTTGCCCGAGCTCGTGCACGTCGCCGTGTTCGACACCGCCTTCCACGCGACGCTGCCCAACCGCGCGCGCCACTACGCGATCGATCGAGCGCTCGCCGAGAAGCACTCCATCCGGCGCTACGGCTTCCACGGCACGAGCCACGCCTACGTCGCGCGCCTCGCCGCGCAGCACCTCGGCGCCAAGCCGCGTGATCTGCGCCTCATCAGCTGCCACCTCGGCAACGGCGCGAGCGTGTGCGCCGTCGAGTGGGGCCGCTCGGTGGAGACGAGCATGGGGCTCACGCCGCTCGAGGGCCTGGTGATGGGCACACGCTCCGGCGACATCGATCCCGGCGCGCTCTTGCACCTGATGCGCAGCGAGAAGCTCGACGCCGACGCGCTCGACGTGCTGCTCAACGAGAAGAGCGGCCTCAAGGGGCTCACGGGGCTCGGCAACGATCTGCGCGACATCGAGGAGCGCGCGGCGCAAGGCGACGACGCGTGCAGGCTGGCGATCCACGTCTTCTGTCACCGCGTACGCAAGTACATCGGGGCCTACGCCGCGGTCATGGGCGGCGTCGACGCGATCGTGTTCACGGCCGGCATCGGCGAGAACAGCGCCACGGTGCGCCAGCACGTCGCGCGCAACCTCGATTTTCTCGGCGCGCGCCTCGACGACGACGCCAACCGCAGCGCGCGCGTGAGCCGCGAGCGCCCCGTGGCGCGCATCTCCGAGGAGAACGCGCGCACGCACCTGCTCGTCATCGCCACCGACGAGGAGCACGCCATCGCCGAGGAGGCCGCGGCGATCGCGCGGGATCTCGATCGTGTCGCGGCGCCGCGCCCGATCCCGGTCGCCATCTCGGCCCGGCACATCCACCTCACGCAGGCCACGGTCGAGCAGCTCTTCGGCGAAGGCCACCAGCTGACGAGGCGCTCCGACCTCTCGCAGCCGGGCCAGTTCGCCTGCGAGGAGACGCTCACGATCGTCGGCCCGAAGCGCCGGATCGAGGGCGTGCGGGTGCTCGGCCCGGTGCGCCGCGCCGACCAGGTGGAGATCTCGCGGACCGACGAGTTCTTCCTCGGGCTCGACGCGCCCGTGCGCGATTCGGGCGACACCAAGGGCACCCCCGGCATCACGATCGTCGGCCCCAAGGGCACCGTCGCGATCCCCGAGGGCGTGATCTGCGCGAGGCGCCACATCCACATGCACCCCACCGACGCCGAGGCCTACGGCGTGGCCGACGGCGACGTGGTCGAGGTCGCGATCGACTCCGCGGGCCGCGATCTCACCTTCGGCGACGTGCTCATCCGTGTCTCGGAGAAGTTCAGCCTCGAGATGCACGTCGACACCGACGAAGCGAACGCGGCCGAGCTGAACCCGGGCGCCCAGGGCATGCTCGAGCTCACCGAAGGCCACGCACGCCTCGTGCGCAGGAGCGTGCTGCCTCCGGGAGCCGGCTGAGCGCAGGGCGCGGGGGACGATGAGCCCGAGCTGGTTCGCCTGGGGCTCCTTCGGGGGAGCCGCGCTGATCGTCGCTGCCGCGGCCGTCGTGCGCGGGCGGCCCTACGCGACCTTCCTCGCGGTCTTGCTCACGATCCACGTCTCGGTCTCGGTCGCGCTCTACGAGGCCTTCGCGCTCGTCTGGCCGCTCTACGTGTACCTGCAGCTCGCGGTGCTCTCGCACTTCGCGCTGCTCGCGCGCCCCGTGCTGCGCCCGCTCGTGTACCGCGCCTTCGTGAGCGTGCCCGCTTCGTACTTCGCCGCAGGCACCTTCCTCGCTTCGCCCTGGGCGATCGGCACCGCCTTCGGCGCCGAGCCGGTGCTGCCCCACATCGCCTACGGCTTCGCGACGCTCGGGCTCCTGCAGAGCCTGCGCGGCAAGCGGCAGACGATCGACCTCGCGCTCGACGGCGCGAGCATGCCCGCGCTCGGCCGGCACGCGCACGGCGAGGCGCGCGTCGAGCGGCCGCTCCGCCTCGTGCAGATCACCGATCCGCACCTCGGGCCCTTCATGTCCGAGGCGCGCCTCAGGAGGATCTGCGAGCGCGCCGTCGAGCTCGATCCGGATCTCGTGCTGCTCACTGGCGACTTCATGACCATGGAGGCGCACCACGCACGCGACGCCCTCGCGCGCGCCTTCGAGCCTCTCGCGAAGCTCGAGGGGCGCGTCTACGCCTGCCACGGCAACCACGACCACGAAGCCCCGCGCACCGTCGCGCACGCCATGGAGCACATCGGCGCGAAGCTGCTGCTCGACGACGCATGCGTCGTCGACACACCCGCCGGGCGCGTGCAGATCGTGGGCATGGATTTTCGCTGGCGCGGCCGACGCGAGGCGATGGCGAAGGTCTGCGAGCGCTTCCCTCGCGAGCCGGGCGCGCTCAGGCTCGTGCTCTTGCACGATCCGGGCGCCTTCAAGGAGCTCGGCGACGGCGAGGCCGACCTCGTGCTCTCGGGCCACACGCACGGCGGCCAGCTCGGGCTCCTGAGCCTCGGCATCCCGGCCACGGTGGTGAGCGTCGTCGGCCGCATGCCCGATCACGGTCTCTGGGCCCTCGGCAAGAACCGCCTCTACGTGCACCGCGGCACCGGCCACTACGGCTTCCCGCTCCGGCTCGGTGTGCCGAGCGAAGAGAGCCTCGTGCGCGTGCACGCGCCGCGAATGCTCACGCCGCCCACCTCGAGCGCCTAGCGCCTAGCGCTCAGCCTCGCCACGGCGCGCAGCGCCCTGCGCGCTCAGCCTCGCCACGGCGCGCAGCACGCCTGCGCGCTCAGCCTCGCCACAGCGCGCCGAGCTCGAGCTCGATCGCGTCGAAGGGCTCGGCGCGGATCACGCTCTCACCTTCGAAGGTCTGCGCGACCACGAAGCGTTCTCCCTCGCGACGGAAGACCTCGAGCGTGCGCCCCTCCGGGTCGACGAACCACAGGTGGCTCACGCCCTCGCGCAGGTAGATGCCGAGCTTCTTCACGCGGTCGAGCCCGGCGGTGCTCGGTGAGAGGACCTCGCAGACCCAGTCCGGCGCGAGCTCGAAGTACGGAACCCGCGGCATCTCGGGCATGCGCTCGCGCCGCCATCCCGCGAGGTCGGGCACGAGCACGTTGCGCCCGAAGTGCAGCTCCGGCTC
Source organism: uncultured Polyangiaceae bacterium (assembly GCA_938004785.1). Taxonomy (GTDB): domain Bacteria; phylum Myxococcota_A; class Polyangia; order Polyangiales; family Polyangiaceae; genus CALKVW01. The sequence goes on from CALKVW010000059.1 coordinate 32,662, forward strand.
ATCGAGGATGATCCACCCGCCCGGTCCACCGCGCCCCCGATCGAAGGGCCCACCGAGATCGGCGCCGAGCACGCTCGAGGCGCGTGCGTGCGGTGAAGCGGGCCGAGGGTGCACGTGGAGCACGCCGTCGACGAGCTGCCCGACGACCTCGGGCGGCAGAGCCTCGATGTCGGCGTAGGTGGCTTCTTTGGGTGCGGGGCTCGCGGGCTCGGTCATGGCACCTCCTGCGAAGGCTACCACCGCGCTTGGCTCGATCGAGCCGATGCGCGAGGGCGCAGCGAGCCTCGTTCGAAGTTCCTCTCGCCCCACCCTCGCCGCGCTGCTAAACCGCGCGCGCCATGAACGAAGCCGATCTGACGGGCGTTCTCGGGACAGCCCTCTCGGCCGCTCTCGAGAAAAAGGGATACACCACGCTCACCGCCGTGCAGCAGGCGGTGCTCGCGGAGGGCGTCGAGGGGCGCGATCTGCGCATCACCTCGCAGACGGGCTCGGGCAAGACGGTCGCGATCGGCTTCACGCTGCGCGAGTTCGTGGCGCTCGAGCGCCCGCCCATCCAGCGCGGCGGGGCAGCGCAGCCGGCGGCGCTCGTCATCACGCCGACGCGCGAGCTCGCGCGCCAGGTCGAGGAGGAGCTGAGCTGGCTCTACGCCGGCGTCGGCGCGCGCGTCGCGAGCGTCACCGGCGGCGCGAGCTACCGCGACGAGCACCGCATGCTCGCGACGAACCCTTCGATCGTCGTCGGCACGCCGGGCCGCCTGCTCGACCACGTCACGCGCGGCTCGATCGACGTGACGACGCTGCACGCGGTGGTGCTCGACGAGGCCGACCGCATGCTCGACATGGGCTTCCGCGACGAGCTCGAGGCGATCCTCGAGAAGACGCCCGCGACGAGGCGCACGCACCTCGTGAGCGCGACCTTCCCACGCGAGGTGAAGTACCTCGCCGACCGCGTGCAGAAGAACCCGCTGCACCTCGAGGGCACCCGCCTCGGCGAGGCCAACGCCGACATCGACCACGTGATCCACCTCGTCGACGAGCGTCAGCGCCTCGACGCGATCATCAACCTCTTGCTCGCGAGCCCCGACGAGCGCGTGCTGCTCTTCGCCAAGACGCGCGCCGACGTGAGCGACGTCGCGACCGCGCTCGACGCAGAGGGCTTCGGCGTGGTGGCGCTCTCGGGCGAGATGGAGCAGCGCGAGCGCAACCGAGCCCTGGCCGCCTTCAAGCGCGGCACGCGCCGCGTGCTCGTGGCGACCGACGTGGCCGCGCGCGGCATCGACGTGCAGGGCATCACGCGCGTCATCCACCTCGAGCCGCCCACCGATCCCGACGCCTACACCCACCGCAGCGGCCGCACGGGTCGCGCCGGCAAGAAGGGCACGAGCGCGCTGCTCACCACGCCGCGACAGCTGATGACGGCGCGCCGCGTGCTCGCGCGCGCCGGCGTACCGCACCGCTTCGAGCCGCTGCCCACCGCCGAGCAGCTGCGCGCCCAGCGCGACGAGCTGCTGGTCGCGAAGCTCACGCGGCTCGAGGAGCCGGCCGAGGAGCTCGCGAGCGACGAGGAAGTCGACGCCGCCCTGCTCGAGGCCCAGCGCGCGCGCGTGCACGAGATCGCCAAGCGGCTCGCGGCCTCCGGCGACGTCGAGCAGGTGCTCGTCAACCTGCTCACGACGACGGGCCTCGCCGAGGGGCCCGAGCCGCGCGAGCTGCGCGTGCTGCAGCCGCCCACCGCGCCGCCTGCGCGCGGTAAGTTCGCCGAGCGGCCGATGCCCACGCGCGGCGGCTACGCCGAGCGCTCGCCGCGCGCCCGCCGCGACTTCGACGCACCGCAAGCCTACGAGCCCGCGCCGCGCGCGCCGCGCGGGCGCACCCACGCCGAGGCCCCCGCCCAGGAGGGCCATGCGCGCGCGCCGAGGCGCGACGAGGGGCACGCGCCCCGCACGATCCCGCCGACGCAGGGCGGCGCGCCCGCGCGCTGGGTGCCGGTGCACGTCACCTGGGGCGAGATCCACGGCGCCGATCCGCGGCGCATGCTCGCCATGCTCTGCCGTCGAGGTGGCATCGTGAGCAGCGACATCGGCGCCATCGACGTGGGGCGCACCTCCACCCTCGTGCAGGTCTCCGAGAGCGTCGCCGACCGCTTCCTCGACGCCGCCTCGCGCCCGGATCCGCGCGATCCCAAGATCGCCATCCGCCCCGCCGAGGCACGTCGCGCGGGCTCCGCGCCCGAGGCGAGCTTCGAGGCCCCCCCGGCCGCGCGCCCCGCGCGTGCCGCGCGCGACACGGGCGGCGAGGGCTTCGAGCGGCCGCGCCCCGCGCGTGCCGCGCGCGACACCGGCGCCGAGGGCTTCGAGCGCGCTCGCCCCGCGCGTCCGGCTCGCGAGGCGGGTGGGTTCGCGCCGCCGCGCGCGAGCGCTGGCGTCGCCGGGCGCCCGAAGCGCGCCTACGACGCCCCCAGCGCGGAGCTGCCCGCCGCCCCGGCCAAGCCGAAGCCGAAGCGGGTCTTCGAGCCCGAGGCGCCCCGCGCGAAGCCCGCGAAGAAGGGTGGCGACGCCGCGAAACCCGCGCGCCCCGCCAAGCCGAAGAAGCGCTTCGGCCGCTGAACGGCCGGGCCGGCCGGCACCCCGGAGGGCCGGCCCCTGCGAAGCTTGGGGGCGCACGGAACGGCTTGATCGCCCCACCGCGCGCCCCTACGCTCCCGAACATGATTTCGTGTCTCGTCCGTCGCGCGATGCTCGTCGTCTCGGTGCTCGGTGTGGCCAGCCTGGTCGCTGCGTGCAGCGACAGCGCGAGCGACGGCGGCTCGGGCGCGGCGGTCTGTGAAGACACGACCAACACCTGTCCCGAGATCCTGAACTGCCCCGACCAGGGCGTGCCCGCCTGCGCCTGCCCTCCCGCGCAGGAGACGGTGCGCTGCCGCTACTCGCTCGTGGGCGAGCAGGACTGCAGCGGCTCGGTGGTCTGCGTCGACGGCCGCTGGATCGACGACGGCACCGTCGTCGAAGACGGCGGCTGGTGAGCGCCGAGGAGCGAGCTCGCTCCCGGGCGCCCCTCCGCGCTCAAGCCTGACGCACGAGCGAGACGTCGAGCGAGATCTTCACCTCGTCACCGACGAGCACGCCACCTGCCTCGAGCGCCTGGTTCCACTGGATGCCGAAGTCCGAGCGTTTGATCGACGTCTTGGCCGTCGCGCCGATGCGCGTCTGACCCCAGGGGTCCTTGTGCTCGGGCGTGAGGTCCTCGACGTGCAGCGTCACGTCCTTGGTCGTGTCGCGGATCGTGAGCTTGCCCCGGAGCTCGAGCTCGGAGCCGCCCTTGCCGACCACCTCGGTCGAGACGAAGCGGATCGTCGGGTACTTCTCCGCGTCGAAGAAGTCGGCGCTCTTGAGGTGCGCGTCGCGCTTCTCCTCGCGCGTGTGGATCGACGCGACCTCGATGCTCGCCTCGACGCGCGTGGCGCCAGCCTGGCCGGGGTCGAAGTCGACGGTGCCCTCCACCGCCTGGAACTGCCCGCGCACGTTCGTGATCATCATGTGGCGGACGCTGAACTGGACGGTGCTGTGACTGGCATCGATCGACCACTTGCTCATGACTGGCTCCCTCTTCGTTGAGACGCGCCGGATGACGCGCCTTGATGAAGCCAGCTTGGGCCCGGGGCGGCCATGCAACAAGAACCCAAGAAAGAACCCCTCTGTTGCACCATGGCAACAGAGGGGCGATCGCCGCCTCGCAGCGCGCAGAGAGGCCCACTGACGCACAGGGAGGCCCGGCCGCCGTAGCGCGTGCGTGGACCACGCAGAGACCGCGAAGCGACCGTTGCGAGCGCTGTGAGGCTAGAGAGCCCGACGCAGGCCTACTTCACGTAGGCCGAGGAGGGCGATCGCAGCCTCGCAGCGCGCAGCAGGTCGCTTCGTGGTCTCTCAGCAGGCGCGGCGATAGACGCGCAACTCCCAGGGCTCGCACGAAGCGCCGCTGAAGTAGCGGACCTCGACGTCGACGTAGAAGGAGTCGTCGAGCGCGAAGGTGTCGTCGCACCAGACGGTGATCTCCTCCATCTGGCCGGGGCCCTTCACCGAGGAGCTGGTCGAGGGATCGACGAAGCAGTAATCGCCGCTCACGTAGAGGTCGTAGTCGACGCCGGCGGGCACGCTGAGCTCGAAGGCGAGGCTCACGTAGGCCGCGCAGGTGCTGTCTTCGTAGGCGTCGATCGTGAGGAAGCGACCGCGCGTGCCGGTCCTCGTGACCACGGGGCCCTCGCAGGTGCCGCCGCTGTTGCACAGCGCGCCGTAGAAGGAGTCGGCCGAGAAGCCACCGAGGAACTCGGCGGTCGCGAGCGAGTTGGAGTGGCCCGAGTGGCGCGTCTCGCAGCCGTTGGCCTGGTTGGTGTCGCAGTGGCTGTAGCCGCTCGCGCAGCTCCCGATCTGGCAGCCGCTCGCGCCCCCGCAGACCGAGGTGGCGTTGGCGAGGTTGCAGGCGCCCTGGTTGACGTTGCCGTCGCAGTTCTGATCGACCCCGTCGCAGACCTCGGCCGTCGGGATCACCTCGCCGACGCAGCTGCCCCACTGCCCGTTGGCGCAGGTCTGCGTGCCGCCCTTGCAGGCGCCCACGCCGAGCGTGCCGTCGGCGCCCGAGTAGCAGGGCTGGGTCGAGCCGTTGGTGCAGGTGCAGCCCTCGTCGACCGTGCCGTTGCAGTTGTCGTCCACGCCGTCGCACTGCTCGACGGTGGACGCAGGCGCCGGAGGCACGCAGGTCTGCGGCTGGCCGTTCGCGCAGGAGGGCACGGTGATCTGGCAGGCGCCCATGCCGCAGGTCACCGCTTCGGCGATCTCGTCGGTCTCGTCGTTGCAGTCGTTGTCGACGCCGTCGCAGACCTCGGTGCTCGGCAGCACCTCGCCGTCGCAGGGGCCCCACTTGCCGGCGTCGTCGCAGGTCTGCTGGCCGTCGATGCAGGCGCCCTTGCCGCGCGTCTCCTGAGAGCCGGTGTAGCAGGCCTGCATCTCGCCCGTGATGCAGTCGCAGCCCTCGTCGATCTCGTCGTCGCAGTCGTTGTCGACGCCGTCGCAGATCTCCGTGCTGCAGCTCTGGCCCCCGCCGTCGCCGCCGAAGCCCGTGCTCGTCGAGGTCGTCGGGCGCTGACCGGTCTCGGTGCTGCCGCCCTCGCCGCTGCCCGCGCCTTGCCCCGAGCCGCCGCTCGCGCTGGGAGAGTCGCTGCCCGCGCACGCGACCAGGGTGGAAGCGGCTACGAGAGCCAGAACGAAGCTGTGACGAGCGATGACCATGGCGCCTACTCCTCGAGCCGCCGGGCGGAGCGCCAGGCGAACGGCTCCGCTTAGCAAAGCTCGCGCGCGGTGCGGAGAGAGAACGGCGCACCAGGACCACACCTACATCGCTGAACACCTGCGCGGCGCCCGGCTCGGCGCCCTCGGGTCGCGCCCGCACGCTCGGCGAGCCGCCGCGCCAAGCGGTGTAGGCTGCGACCGTCGGAGCGCCAGCCATCGGCCGCTCCTTCGCGCGAGCACACGCCTTGAAGTTCCTACCGTCGCAGTTCGCCTACCTGCTGAGCCGGCACGAGAGCCGCGAGAACCTCGCTGCCTTCGCGAAGTTCATGGCCCTGCTCTCGGCGATCGTCGTCGCCTACGCCGAGGCCTTCCACCTCGTGATGCGCCACGTCGAGGGCAAGGAGCACTCCTGGCTCACCGGCCTCTACTGGACGCTCACCGTGATGACGACGCTGGGCTTCGGCGACATCACCTTCCAGACGGATCTCGGGCGCGCCTTCTCGATCCTCGTGCTGCTCACGGGCGTCGTGCTCTTGCTCACGGTGCTGCCCTTCATGTTCATCCGCTACTTCTACGCTCCGTGGGTCGAGGCGCAGATCCACCTGCGCGCCCCGCGCGAGCTGCCGCCCGAGACGAAGGGGCACGTCGTGATCACCTCGCTCGACGACATCGCGCGCGGCTTCGTGGCCCGGCTCGACGTGCACGGCATCCCCTACGTCGTGCTCGAGCCCGACCCTGCGAAGGCCGCACAGCTCGTCGGAGAGGGCTTCCGGGTCATGTCGGGCGACGTCGACAACGTGCAGACCTACCGCGCGGCGCGCGCCGAGGTCGCGCAGCTCGTCGTCTCGAACCTGGGCGACGCCGAGAACACCAACGTGGCGCTCACGGTGCGCGAGCACTGCCCGAAGGTGCCGCTGGTCGGGATCGTCGAGGATCGCGACGCCGTCGACATCCTGGGCCTCGCCGGCGCCGACCTGGTGCTGCCTCTCAAACACAAGCTCGGCGCGCACCTCGCCGCGCGCGTCGCCGTGGGTGGCTCGCGCACGAACCAGATCGGCACGCTCGGCGCGCTGCGCGTGGCCGAGCTCGCTCTCCACGGCACCGAGCTGGTCGGCAAGACGATCCGCGAGACGAACCTGCGCAAGCACACGGGCGTGAACCTCGTCGGCACCTGGCAGCGAGGCAGGCTCCTGCCTGCGCGCCCCGACGCCGTGCTCGCCGACGAGCACATCGCCGTGCTCGTCGGCCGCGAAGAGCAGCTCGCGACGCTCGACGCGCTCGTCGGGGAGCCGACGGCCGAGATCGCGCCGGTCGTCGTGATCGGCGGCGGCAAGGTGGGCCGCGCCGCCGCGAGGGCGCTCAAGGCGAGGGGCATCCCGGTGAACGTCGTCGAGCGCAGCAAGGTCTACCAGGGGCGCGTCGAGGAGGTCGCCGACCGCGTGGTCATCGGAGACGCGGCCGATCTGCACGTGCTCGAGGAGGCAGGCTTGATGGAGGCCTCGAACGTGATCCTGAGCGCGAACGACGACGCGACGAACATCTACCTCGCCGTCTACTGCCGCAAGCTCAGGCCCGACGTACACATCGTGAGCCGCATCACGCACGAGCGGAACATCGAGTCGATCCACCGCGCGGGAGCGGACTTCGTCTTGAGCTACACGACGCTGGGCGTACGCTATCTGTTGAGCTTCATGCAGTCGCGCGAGCCGGTGATCCTCGGAGAGGGCGTCGACCTGGACATCCTCCACGTGCCGCGATCGCTCGCCGGCAAGACGCTCGGCGAGAGCGGCATCGGGCGTGAGACGGGGCTCATCGTCGTGGCCATGGGCAGCGGCGCCGAGCTCGACACCGAGCTGCGATCGACCTCGGTGCTCGAGGCGGGCGCGGAGCTCGTGGTGGTGGGCAGCGCCGAGCAGCGCAGCGCCTTCAAGAGCCGCTACGGCGACGCGAATCACTGAAGCGCTGGCGCGGCGCGGGGCGCCGGCCCAGGATGCGCGCTCGATGAACCGCGACCTCTTCTTCTTCGCGATCGCCGCCTTCCTGCTCGGCTTCGTACTGTTCCGCCGCTTCGCGGGCAAGGTGGCGCCCGAACAGGCCAAGAAGCTCGTCGACGGCGGCGCGAAGCTCGTCGACGTGCGCACGAGCGCCGAGCACGCCGCGGGACACATCCCGGGCTCGGTGCACATCCCGCTCGGCGAGCTCGCCGATCGCACGGGCGAGCTCGGCGACAAGGGCGCGCCGGTCGTCGTCTACTGCGCGAGCGGCATGCGCTCGGCGACGGCGACGGGCATCCTCAAGCGCGCGGGCTTCACCGAGGTCCACGATCTGGGTGGCATGGGCCGCTGGCGCGGCTGAGCAGAGGGCGCGCCTCTCCCGGTCAGAACGCGTAGCGCAGACCGAGCCCGGGCGCCGCCAGCACCCAGAGAGGGCCCGTGAGATCCTCGCCCTCGAAGGCGCCGATCCCGTCGACCGCCGCGTCGACCTCGCGGTCGGAGTCCCAGCGGGGGCGCTCGAGCGCGACGAAGAAGGCGACGTGCAGGCCCAAGGAGAGCTCGAGTGACTCGCTGAGCGGGTAAGCCACGCGCAGCTCGGGATCGATCGCGAGGTAGGTCGCAGCGGTGGACTGGGCGACCGGACCGGCCTGGTAGGTGAAGCCGTCGTCGAGGCCGAAGCTGCCCACGCGGCGATCCGACATCGAGCCGAAGAGCGCACCCACACCGAGGCGCATCAGCACGGGGAAGCGGCTCTCGAGGTGGTAGGACGCGTGCCCCATGACGAGCGCGCCCGTGAGCGAGAGCTCGTCGGTGACGCGCCCCTCGCGGGGGGGCAGGCCGACGGGGCGCACCGAGCTGAGGCGGCCCTCGACGGTCTGCGAGGCGTGGAGAAAGCCGCCGGTCAGCCCGAAGCCGAGGCCGCTACCGAGCTCGTAGGCCACGTGCAGCGTCGCGAGCGCGCCGGTGCCGAAGCTACTCGAACAGGCCTCGTCGCAGCCATCGCCGACGTTGCCGAGGAAGCTCGGGAAGAGGCCGAGCGAGCCGCTCGCCTCGAGCGTGATCTTCGAGGGGATGCGCCAGCGTGCGTCGTCTTCGTCGCGCAGGAGCTCGACCTTGCGCACCACCGGCGGGCCCGAGGAGAGCGCCAGCTCGAGGCGCTTGGGCAGGAAGCCGTCGGCGGAGACGTCGATCCTGTGCTCACCCGAGGGGAGCGCGCCCTCCCAGGTACCACGCCCCACGGGCACGCCGTCGATCACGACGAGCGCCGCCGCGGGCGTGGGCTCGACGCGCAGCAGGGCGTCGAGCTTCACGGCGCGCAGGCGCAGCGAGGTCTTGCGTGAGAGCTCGACGGGCGCCGAGGTCGGCGGCGTGCCGAGCCCGCCCTCGCCGCGCAGCACGACGACGTGCGCGCCGACGGCGAGCTGCCCTTCGAAGGGCGTCGAGCCGACCTTGATGTTGTCGACGTAGACCTCGAGCGTGGCGCCCGTCGCCTCCGAGACCTCGAGCGTGCCCGACTCCACGAGCGGCACGAGCGTGGCGTCGAGCCGGGCCACGCCCCTGCCCGCCACGTCGACCCTCGCCTCGAAGGGCGCGAAGCCCTGCTTGTAGACGCGCACGACGTGAGAGCCGGCCGCGACCCGCAGCGGGCCCTCCGGCGGGTAGAAGCCGCGCTCGCGCCCGTCGACGACGATCGCGGAGCCCGGCTCACCCGCCTCGAGGTCGATCGAGCCCACGAGCGCACGCAGCTCGCTCACGGCCGTCGAGATCTCCCGCTTCTTGGCGTCGTCGAGCCCCGTGTGCTCGCGCAGCACGGCCTCGTAGAGGTCGAGTGATTCGTCGAAGCGACCGAGCTGGCGCAGGCAGTAGGCCGCGTTCTGCGAGGCCGTGCGTGTCGCATAGAGGCGGCGCGACTCGAGGAACTCCGCCAGCGCGGCCGACCAGGCCTGTTGCTTCACGAGCGCGATGCCCTTCTCGAAACGCTCGCGCGCCTCCGCCTTGGCGAGCTCCACCTCGGGCCCCGACTCCGAGGACTGCGGGGCCACGGGCGCGGCGGCCCCGGGGCTCGGCTGGGGAGCCGAAGCCGTGGCCGAGGCCTGGGGGCTCGGCTGGGCGCGCGCCGAGCCTGCGTGGGCACCGAAGCAGAGGAGCGCCGCGACGAGCGCGGAGCCCGAGGCTCGACGCCGACGCCGCGCGACCACCACGACGGCGAGGGCCAAGGCCCAGGCAGAGCTGGGCACGCCGGCCGGGCCACCCGCGAGCTCGCAGCTACAGCTCGTGAGCGTGTCAGGCGCGGGGCGAGGCACGCAGCGGCCGTCGAAATCGCAGGCATAGGGGTCAGCGCAATGGCTGACCTCGCCGCAGGAGGCGCGACAGGATCCGTTCGCCAGACAGCGATAGGGGGCGCAATCGACCTCCTGACCGTCGGGTGTGGTCGCGATCGATCCGCCGTCGCAGCGCCCCGGCACGCATGCGCCCTCTTCGCAATGGTAGCCACTCGCACATTGCGCGTCGCCCTCGCAGGACTCGAGGCAGGCCGCCTCACCGCAGGCGTAGGGCTCGCAGGGTCCGACGGTCTTCGCGCAGCTGCTGCGCTCGACGCCGTCGCAGAGCAGGGCCGCGCAGGCGTCCGCGGGCGGGCTCGCATCGCAAGCCGCGCGGCCTTGGTGCGGCACACCGAGCACCGGTACGCAGGTCCCGACGCTGCCTGGCACGTCGCAGGCTTCGCATTGGCCCGTGCATTCCGACAGGCAACAGACCCCGTCGACGCAGAGGCCGGTGGCGCAGCCGCCGTCGTCGAGGCAGGGCGCGCCCTGCGAGAGCTCGCAGGCATCGTTCGGGTCGAGCGCGGGTGGTACGGCCCCACACGCGCCGTCGAGCCCCCCGCCCTTGCGCGCCGCGGTGCAGCCCTCGCATGCGCCGGTGCAGGCCGTGTCGCAGCAGACGCCGTCGGCGCAAGAGCCGCTCTCGCATTGGGCGCCGAGCGCGCAGGCCACGCCATCGAGCGCCGGCTCCAGCCTCAGCGCGACGGCGTCGCTCAGCACCCCACCGACGGCGACCTGGAAGAGGCCGGGCCCCGTGAAGCCGGTGACCGGGACCTGCCACGTGGCGCTGTCGTCGTCGACGTCGAGCAGCGCGCCGAAGGCCGCGGCGCCGCCCGAGAGGGGGCGGAAGATCGCGATCGGCAGCTCGGCGCTCGACGCGCTCGAGCCACCATCGGAGCGCTCGAGCCCGCGCAGTCGCAGCCCGGTGACGGGCGCGCTCTCGCCGCCGCGCACCGTGGCGGGCACGGTCGACACCACGGGGCGCGAGGCAGGAGCGCCCGCGTCGAGCGCGAGGTGATCGAAGCTCGGCGTCGGCTGCGGGAAGCAGAGCTGCAGGCATGGATAGCCGCCGGTGACGAGCAGCTCTCCGTTGCGCAGGAGCGTCGCGGCCGCGCCGGAGCGCGGCACCGCGAGCGGACGCGCGGGATAGAAACCGCCGCTCAGCGGATCGTAGACGTCGATCTGGTCGAGCGTGGGCTGCAGCGTGGTGTCGAGGTGGCCGCCGATGACGAGCACCTGCCCCGTGGCGGTGGCGATCTGCGTATGCCCGAAGCGGGCGGTGGAGTTGCTGCCGGTGAAGACGAAGCCGCCCGACGTGGGATCGTAGAGCTCGCCGCTGAAGCTCGTGCCTCCGGTGATGAGGGCCCGGCCGTTCGGGAGCGCGCTCACGCGCACGTTCGGGTGGGAGACGCCGGGCGGGCTCGCCGCGGAGAAGCCGCCCGTGCGGGGATCGTAGAGCTGCGCCGAGGAGGGGCCGACCAGGAGCACGCGCCCATCGGCGAGGCGCGTGGCATCGTGCTCACCGAGCGCGTCGGCCATCGCGCCGCTCGTGTCGACGAGGGCATCGGTGGCAGGATCGTAGAGCTGCGCCGTCGCGAGCGGACCCGAGGCGCCTACACCACCGGCGATCAAGACGCGCCCGTCCGCCAGCATGGTCGCGCTGTGCCTGCTTCGCGCATCCCCGAGCGCCGGACCGGCGACGAAGCTGCCCGCGCCGGAGGGATCGTAGAGCTCGGTCGACGCGAGCGGCCCACCCGCGTCGCCGCCCGTGACGAGCACCCTGCCGTCGGCGAGCAGGGTGGCCGTGTGGTGCTTGCGCTGCGTGAGCATCGGACCCGTGGCCGAGGAGCTGCCCGTCGCGGGGTCGAAGCGCTCTGCGCTCGGCGGGTCGACGACGAGCGGGTCGAGCTCGCCTCCCGTGAGCAGCACGCGACCGTCGAGCAGGGTCGTCGCCGTGTGGTACGCGCGTCCGACGATCCCAGACCAGGCGCTCGACGAGGGCCGCGAGCGGTAGGCGTTGGCGTCGACGTAGAGCTCGGCCGAGGCCTGTTCTCCCCCGAGCAAGAGCACGTCGCCCGAGGGCAGCAGCGTCGCGCTGTGCGAGCCGCGGGGATCGGACATCTGCTCGGGCAGGAGCGCGAAGCTCCCCGTCGCGGGATCGTAGAGCTCGGCGTTGCGCTGCTCGGGGCTGGGCACGCCGTCGTCGCCGCCGGTGATCAGCACCTTGCCCGAGGGCAGGAGCGTCGCGCTGTGGCCGAGACGCGCGTTCTGCACCGAGCCGGTCGGCGCGAAGGCGCCGAGGCCGCCCGCCGCGGACGCATCGAAGAGCTCGGCTCCGGGGCTCGTGAAGGTCGGGCCTCCCGTGGAGGCGCAGGGGCAACCACCGAGGGCGAGCACGCGGCCGTCGAGCAGCGTCGTCAGCGAGTGGCCGCCCGGGATGAAGCTCGTGGGTGGCGTGGTGCCCACGAAGCCGTTGCTCGTCGGATCGAAGAGCTGCGCCTCGGCGGCGTCCCCCGCTTGGTTCGCGCCGAGCAGCAAGATCCGGCCGTCGGCGAGCTTCGCGCCCGCGACCTCGAACCCGAAGGGCTGCGCCAGAGGGCCCGCCGCTACGAAGGCGTCGCTCGCCGGATCGAAGAGCTGTGCGCTCGACGCGCCGACGACGAGCACACGATCGTCGTCGAGCAGCACCGCCGTGTGGTACGAGCGCGCCTCCGACATCGGCGGCCCGGGCTCGAAGCTCTCGTCCTCGGGATCGTAGAGCTCGGTCGTGGCGAGCGCGCCTGCGGCGTCGCGCCCGCCGGCGATCAGGACGCGCCCGTCCGGGAGCAGCGTCGCGGTGTGATGCGCGCGGCGCGTAGCGAGCGGAGCGATGAAGCGGCTCGTGCCCGTGCTCGGATCGTAGAGCTCGGCGGAGGCCTCGATCTGATCGCCGGTGCTTCCACCGGCGACGAGCAGCTCGCCGCTCGGCAGGAGCGTCGCGGTGTGCGAGCGACGCAGCTTGAGCGGCACCGTCGCGTCGGACCACGCCGGGTCGATGAGATGAGGCAGCGGGCCCTCGCTGAGCACCTCGAGGCGCACGCCGCGCGCGTCGAGCTCGAAGGCGAGCTCGAGCGGCGCGCCGTCGGCGTCCCAGCCCCGCGCGGCGGAGAGGTGGGCGCGCGCGCGCCCGCGCGCGTCGACGAGGCGCAGCGAGCGCGCGTCGATCTGCTCGACGGAGAGCTCGGGGCCGAGCTCGAGGTCGTAGCCGAGCGGGAGCTCGCGCGAGCGCACCAAGAACAGCTCCTCGAGCATCGCCCCGTGCGCGAAGACGCGGGTCTCGAGCGCGTCACTCGGCGCGCCGTACACGAGCGCGCCGCCCTCGAGCCGGGCAGCGCCGGTCGCGCCGCGACGACGGAACCCGAAGCGGGTGCCGTCCTCGAGCTCGAGCTCGGTCGGGCCCTCGCCGCTCGGCGAGAGCTTCGCGACGAGGCCACGAGAGGCGGAGCGCAGGGCGCCCTCGTCGCCACCCACGGCGCGCGCGCGCACGACGAAGCCCGCGGTCTCGCGCCGCGCAGGCTGCTCCTCGGCGCGCGCCAGCAGCGAGGACGCGAAGCGCAGCGGCGACTGCGTGGGCGCGGGCAGCACCGCGCTCGCGCTCGCGGAGTCGCCCCGCTCGTCACAGCCGGCGCTCTCTGCGAGGCCGAGCCCGAGCGCGGCGTAGGCCCCCGCGACGAGCAGGCGGTAGGTCTTCGGTGAGCGAGGCCCTGGAGCTCGGTGGTCAGGCACGGCGGGCATCGTACAGCGCCGCCGCGCTCCGCATCGTCGGGGAGATTCAGCCCCGCAGCACTACGCGCAGCGCCGTGAGCGCGCGCCTGAGCTCCTCGGGTGGCACGACCGTGTAGCAGAGGCGCACCCAGCCCTCGTAGTCGCGCCCGGAGCTCGAGCCAGGCGTGAGCAAGACCCCCGCGTCGAGGCAGCGCTCGAGCAGCGCGAACGTCGACTCGCCCGCGCGTCGGCGCTCGCGCACGTCGACGAAGAGAAAGCCTCCGCCGCGCGGCGGCTCGACGCCGAGCGCATCCGCGGCCTCGCGCGCGGCCGACGCGTACAGCGCACGCGCGCTCTCGAGCCAAGCGTCACCCTCGGCGAGCGCTCGCGCGGCGCCGAGCTGCAGGATGCGCGGAGCGCAATACGTGGAGAAGGTCTGCACGCTGCGCACCGCCGCCATCGCCGAGAGCGGCCCGTGCACGAAGCCTACGCGGGCGCCGGCGAGCCCGTAGGCCTTCGAGAGCGAGTGCACGACGAGCGCGCGCTCGATGAAGTCGGGGCGAGACCAGGTCTTCGGCGGGGGCTCGTCGAGCCAGAGGTCCTCGTAGACCTCGTCGCACCAGATCCACAGCTCGTGGCGCGCCGCGACGCGCGCGATCGCCGCGAGCTCGCGCTCGGCGTAGACCGCGCCGGTGGGGTTGTTCGGGCTGTTCACGTAGATCGCCGCCGTCTTCTCGGTGACGCGCGCCTCGAGCTCCGCCTCGAGGTCGAAGCCGGCCTCGCCCAATCGATCGAAGACGGGGATCTCGACGGGCACGGCGCCGCGCTTCTGCACGATGCCGCGGATGAGCGGCCAGTAGGGCGCGGGCAGGAGCAGCTCGTCGCCCGGATCGAGCAAGGCCTCGCTGACGACCGAGAGCCCGGCGGTCGCGCCCGAGACGACCTGCACCGTGGCCGGATCGAGCTCGACGCCGTGCCGCCTGTGCACGAAGTCGCGCGCTGCGCCGAGCAAGCTCGGCTCGCCTTGCACCGGCGCATAAGCATAGAGGTGCGCGCCGCTCAGCGCCTCGACCCGCGCGAGCTCGGGTGGCTCGAGGTAGGTGTCGCCCACGTGCAGCGCGATCGCGTCGCGCCCACGCGCCTTCGCGGCGAGCTGGGAGAACACGGCGTCCGAGAGGCCCGAGGCGAGCGGCGAGCTCCGAGGTGCGCGGGGCATGGCGGCCGGAGCGTACAACGCCACCCGCTCGACCCGCGCGCCTCACGGGAAGCAGCTCACGACGAGTGGCGTTGTCAGCGCCATGGCCAGGTGCTCCCATCGGGCCCTCCGCATGCGCTTCGGCTCGACCCAGTTCTGCTCGCTCGCGCTCTTCGCATCGGCGCTCCTCACAGGCTGCTCGGATCGCGGCGGCGGCGAGGCCCCCACGAGCGCCCAGAGCGGCGCCCAGGCCCCCGGACCGGCCGGTTCGGCCGCGACGGCCGAGCAGCCTCGTGGACCGAAGGCGCCCTCGCTCTCCGGCGCGAGCCTCGCGCGCGCGGCCGAAGACGACGCGCTCTACGTCGCCGACGAAGATCACCGCGCGCTGCGCGTCGTGCCGCTCCCCTTCCAGAGAGACGCCGAGCCCAAGACGATCGCGCTTCCGGGCCGACCCGCGCAGGTGCTCGCGGCCTCGGGGCGCGTCTTCGTCACGGTGCGAGAGATCGACGAGAGCGGAGCGGGCGCGCTGCTCGTGCATGCGCGCACGCCGAGCGGGCTCGCCGAGCAGGCCCGCGTCGCGCTGCCCGGCGACGCCTGGGGGATCGCGATCACCCCCGACGAGCGGCGCGCCATCGTCACGAGCGCATGGACGGCCAAGCTCAGCGTGATCGATCTCGAGAAGCTCACGGTGATCGCCACCCTGGACGTCGGCCGCGAGCCGCGAGGCATCGCGGTCATGCCCAGCGGCGATCGCGCCTACGTCTCGCACCTCGTCGGCAGCGGCGTGACGCGCGTCGACGGCCTCGCCGGCGAGGCGCCCACCGCGAGCTCCGTGGCGCTGCCGGCGGCGCCGCTCCGCTCCCCTGCCGGCGTCGAGCTCTCCGCCTCGCTCGGCTATGCGGCCGTGGCGAATGCGGCAGGCGACCGCGTGTACTTCCCCCGGCACGCGCTCGGCGCGCTGGGTGGCGACGCCTGGTGGGGAACCCCGGCGGTCGACGTGCTCCTGCCGGGCCGCGAGGGCCAGCCCGACCGCGCGCTCTCCGGCCGCTTCAAGCCCGCGATGCCGAAGACGCGCAACGCGCTCTTCGAGCAGGTCGAGAAGGGGCGGCCCTGGTCGCCGGGCGTGATGCCGCACAGCGAGCTGGGCGCCGACGCCTTCGTGCAGCCCCGGGCCGCGGTGCTCCGGCCGAGCGAAGAGACGCTGCTCGTGGCCAGCGAGGGCACGGACGAGCTCGTCGAGCTCGACGCGCAGCTGAGCGACCCCAGCTTCGGTGTGATCCGCCGCCACAAGATCACGATCCACCGCGAGACCTACTACGACGTCGCCACGCGCTGTGGTGCACCCTCGGGCATCGCGCTCTCGAGCGACGAAGCCGCCGCCTACGTGCATTGCCGCTCGACCGACGAGGTCGTCATGGTGTCGCTCGCCCGAGGCGACGGCCAATACCATTCGGTCCCTCCTCCGGCGCTGAAGCTCGTCGCAGGCGAGGCCGACGAGAGCATGTCGTTGGGGCGACGCCTCTATTACAACGCGACCGACGGCGTGATGAGCGGCAAGCTCGCCTGCGCGGGCTGCCACCCGGAGGGGCGCGAAGACGGCCACGTCTGGCACGAGGTCCGCTTCGCGCCCGACGACCAGAGCGACTCCTTCATGTCGGGCAGGGAGCCCTTCGTGAACTTCGTCGGCCACGAGGCGCAGGCCGACGCGCTCATGCAACGCTGGAAGGTGAAGTCCGAAGAGGTCCGCGGCGAGCCGGGCAGGGTGAGCGCCGCAGGCCACCCGCGGCAGACGCCGATGCTCGTCGCGCGTGTCGCGGCGCAGGGGCCTTATGGCTGGCACGGCGAGAGCAAGGACCTGCCCGCTCGCCTCGTCGCCGGCTTCACGCTGCACAGGTGGTCCAGCGATTGGAACGCCGACTCCTTGGCGGTCGCGCGCGCCGGGCACCTCGTGAAGTTCTTGCGCGAGGGGCTCGTCGCCCCGCCTCGCGCCAAAGCCGAGCCGAGCGCCGAGGCCCTTCGTGGCAAGGCGATCTTCGAGAGCAAAGAGGCGATGTGCTCGAGCTGCCACGTGGCGGCGACCGGCTACACCGATCGCAGCGTGGTGCCGCTCCTCCCCGCGCCACCGCCTCCGAGGGGCTTCGTGCGCGAGTCCAACGAGGCCTTCAAGACCCCTTCGCTGCTCTTCGTCGGCGGCAGCCCGCCCTATTTCCACGACGGTCGCTACGCCACGCTGCTCGAGCTCGTCGAGAAGAACGCCGACCGCATGGGCCGCACGAGCCACCTCTCGGCCGAGGACAAGAAGGCCCTCGTCGCCTACCTGGAGACCTTGTGATGAGGCTCGCACACGCCTTCGCCCCGATGTCGCTCTTCGCCGCGGCCAGCCTGGCGATGCTCGGCAACGCGGCGTCGAGCTCTCCGCCTTCGCTCACGGCTTCGGCCTCGGCGAGCGCCGCTCCCAAGCGCCGCGCACCCGAGCGACCTCGACCCTCGCCGCTCGCGAACCACACCATTCCGCGCGAGGAGAGCGAGCCCCCCAAGCCCGAGGAGTGGCGCAATGCGCCGATGGTCGCGCCCACGCGCGCCTCGTCGAGCGCCTCGCGGCGCTGCCGCGCCTACCTGGTGCGTGAGTGGCTCAAGCTCAATTGCGACCTGTCCGCCGCGGCCATTCGTCAGCTCGCCGGGCCCCACCAGGGCGTGCTCCTGTGGGTCACCCCCACGCCTGAGGGCGGGTTCTTCGCCGACAAACCCATGGCGCAGATCATCGCGCCGATGCGCCCTGGCTCGCCGAGCGTATTCCAGATCTACGAGATCTCCGGCGGTGAATACGAGGGTGTATGGGCCGAGCCCTCGTATCTGCTGGACATCCAATGGCCCGAGGCCGAGCCCCAGCCGAAGGTCGTGCTGCGATGAGGCCGCCCCGGCCTCGGCCCCAGCGCCCCGCGAGCGCCTCCGCCGTTCTGGCGCTCGTCGCGGTCGGCGTCGCCTACGGCGCCGGCTGCGGCGACGGCGCGACGACGGCGCCCACGCCGCCTCCGAGCGTCAGCTCGAGCAACACCGCGACCCCGGCGGCCAGCACGAGCGCCGAGGCCATTCCGGAAGACCCAGCCCTCCCGAAGCTCCAGCGCACCGCGCCCGCAGAGCTCGCCCGGCGCGACGACGCCGCCTGCGCCTCGGGGGAGGTGCAGGCCTGCCGCGCGATGGCCGACCGCTACCGTGGTTATGGCGCGCCCGCGGGCTGTGGAGTCGATCGCGGTCCGGAGCGCCCGCGCATCAAGCGCATCGCGCAGGACACCGACCACGACGCCCTGAGGTTCCAGCATTACATCGATCGCGCCTGCGAGCTCGGCGACGACGAAGCCTGCAGCCTGGCGGAGCGCGCCGAGACGAGCCGCAACCACCCCACCCACTGGGCCGAGGACCTGCGCGCGCGCAGCCGCGTCGAGGACAGCGCGCTCTACCGCTACCAGAAGCTCACGCGCAAGGGCGTCGGGCTCGCGATGCTCGAGGAGAACCGGAAGCAATGCAGGTCTTCCTCACATTGGTGGTATTGCAACGATTTCGTGAGCGCGCTCTACGCACGCGACGCCAAGCCCAAGAGCGAGCTCCCGGCCGAGCTCTACGCGAGCATGCTGACCGTCTGCAGGGAGACCCTCGAGTGCGAGGAGGTGGCGATGATGCTCGACCGCTCGCTCTACCCGCTCGAGGCGGTGACGAAGCTGCGCCACGAGATGGGCGGGGTGCTCGCCGAGGCCTGCGAGCAGGGCAGCTGCAGCTGCGGAGAGGCGGCGAGCCTCCTGCCCGAGAGCGACCAGCGCAGGCTCGCGCTCGCGGCTGCAGGCTGCGACGACGGCGAGGCCGAGGGCTGCTACCAGCTCGGAAGGGCCTACGAGGAGGGGCGCGGCGTGGCGAAGGACGAAGCGAGGGCGCGTGCGCTCTACGAGCTGGCCTGCCCGCCCACGCGCCCGGCGGCGGAGTGGCGCGACGGACCACGCCAAGGCGAGTACGCGCCACGCGCCTGCGATCGACTGGCGGCGCTGCACGAGCCGGGCGAAGGCCGCGTACGCAGCGCGAGCGCGCCTTGGTACTACGCCGCCTCTGCCTGCCAACGCTCGGGCTTCGAGCGCGACCACGCGCCCTGCCTACGCCTCGCGCGCTACCATTGGCTCACGGTCGACACCGGGCGCAACCTAGAAGACACCCTGGACACCGCGCGAGGTGGGCAGTCCTTCCCTGCGAACCGCAAGGAGTGCCTCCGGCCGAGCGTGGCCGAGGCCTGCAAGGAGCTCGACGCGCTCGTCGCGAAGGGTCGACCGCCGAAGTGAGCGGCCGCCCGCCGGAGTGAGCGGCCGCCCGCCGGAGTAAGGGGGGCTCCCCGTGGCCTGAGCCCCGCGCGCCCGGCGGTCGAATTCGCGTTCCGCTCGCGCGCCAGGTCGTGGCAGCATCCCGTGCCATGTTGGAATGGTTGCGTCGTGTGTCCGCATTCTCGGTGGCCGTGCTTGCGGGGTGCCCCTCCATGCCGTCCGGTGGTGAGTTGGTGCGTCCCGAGACGCCGACGGTTGGCAACGTGCTCGGAGAGGGAGGCGAAGACGCCGTCTGTCGCGAGCCTGGCGTGCGCGGCACGCCGCTCGTGCTCGACTGGTCGACCCAGGACCGCATGGACCTCGAGGAGGCCATGCACGACGGCGTGGCGGTCGTCGAGTACCGGTGCGGGAAGCTGCGGCTCATCCCCGGTTGCCGCACGACCGGGGGCTACGGCTTCCTCGGCATGAGCCGACGCGAGGAGGTCATCCAGCTCACGAACGTCGACGAGATCCGCGCAAACCTCCCGCTCGGCGGCGCGGCGATCGCGGTCGACCTCGGTGCTGAGCTGGAGCGAGGGCTCGCGCTGGAGCTCGCGATGGTGCACAGCGGCAAGCTGCGGACGACGGTGTCTGCCGTCGGCCGCGACCGCTTGGAGGGGCAGGGCTGCGAGGCAGCGACCCACATCGTGCGGGGGGCCTTCGTGGGCGCGTTCGCGATGTCGAGCGGGACCAAGGGCAAGCTGCGGACCGCCGCCCAGGTCTTCGGTGCCGGCGTGAGCGCCGGCAGCTCGAGCGCCAAGCAGCTCGAGCGACGTGACGGCGAGCTCTCGGCCTGCGGCAGCGTGCAGCCCGGCATGGAGCGCGCGCCCTCGCAGTGTTCGTCGGTCATCCGCCTCGAGCTCATCGCCCTGGAGAGCGGCTCCTCGGCGCCCGCTGCGTCGGGCCCCATGCCCAAGGAGCTGGCCGCCGAGATGGCTTGCCCCGATGGCATGGTCGCGAGCGAAGGCAAGTGCACCGCCGAGAAGGCCGCGCCCTACCGCTGCTCGGGGAGCGACCAGGCAGAGTGCCTCGAACAGTGCACCCGAGGCGACGCACAGAGCTGCACGATCGCCGCCGTGCTGCTCGACGGAACCGACCGCGCGAACGAGCTCCACGAGAAGGCCTGCTCGCAGGGGGTCGCGTACTCGTGCTCCCGCCTGGGTGTGGCGTACTTCTACGGCGCCGGGGTAGCGAAGGATACCTCGCGCGCGGCGCGCCTCTTCCTGAGCGCCTGCGAGAGCGGCGACGCCGACGGCTGCAACAACCTGGGTGCGGTGCTCGACATGGGCACGGGCATCCAGCGAGATCAGACCAAGGCAGCCGAGCTGTTCGTGTGGTCGTGCAACGGCGGGGACGCGCAAGGCTGCTTCAACGCCTTGGTGTCGTACCGCGACGGTCGCGGGGTGCGCCCCGACGCCGACCGCGCCTCGACCTACCTGCGTCGCGCCGAGCAGGGTGGTCTGGTTCAGATCTTCGAGCGCGGTTGCTCGGGTGGCAACGCCTACACCTGCTGGGGTCTCGGCTACCTGCACGAGCACGCCTTGCTCGGCAAGCCGCGGGATCTCGGTGCGGCGCGCTCGCTCTACGAGAAGTCGTGCCCGGGCGTGAGCTGGGGCTGCGAGTCGCTCGCGGCGCTGAAGGCGAAGGGTCGCTGAGGCGCCCACGCTGCGCAGGCGAGCTCGAGGCCCGGGGGGAGCGCACCCGCGCGCCGCCCGGGCTCGTGCAGTGTGGGCTCGCTCAGGGCTGCGCGACCATGTCGCGGAACTTGTGCAGGTAGCTCACGAAGTGGGGGCCGAGGTCGAGCTCGGCGTACTCGGCGGGTGTGAGCGGAGGACGCCTGGGTTGCCAGGCCGGATCGCGCGCGCGCTCGGGCCACTCGGGGTTGAGGATCGCCGCGCGCCCGAGCGCGACGACGTCCGCGCCGAGCTCGAGCACTGCCTCGGCCTCGGCGAGCGTCCACACCTTGCCGGCGGCGAGGATCGGCACGCCCGGCAGTGCGGCGCGGAAGAGCGGCAGCGCGTGCTTCTCGGGGTACTTCTGGGTGTTCTTGCTCACGTCCCAGAGGCTCAGGTGCAAGAAGTCGAGCCCCTCGCTCGAGAGCATGCGGGCGACCTCGATCGTCTCGTCGAGGTCGAGGCCGTGCGCCAAGCCGAAGTTCTCCGGGGAGAGGCGCACGCCGATCGTGAAGCCGCGAGGCGTGCGCTGGCGTGAGGCGCGCAGGCTCTCGAGCAAGAAGCGCGCGCGGTTCTCGAGCGAGCCACCCCAGCGATCGACGCGCTGGTTCATCGTGCGGCTGAGGAACTGCGAGAGCACGTAGCCGTGCGCGGCGTGCAGCTCCACGCCGCCGAAGCCGGCTCTGGCGGCGCGCTCGGCGGCGGCCGCGAAGCGCTCGATCGTCGCCTCGATGAGCTCCTCGCTCGCGGCGCGCGGCACCTCGAAGCCCTCACGCTCCTCCGTGAAGGCGCTCGCGCTCCAGGGTTGCTCGCCCGTGAGCCGGGACGGCGCGCGCACGCCGCCGTGGTGGAGCTGCACGATCCCGAGCGCGCCTGCTCCGCGGATGCCCGCGGCGAGCTCGCCGAGGCGCGAGGAAAGCGCGTCGTCGAAGATGCCGAGCTGCCGATCGAAGGCCTGGCCCTCGCGCGAGACGTGCGCCGCGCAGGTCTCGACGAGGCCGAAGCCGCCACGAGCGCGACGGAGGAGCCAGCGCTCCTCGTCGGCGCTCAGCGTGCCGTCCTCGTGGCTCTGCTGGTTGGTGAGCGGCGCGAGCGCGACGCGGTTCTTCAGCACGGCGCCGGAGGGGAGCGTGAGAGGCTCGAAGAGGCGGCTCGACATCGCCCGGGCTCTCCCACTCTGCGTCGGCTGACGCAAGCGCTTGACATTCAAGCTCGCTCCGACCAGTGTTCGCGCCGCGTCAGGGCGCGTGAGCGTCGTGGCCAGGTTCGGGGCGTAGCGCAGACTGGTAGCGCACCTGGTTCGGGACCAGGGGGTCGGAGGTTCAAATCCTCTCGCCCCGACCACTGCAGGCCTGGGGGGGCCTGCCAAATCTCGAGGCTTCGGCCGTTCCTGATACTTCGTCCGCTTCGCTCGGACTTCGTCCGGCTTCGCGGACTCCGTACAGGAACGGTCAAATCCTCTCGCCCCGACCACTGAGGGAGCAAGCTCCCTCCATCTCTCGAGGCTTCGGCCCTCCGTGGACTTCGTCCTCGGGGGGCCGACTCGCTTTGCTCGTCTGCCCCTCGAGGACTCCGTCCACTCCGGGTCAGATCCTCTCGCCCCGACCACTGCAGGCCTGGGGGGGCCTGCCAAATCTCGAGGCTCGGACGGGGGTCAGTAGCGCCAGCCTCGTAGGAAGCGCTCGAAGTCCTCCGTGGCGACGTCGTAGAGCTCGCGCCACTCGGCTTCGAGCGCTCGAGCGTCGATCGTGGGCGAGAGCTCCGCACCGAGCGCCGCGAAGTAGAGCTCGACGAAGCGCCGGAGCTCCTGACCGGACACGCTGCCGTGGAGCAGGTAAGCGACGTCGCGCATGCCACAGCCGCCGCCCACGTACTGGAAGTCGACCGCCGCGACGCGCTCGCCGCCCGGCGAGAAGCAGAAGTTCGCGGGCTTCGCGTCGCCGTGGATCAGCGTGCGGTAGCGCGCGGACGAGAGCGCCCGATCGAGCTCGTGCGCGCGAGGCGCGAAGGAGGGATCGCGCAGCGCCTCGAGCTCCTCGAGGCGCGTGCCGAGGTGCCAGTAGCTGCCCTCGTCCCACAGCCCCTCCGGCGCCTCACCGACGAAGCGCGCGTGGAAGCTCGCCAGCCAGCGCAGGCAGGCCTCGAGCTCGTGCCGCGCGCGCGCGCGCGTGCGTCGTGCGTAGTCGGCGGCGTCGAGGTCCTCGAGCACGAGCAGCCAGCCTCGCTCGTGCCTGCGCTGCGCGTAGGGCCGGGCGACGCGCGCGCCCTCGGGGCAGCGCGCCGCATACTCGGCGTAGAAAGCGCACTCCACGTCGTAGGAGCGCGCCTTGCGTCGGTGCGACGCGTCCGCCTCGGCGACGGCGGGAGGCCGCACGTCCTTCACGATCACCGAAGGCGCCCGGGCGCCCTCGAGCGCGGCGCGCCAGATCGCGCCGTAGCCGCTCCACAGCGACTGCACGTGCTCGACGCTCCCGACGCGCTCGGCACCGGTGGCCTCGAGCACCCACGCTCGCGCTTCGGGGCTCAGCATCGAGGCACTCGACGCGAGAGGCGCGCGCACATGCTCAGCTCGGCCTCTCGGTGCGCGCGAGCACCGCCGCGCCCACGAGGATCATCGACGAAGCGGTGGCGGTGAAGATCGGGCCGGCGTGCGCGGGCAGCGCGAGCAGCGCGACGATGCCCACGACGGGAGGCAGCGCGCACAGCGCGAGGCTCGGCAGCAGCGTGATCGCACCGGCCGCAGCGACGACGGCGAAGCAGAGCAGGTCGACCGCGACCGTCTCGTGCGCGGGGCGCCCAGAGTGCCACGCGACGAGCCGGTTCGCGAGCGCGGCGACGCTCGCGACGATGAGGAAGGCCGCGGCGCGGCGGTTGAACGCGTTGCTCATGCCGACGCTGTTGCGCCGCGCGTAGAAGCCCACGCCGACGAACACCGCGCCCACGAAGGCGGCGATCACGAGGTTCTTCGGCGAGACGCGCTCCGCGCCGGTCGACAGGTACACGCCGATCGACGTGAACACGACCCAGATGACGACCAGCGGCGCCGTGCGTCGCTTGGCCTCGCGCGAAGGGTCGAGATCGCGCTCGAGCTGCACGAGGCGCGCCTGCTCGCGGTCGCGTGCGGCGAGCTTCTCGCGCCCGGCCTCGATGCGTGCTTCGAGCTCTCGGTCGGGAGCGTCGAGCTCTCGCAGGAGCGCAGCCGCGCTCTCCACGTGGTCCTGACGGAGCTCGAGCTCCACCGCCGCGCGCAGACAGCGGCGCATGCCGTCGCGCGCGAAGGCCAGCGACGACGACTCGGCCAGGCTCTGCGTGAGGCCGAAGCGAGCCTCGGCGACGAGGCGGTACGCGGCCGCGAGATCCGCCGGCGCACCCCCAGCGCCGAGCACGGCCTCGAGCTCTGCCACGCGCGAGAGCGCCGCCTCGGCCAAGGCTCGCGCGCTGCGGTGCCGCAGGTAGGCCGCGAGCTCTGCGCGGAAGGCCGCCGCGCTCGACGGCCGCTCTCCCGGATCGCGCGCCGTGGCGCGGTTCGAGAGCGCCGCGAGGCCCTCGTCGACGTCCCGGTCGTAGACGACCGGCTCCGACAGCATCGCCGCGTGGGCGGCCTCGACGACCGTGCGCCCCGCGTGCCGTGGCGCGCCGGTGAGCACCTCGTGCAAGGTGGCGCCGAGCAGGTACACGTCGGTGCGCTGGTCGACCGCCTCGCCGAGCACCATCTCCGGCGCCATGTAGACCGGCGTGCCGACGAGTGAGGTGTCCTGCGCCTCGTGCGTCGTCGCGATGCCCCAGTCGAGCAGGTACACCTCGCCGAAGCCTCCGACCATGATGTTCTCGGGCTTGATGTCGCGGTGGAGGACGCCGCGACTGTGCGCGAACTCGACCGTGTCGCATACGCGCATGAGCGTCTCGACCGCGCTCGCGAGCGCTGCGCCGCGCTGGGGTGCGCCGCCCAGGCTCGCGCCGAAGCTCGCTCCTTCGACGCGCTTCATCACGAGCACGGGGTGCCCGTCGGCGTCGACCCCGAGCGCGTGCACGGGGATGACGCCCGGGTGCTCGAGCAGCCCGGTCACGCGCGCCTCGCGCAGCAGCGCCTGTGCGACCGAAGGTGGAGCGCCTGGTTTGAGCGTCTTCACGGCGACCTCGCGCGCGAGCGAGCGCTGCTCCGCGAGGTGCACCCTGCCCATGCCGCCCTCCCCCAGCGTGGCGCGTAGCACGAGATCCGAGGCTTGCTCCAGGCGCGCGCCGACCTCTGCGTACTGGGGCCCGAGCGAGATGCGCGGCAAGGCCTCGGTGTCGACGTCCGAGAACGTGACCGGGAGCGCTCGGATCGTGGCCCCCAAGGCCGTGCTCGACACCGCGAGCTGGGTCGTGCGCGCGAGGAAGCGAGGCTCGTCGTCGGCCGGGCCGCTCATGGCGCCGATCCTAGTTCGCATGGGGCGAGACGGGTGAGCTCCGCTCGCACCCTCGCGCTCGCGCCGTAGCACTTGGCCTCGCGGCCCGTGTCGCGTAGCCCTGCCCGGTGAGCACCCGACGTACGACGCCCGACCACGAGACCACCGGCTGGCCGCCGGGCGTGCCGTACATCGTGGGCAACGAGGCCTGCGAGCGCTTCAGCTTCTACGGGATGCGCGCGATCCTCTTCGTGCACCTCTCGTCGCTGTACGTGCTCGCCGGCGAGGTGCAGAAGCGCGCCGACGATCTCGCCACCGGCGACATGCACTTCTTCAAGGCCAGCGTGTACCTCGTGCCCATGCTCGGCGCGGTGCTCGCCGACCGCTTCCTCGGCAAGTACCGCGTCATCCTCGGCCTCTCGCTCGTCTACTGCGCCGGGCACGCGGTGCTCGCGGTCGCCGACGACACCCTGCTCGGCATGTACGTCGGCCTAGGGCTCATCGCCGTCGGCTCGGGCGGCATCAAACCCTGCGTCTCGGCCAACGTCGGAGATCAGTTCGGCACCAACAACTGGTTCCGTGTGCGCTCGATCTTCCAGATCTTCTACTTCAGCATCAACCTGGGCTCCTTCGGCTCCACGCTGCTCATCCCCTGGCTCAAGAGCACCTACGGCGCGAGCGTGGCCTTCGGCGTGCCGGGCATCCTCATGTTCATCGCGACGGTGATCTTCTGGATGGGCCGCAACAAGTTCGTGCACGTGCCGGCCAAGCCGGGTGGCGGGCTCGGCCTGCTCGACGCGCTCAGCTCGATGCTGCTGTTCGTGTCGTTCACGCACTTCTTCGTGACTGCCAAGGTGCTCGCCTGGTCGTGGCCGGCCCTGCTCGGCTTCACGCTCGCGACCTTCGGCGCGGGTCTCGCGCTCTTCTTCCAGCGCCAGCGCCGCGCCCCGGACGACGGCTTCCTCGCGGTGATGATCTGGTCGGTGACGCGCGCGCTGCGTGGCGGCGACGCTGCACGCGTCGAGCTGGTCGATCCGAGCGCCTCGAGCCTCGCGAGGAGCCGCTTCTTCGCGCCCGCGGTCGCGCACTTCGGCCTCGACGTCGTCGAGGGCACGGTGGCCGTGCTCAAGGTCGTGTCGATCTTCTTCCCCATGATCCCGATCTTCTGGTCGCTCTTCGACCAGCACTCCTCGTCGTGGATCCGCCAGTCGAAGATGATGGACCTCAGCCTCTGGGGCGACATGAAGTTCGACCCCTCGCAGGTGCCGGCGCTCAACCCGGTGCTCGTGATGATCTTCATCCCGCTCATGAACCTGCTCTACGGGCTCGCCGAGCGCCTCGGGGTGAAGACCACGCCGCTCCGGCGCATCACCGTCGGCATGGTGCTCGCCGCGGCCTCCTTCGTCGCGGTCGCGCTCGTACAGCAGCGCATCGACGCCTCCGCGCCCGGTACGGTGAGCGTGTGGTGGCAGGTCGTGCCCTACGTGCTCATCACGCTCGCCGAGGTGATGGTGTCGATCACCGGTCTCGAGTTCGCCTATACGCAGGCCCCGCGGCGCATGAAGTCGACCGTCATGGGCTTCTGGCTGCTCGCCGTCGCGACCGGCAACATCCTCACCGGCCTCGTCGCGCAGTTCGGCGGCCTCGCGCTCGCGCAGTTCTTCTGGCTCTTCGCCGGGCTCATGGCCGGCGCCGCCGTGCTCTTCGGGATCCGCAGCCTGTTCTACGTGCCGAAGGACTTCGCGCAGGCCTGAGGCCGGAGGCCCGCACACACGGCATTTCGCCGCGCCGCGAATCGAGTAGGGTGCCCGGCGATCCCTGTGCACATGCCCGACGGGTTGGCCCCGCTCATCGACGACGGCATCATCCAGCGCGTCCTCCGGCCGCTGATGAGCGGAAAAGAGGCTCAGGTCTACCTGGTCGAGGCGCGCGGCGAGGTGTGCGTCGCGAAGGTGTACAAGGAGGCGCACAACCGCAGCTTCAAGAACCGCGCGGAGTACACCGAGGGGCGCCGCACGCGGAATTCGCGTGACCAGCGCGCGATGCACAAGCGCACGAAGCACGGCCGCGCCCAAGACGAAGCCGCCTGGCGCTCCACCGAGGTGGACATGATCCACCGCCTGCACGCGGGCGGCGTGCGTGTGCCGGTGCCCTACATCTTCATCGACGGCGTGCTCGTCATGGAGTGCATCGGCGACCACGAGGGCAACCCGGCGCCCAGGCTCAGCGATCTCTCCCTCGACCCCGACACGGCCCACGACGTCTACCAACGCGTGATCCAAGAGGTCGTGCGCATGCTCGCCGTCGGCGTCGTGCACGGCGACCTGTCCGAGTTCAACGTGCTCATCGGCAGCGACGGCCCGGTGATCATCGACTTTCCGCAGTCGGTCGACACGGCGAGCAACACCAACGCACGCAGGCTGCTCCTGCGCGACGTGGAGAACTTCCACCGCTTCCTGGCGCGCTCGGTGCCGAACGCGCGTCGGCTGCCCTACGCCGAGGAGATGTGGGATCTCTTCGAGCTCAACGCGCTCACGGCCGACACGCGCCTCACCGGGCGCTATCGCCCGCCTCAGCGCCGCATGAGCACCGAGTCGGTGCGCGACCTGATCCACGACGCCGACCGAGACGAGCGCAAGCGCCGCGACGCGCTCGGTCTGCGCGGCGGGCCGCAGGCGCCGCCTCCGCCGCAGCAGCGACCGCAGGGCGCACCGGAGCAGCAGCGCGGCCCGCGACCGGAGCAGCAGCAGCGACCGCAGGGCGCACCGCAGCAGCAGCGCGGCCCGCGACCGGAGCAGCAGCAGCGACCGCAGGGCGCACCGCA
>CALKVW010000060.1 GCA_938004785.1 uncultured Polyangiaceae bacterium
GGGGTTTTGCTCACAGCCACTTCGGTGGCGGAAAGTAGAATCTACCAATGGAGCTACGCCGTCTGCTGCGCGCCGACGCGCCGCCTCAAGCGGTGCTCATCCGCTTCGTCGTGGGGCTCGTCTTCGCGTCGGAGGGCATCCAGAAGTTCCTCTACGCCTCGTCGCAAGGTGCCGGGCGCTTCGCCAAGATCGGCATCCCCGCGCCCGAGCTCATGGGCCCCTTCGTCGGCGTGGTGGAGATCGTCTGCGGCACGATGCTGCTGCTCGGCCTCGCGACCCGCTTCGCTGCCTTGCCGCTCGCGATGAACATGGTGGTGGCGCTCGCTTCGACGAAGCTGCCGATCCTGCTCGGGCGGGGCTACTGGATCTTCGCTCACAGCTTCGCGCCCAAGGCGGGCTTCTGGGCCTTCCTCCACGAGTCGAGGACGGACATGTCGATGCTCTGCGGTTCGCTCTTCCTCGCGCTCGTCGGCGCCGACCGTCTCTCCCTCGATCACCGCCTCTGGCGGGGCGGCGCGCGGTGACTGAGCCCTCGGACCAAGGCTCGCCGCCCGGCAGCGGAACGGGCGCGCCTCCGGGCAGGGGGAGCCTGCTCGAGGTCGCGGTCGCGTTCCTGCGGCTCGGCTGCCTCTCCTTCGGCGGCCCCATTGCGCACCTGGGCTATCTGCGCGCCGAGATCGTCGAGAAGCGCCGATGGATCGACGACGCCCATTACGGTGACCTCGTCGCGCTCTGTCAGTTCCTCCCTGGCCCGGCGAGCAGCCAGGTCGTGTTCGCGCTCGGCATGCAGCGCGCGGGGCTCTTCGGCGCGCTCGTGGCCTCGGCGTGTTTCACGCTGCCCTCGGCCCTGCTCATGATCGGCTTCGCCTACGGGGTCTCGTGGGCCTCCGATCTGAGCGGCGCGGGTTGGCTGCGTGGGCTCAAGCTCGCCGCCGTCGCGGTCGTCGCCCAGGCCGTGTGGGGCATGGGCAAGAAGCTCTGCACCGATCGTGCGCGCATCTCGATCTGCGTCGCCTCGGCGGCCGTCCTGCTCTCCGTGCCGGGGGCCGTGGCGCAGCTCGGCGTGATCGCCCTCGGCGGGCTCAGCGGCTACGTGCTCTACCGCGACGCCGTCGCCGTGGGGCCGAGCCCCGCCGGCGAGGGCGGTGCCCGCGCGCACCTCGTGGCGGCTGGGGCGCTCGTCGCCTTCTTCGCGCTGCTCGTCGCGCTGCCGGCGCTCGCCTCCGCCACGGGCTCGCGCGAGCTCGCGGTCTTCGACGGCTTCTATCGATCCGGCTCGCTCGTCTTCGGCGGCGGGCACGTCGTGCTGCCGCTCCTGCGCGCCGAGCTCGTGCCTCGCGGCTGGCTCGGCGACGACGCCTTCCTCGCAGGCTATGGCGCAGCGCAGGCCTTGCCCGGCCCGCTCTTCGCATTCGCCGCCTATCTGGGGACGGCGATGGAGTCCGGCCCCACGCGCTGGGCCGCGGGACTCTGGGCGCTCGTCGCGCTCTTTCTCCCGGGCTGGCTGCTCATCGGAGGAGCGGTGCCCTTCTGGCACCGACTGCGCGCCAAGCGCTGGGCGCAGGCCGCGCTCGCGGGAGCCAACGCCTCGGTCGTCGGGGTGCTGCTCGCCGCGCTCTACACGCCGGTCATCACCGAGGGCGTGCACGGGGCGCGCGACGTGGTGGCGGCGCTGCTCGCGTTCGCGCTGCTCGAGCACTGGAAGGCCCCGCCGTGGCTGGTCGTCGCCGCGAGCGCCGCTGCGGGCCAGTGGCTGCTCGGCTCGTGAAGGGTGACGCCACGGTCGACGCTGCTCGCCGGGCCTGCGGGAACGACTTGGGTTGACGTACGAGGGGGCATGGTTCATCGTAAAAAGACGATGAGATCCGCCGCGCCAGCCCGCGCCGAACCGAAGCCGCTGCGTCCTTTCGCCGAGGTGCCCGTCTTGTGGGATAGGAGGTCACGATGAACGAACAGTCCAAAGACGAGGTGCGCACCGCGGTGCGCGAGCAGTATGGGAGCATCGCCCGCTCCACGACGGGTGCGAGCTGCTGCGCGCCGGGGAGCTGCGGCCCAGGGGCGAACGCGAGCCTCGCGCTCGGCTACTCGGAGGAGGATCTGGCCGCCGTCCCCGAGGGCGCGAACATGGGCCTCGGCTGCGGGAACCCGCAGGCCATCGCCGCCCTGAAGCTCGGCGAGACGGTGCTCGATCTCGGCGCGGGCGGCGGCTTCGACTGCTTCCTCGCCGCCAAGCAGGTGGGCCCCACGGGCCGCGTCATCGGCGTCGACATGACGCCGGACATGGTGACCAAGGCGCGCGCCAACGCGCAGAAGCTCGGGGCAGCGAACGTCGACTTCCGGCTCGGCGAGATCGAGCACCTGCCGGTCGCCGATGGCACCGTCGACGTCATCCTCTCCAACTGCGTCATCAACCTGAGCCCCGACAAGGGCGCCGTCTTCCACGACGCCTTCCGCGTGCTCAAGCCGGGAGGCCGCCTCGCGATGTCGGATGTCGTGAAGACGGGCGCGCTCCCCGAGTCGCTCGAGAACGACGTCGCCGCACTCACGGGCTGCGTGTCGGGCGCGGCGAGCGTGGAGACCCTGCGCGCGCTGCTCCGCGTGGCCGGCTTCGAGAGCATCCGGGTCGACGTGAACGAAGCGAGCCGCGAGTTCATCCGCGACTGGCTCCCGGGCTCCGGCGTCGAGAACTACGTCGCCTCGGCCAGCATCGAGGCCGTGAAGCCCGGCGGCGCGAAGCCCTGCTGCGCACCGGCCTGCTGCGAGCCGGAGACCTCGGCGTGATCGACCCGGCCGCACGTGGCTCGTGGCGCGAGCTCGAGTCGAAGCTGCGGCCCTTCGTCGCGCGGCGGCTGCGCTCGGAGGCCGACGTCGACGACGTCGTGCAGGACGTCTTCCTCCGAATGCAGCGCGGCCTCGCGGGGCTGCGCGACGAAGAGCGCTTCGGACCCTGGGTCTACCAGTTGGCCCGGAGCGCGATCGTCGACCATGTGCGGGTGGCCACGAAACACCGCGTGCTCGACGGCGAGGGTCGCGAAGAGGAGCCGCTCGAGCCCGACGACGCAGACCGCGCCGTGGAGGAGGAGCTGGCGGCCTACCTGGCGCCCTTCGTCGCGTCGCTCCCGTCGCCGTACCGCGAGGCGCTCACGCTCGTCGAGCTCGAGGGCCTGACGCAGAAGCAGGCGGCCGAGATGCTCGGCCTCTCGCTCTCGGGCATGAAGTCCCGGGTGCAGCGCGGGCGTCTGCAGCTCAGGAGGGCGCTCGAGGACTGCTGCCACATCGCCCTCGATGCGCGTGGGCGCGTGCTGTCGTACGAACCGCGCGCCGACGGGCGCCTGCCGGACGGCTGCTGCGCGTAGCGAGCGCGGCCTAGGCGGAGAGGCGCTTCCAAGTGCGCACGAGCGCCTCGACGGCCCGAGCCACTTCGTCCTCGGTCGTGCAGCGCCCGAGCGTGAGGCGCACCGAGCCGAGCGCCTGCTCGGGCGCGACGCCCATCGCCAGGATGACGGCCGAGGCGCGTTCGTGGTCTGCGTGGCAGGCCGAGCCGGTAGAGGCCGCGATCTCAGGGGTGGCTTCGAGCAGCGCCTCGCCCGAGACACCGGGAAACCGCAGGTTGAGCGTATTCGGCAGCCGCAGGTCGGGGTGACCGTTGAGCGCCAAGCCCGGGATCGCCGAGCCGAGACCGGCCCAGAGCGCGTCGCGCTTCGCCGCCACGGTGCGAGCGGCGAGCTCGACATCGCGCCCGAGCAGCTCGCAGGCCGCGCCGAGGCCGACGATCGCGGCGACGTTCTCGGTGCCGGGGCGCAGGCCGTGCTCGTGGCCGGCGCCGAGCGTGAAGGGCGCGAGTGGGGTGCCGCGCTTCACGTAGAGCGCGCCCACGCCTTTGGGCGCGTAGAGCTTGTGGCCCGCGACCGACAGCAGGTCGACGTCGAGCTCGCGTACCTTCACGGGGACCTTGCCGACCGACTGCGCGGCGTCGGTGTGCATCCAAGCGCCCGCCGCGTGCGCGAGCTCGGCGAGCTCGCGGATCGGCTGCAGCACTCCTGTCTCGTTGTTCGAGTGCATCACGGTGACGAGCGAGGTGTCGCCTGTGATCGCCGCCTGCGCTTCTTCGAGCCTGGCGCGCCCTCGGGCGTCGACCCCGACGCGCGTCACGCCTTGGCCGTGCAGTTCGAGCCAGCGGCAGGGCTGGGCGGTCGCTGGATGTTCGATCACCGACGTGACGAGGTGCCGGCGGTCCCCGAGCGCCTCGCTCACACCCCGGATGGCGAGGTTGTTCGCCTCGGTGCCACCCGACGTGAAGACCAGCTCCTCGTCGTCGCAGCCGAGCAAGGCGGCGACCTGCGCGCGGGCATCGGCCACCGCGCGCCGCGCGCGCAGGCCGTAGACGTGCCCACTCGAGGGGTTGCCGAAGTGCTCGCGCAGGTACGGCAGCATCGCGTCGACGACCTCGGGGAGCAGCGGCGTCGTCGCGTTGTGGTCGAGGTAGATCGGGTCGCTCGTCATCGTCGAGGCTCCGGCTGGTTCGCGGCGAGCGCTCGCCAGGCTTGCGTCCCGCCGCACAGGGAGCGGGCGGCGTCGAAGCCGAGTGCGCGCAGCTCGGTCGCGGCGCGCTCCGAGCGCCCTCCGCCCTTCCCGCACACCGTGACGACCACCGCGTGCTTCGGGAGCTCCGACGCACGCGCCGCGAGCGAGTCGAGCGGGATGTTGATGGCGCCGTCGACGTGGAGCTCCGCGAACTCTTCGGGAGAGCGCACGTCGACGATCATCGCACCCGCCAGCCCTCGAAGCTCCTCGGGCTCCACGCACTCCGTCGACGCCGTCGTGGCCGCTCGCGCGGGCCGGTGCAGCGTCTCGCGCAGGCGGACCGCGACCTCGAGGCCGGAGAGCAGGTTCAGCGCGGCCACCGACAGCGTCGCCGCGACGAGCCCGAAGGAGTCCGCGATGAGGCCTGCCAGCACGGCGCCGACGGCGTAGCCGCTGTCTCGCCAGAGGCGGTACACACCCACGGCCGAGGCGCGCCAAGAGGGGTGCGCCACGTCGCCGATGGCGGCGAGCAGCGTGGGATACACCATCGCAGTGCCGAGCCCGATGAGCGCGGCGCCCGCGGCGAAGACCTCGAAGCTGCCACCGAAGGCGATGACCGCGATGCCGAGCGCCTGGGAGACCTTCCCTGCGACGATGAGCTTCTTGCGCCCGACGCGATCGGAGCCCGCGCCGGTGACGAGCTGCCCCATGCCCCACACGGCCGGGTAGATCGCCGCCAGCGTGCCGATCTGCGCGAGGCTCATGCCTCGGGTCGCGTAGACGATCGGGAACAGGCCCCACGCCATGCCGTCGTTGAGGTTGTTGACGAGCCCGGCCTGGCTGATCGACGACAGGTCGCGGTCCTCGAAGCTCGTCAAGACGAACACCTCGCGGGAGCTCAGCGGCTTCGCGTCGCTCGCGGAACCGAGTTTCAGCTCGTGGGCGACGTGCCCGTGGGTCTCGCGCACGAGCACCACCGAGAGCAGCAAGCCGACCACCACGAAGCCCACGCCCATGTAGAAAGGCTCGGGGCGGAGCCCGTACCGCGCCGCGACGAAGCCCGTCGCGAGCGCGCTCCCGGCGACGGCGAAGTAGCCGGCGAACTCGTTGAGCCCCATCGCGAGCCCGCGCTTCGCGGGCCCGGCGAGATCGATCTTCATGATGACCGTCGTCGACCAGGTGAGCCCCTGGCTCACGCCGAGCAGCGCGTTCGCGATCAGCACCCAGGCCCAGCTCGGCGCCCACATGAGCAGGAACGGCACCGGCGCGGCGACCAGCCAGCCTCCCACGAGCACGTGCTTGCGGCCGAAGCGATCCGAGAGCCTGCCCGCGAGGTAGTTGGTCAGCGCCTTCGTGATGCCGAAGACGACGATGAAGGACAGGACGGCCGTCTTCGCCGAGAGGTGGAACTCCTGCTCCGCGATCGGCGGCAGGATGGTCCGCTCCATGCCGACCATCGCGCCGACGAAGGCGTTGACGACGACGAGCAGGGAGAACTGGCCGAGGTTCTCGCGCAGGCCGAGGCGTACGTCGCTCACGATCGGGCCTCCTCTCGCTCCACGCGCCAGCCGCGGGCACGCCAGTCGGCGACGCCTTGCTCCAGGCGGTGGGCCTCGTAGCCCTTCTTGCGGAGCAGCTCCACGGCCTCGACGGCCATGACGCAATACGGCCCGCGGCAATAGGCGACGACCTCGCGGCCCCTCGGCAGCTCTTTCAGTCGGGCTCGGAGCTCTCCCACGGGGATCGACAGCGCACCCGGGATGTGGCCGGCGCGGTACTCCTCGTCGGGGCGCACGTCGAGCACCGTGACCTCGCCCGCCTTCACGCGGCGCAGCAGCTCCTTGCCCTCGACGGGGTCCATCGCACCGCGGCGATCGAAGTACGCGCGGCTCACCTGCTCGACCTCCGCGAGGCGGGCCTCGGCGAGTTTGCGCAGCGCGACGAAGAAGCGACAGACCTCGTCGTCGGCCAGCCGGTACTCGACGTAGAGGCCCTTCTTCTCGGCGTCGACGAGGCGCGCTGCGCGGAGCACCTGCAGGTGTTGCGAAGCGTTCGCGACCGAGAGCGCGGCCTGCTCGGCGAGCGCCTCGACGGTGCGTGGGCCCTGGCACAAGAGGTCGAGCAGCTCGAGCCGCTTGGGCGCCGACACGGCCTTGCCGACCCGCCCGAGCTGCTCGTAGATCGCGTCCTTGAAGCGCCGGTGCGGCGTGCTCATCGGATCAAGTATTCAACCTAATGATTGAATAGTCAAGCCAGGCGGAGCCTCCGCCCAGGACGACGGCGCCCCGATCGGGACGGACTCGACCGCTCGCATCTCGAC
>CALKVW010000061.1 GCA_938004785.1 uncultured Polyangiaceae bacterium
CGCACGCGAGCTCTCGGAGCTGCGCCGCGCGCGGACGCGCGAGGGGCAGGCGAGGGCGCCGGCGATCGTGGCCGCCTCGCGCAGCATGCGCGTCGCGATGCGCGCGCTCACCGACGCGGCCGCGACGGAGGCCCCGCTGCTCTTGCTCGGCGAGCCAGGCACCGGGCGGGAGGCGCTCGCGCGCTGGGTCCACGCGGAGAGCGCGCGCTCGAGCGGGCCCTTCGTGGTGCTGCCCGTCGGCGCGCTCGACGAGCCCAGGCTCGCGGAGCTGCTCGCCGACGACGGGCTCGCCGCCGAGGCGCACGGCGGCACGCTGCTGCTCGCCGATCTCGATCGCCTGCCGCGCGCTCTCGAGCCGCAGGCCACGGCGCTGCTCATGCGCCGCGACCCTCGCTTCATCGCCACCGCCACCCCCGAGCTCCGCGCGAGGCGCGAGCGAGGCGAGCTCTCGAGCGAGCTCTACTTCCGGCTGGCGGTCCACCTCGTCGACGTGCCTCCTCTGCGCGCGCGGGCCGACGACCTGCCCGTGCTCGCGCGCATGATCGCCAGGGCACAGAGCGAGAAGCTCGGCCTGCCGGCGCGGAGCTTCGGGCTCGAGGCGCTGCGAGCGCTCCGGCGCGCGCCGCTCCCCGGCAACCTGCCCGAGCTCGAGGCGCGCATCGTGCGAGCGCTCGGTTCGGCGAGCGGCCCGACGATCACCGCGCGGTGCCTCGGCCTCTCGGCCGGGGGCGAGCCTCCCTCGGCGCCGGTCGATCTCGGCTACACCGAGGCGCGCGCGCGTGCGCTCGCCGAGTTCGAGCAGTCTTACGTGCGGGCGATGCTCGCGCACGCGGGGGGCAACGTCTCTCGGGCCGCGAGGGCCTCCGGCATGGACCGCGCGAACTTCCGTCGCATCCTGCGCAGGCTCGCGGCTCAGGCTGCGGAGGCCGGCGCGAGCCCAGCCGAGCGGGAGGGGGAGTCGTGATACCGTCCGCCACCGTGAGCCCCGGCGCCGACAGACCGTCCTGGGCGTCGGCCGCGAAGAAGCGGCGCGGCGCCGAGGTGGCCCTGCTCGTCGCGCTCTGGCTGGGCAGCCGAGAGCTCCGCGCGCAGCCGGCCGAGCCCGCGCCGAGCCCGCCCGCGCACAGCCCGCCCGCTGCGGTCGCGGCCCCGGTCGAAGCGGCCGCCGCAGCCGAGCCGGAGCGCGTGCCCTCGAAATACGAGCTCGACCTGCCGCGCATCCTCGCGCTCGCCGATCGCCACCACCCGCAGATCCTCGAGTCGCGCGCCAAGCTCGGCATGGTGCGCGCGCAGCTCGACGAAGCCCACTGGGCCCCCTTCAGCCAGTTCCGCGCGACGGGCGGGGTCGCGCTCGTCCCGGAGATCCGAGGCAGCCACATCTACAGCCCGAACACCGACGTCTCGCTCACGAGCAGCGTGGGCATGGCCTGGCGCGTCGGCGTCGAGGGTGTCTTGCCCCTCTGGACCTTCGGCAAGATCGGCCACCTCTGGGACGCCGCGGCCGCCAACGTGAAGGTGCACGAGGCGGCGGTCGAGAAGGAGCGCGATCTCGTCCGCCTCGAGGTGCGCCGCGCCTTCTACGGGCTGCAGCTCGCGCGCGACGCCAAGCTGCTCCTGGTCGACGTGCGCAAGCAGCTCGACGCGGCGGAGAAGGCGCTCACCGAGAAGGTCGAGGCCGAAGAGGCCGACCCGATCGATCTATTGCGCCTGCAAACGTTCTCGAGCGAGCTCCACGTGCGCGAGGCGGAGGCCGATCGATTCATCCTGGTCGCGCTCTCGGGCCTGCGCTTCTTCACGGGGCTGCCCGAGCTCGACGTGCTCGATCTGCCGCTCGTCGCGCCCTCGCACGAGCTGCTCGGCGTGGATCGCTACCTCGAGGCCGCTGTGAAGCACCGCCCCGAGCTCGCGCAGGCCCGGGCCGGGCTCATGGCCCGCGAGGCGCAGGTGAGGCTCGCGGAGGCCTCGTTCTATCCCGACGTCGGCGTGGGGCTCTCCGCCGGCCTGTCGGCCGCGCCCGAGATCGACGACCAGCTGAACCCCTTCGTCAACGACCCGGGCAACTTCTTCCGCTACGGCGCGGCGATCGTCTTCCAGTGGAACCTCGACTTCCTCCCGCGCGCGGCGAAGCTGCGGCAGGCGGAGGCGGAGCTCAGCGGCATGCGCGCGCTCTCGAGCTACGCGACCGGAGGCGTCGAGGCGGAGGTGCGCACCGCGCACGCGGAGGTGGTCGACTGGCAGCGGCGCGTCGTGGCCTACACCAAGAGCGTGCAGTACGCGCGGCGCTGGCTCATCCGGGTGCAGCAAGGCATCGACGTCGGCACGGTCGAGGACAAGGAGCTGCTCGAGCCCGCGAAGGCCTACGCGATGGGCCGCTTCAACGTGCTCAACGCGACGATGGAGCTCGATCTCGCGCTCGCGAAGCTCGCGCGCGCCACCGGCTGGGACGCGATCGCGCCGGACGGCATGTCGCCCCCACACGAGCCCGCGCCCTGATCTCGCGCCACCGTGGGTCGGGCGGGCGCTCGCGTCCGCCCGACATGCCGCCGCCCTCGGCGAGCAGAGCGCGCCGCGGGCTCGGTGTCTGTCCGGAAAAGCCGAACCCAGGGGTTCGGCTTTTTACGACTTGTCGTTCGTCAGAAATCGAGAAGTGCGGAGACGTCGGGGAAGAATTCTCTGTCTTCGGCTGCCGCGCGCCGCGCTCGGGGCCCTGTACCCAAGCGCTGTTTGGCATCTCTGGTCACGTCTTCAGGCGAGCAGCAGGTAGAGCAGGATCACGAGCACGAAGGCGCAGCCGGCGGCGCCCACGATGACGACCACGAGCTGCGTCTCCTGCGAGGCCGCGCGGAACCTCAGCATCAGCGTGCGCCCGAGCTCGTTGCCACGCGAGCCGAGCTGATCCAGCGCGCGGTCGATCGAGCTCTGCAGTGCTGCGGCGTGCGGCTTGGGGTGCTCCGCGCCGGACCCTGGCTGGCCTGCGCCCGACTGCAGTGGGCCGGGCGACTGCACGAAGGAGGCGCGTGGATCCAGCGCGCGTCCGGAGCCCGTCGTATTCCCGACGTCGGCGAGCGAGCTGCGATCACTGCCCGGCCCGACGCTCGCCGGGCCGACGCTCGCCGGTCCGACGCTCGACGCCACGCCGAGCCCGACCGCGGCGCCCGAGCCCGTGACGCGAGGGTCGAAGAGCGGCGGAGCGGCCAGCGCTGCGGGCCCGCCGATGATCGCGGTGCGATCCTCGTTCGACAGCGCGGCCGGCGCCGGAGCTTGCGGACGCGCGAGCGCGTCCACCAGGGCGGCGCCGGCGTCGGTCGCCGGCAGCGCCATGGTCGAGTAGCCGGCCGGCGCCTCGTCGTGCTCACTCGGCGCCTCGCCGGCGAGGTACATCTGGGTCGGCGTGTCGCGGTCTCCGCTCGGCGCCGCCGGCTGTGCTGCGGTCGCTCGTGGCGCGGGCGCGGGCGCATTCGCCGAGGCGGAGCTCGCCGCGGCCGAAGGCGGCGCGGGGGCGGAGCTCGCCGCGGCCGAGGGTGGTGCCGCAGCCTGGCCGGAGAGCGAGGGCTTCGATGGCGGCGCCGGCGGAGGCACGCGCGGCGGCGCGAAGGGGATCGGCGCGCCCGGCAGCGCACCGGCGGCGTCGAGGTTCGCCGTCGCGCGGATGGCCGCAGGGCGCGCGGGGCGGGGCGCGGCAGGCGCCGAGACGCGGGGGAGCGCAGCGGGCTTCGCCGGCGAGGTCGCCGCGGCCGCCGGCAGCGCCGCTGGTCCCGGCGCCGGCGCCTGGCCCTGGGTCGTCTCGTCGGTGAGCGCAGACTCGGCTTGGGCCACGCTGGGCTCCGCTGCCGGCCTCGAGCCGAGCTCGATGCCCTGCACGCGCAACCACCAGGTGAACGCGGGATCGGCCCAGGGGGCGAAGACGCGCGCGAGCTCGATCGTGCTCTTCGGCCGCTCTTCGCGCGTGCGCGAGAGCCCGCGCATCACGACGTCGACGATCTCCTTCGGCGCGTCGGGACAGGCGCGCCGCAGATCCGGCGGCTCGGTGGAGCAGATCGCGTAGATGAGGTCGCCGAGGGTGCCCGCCTCGAAGGGCCGCGCGCCCGCCAAGCACTCGTAGAGCACGACGCTCAGCGCGTAGACGTCGCTCAGCGCGTCGACCGCACCGGAGCCCCGCAGCTGCTCGAGGCTCATGTAGTAGGGCGTGCCCACCGTGGAGCCCGTGCGCGTGAGCATGCTGTTGGCTTCGTTGGCCGCGATCTTCACGACGCCGAAGTCGAAGACGGTCAC
Source organism: uncultured Polyangiaceae bacterium (assembly GCA_938004785.1). Taxonomy (GTDB): domain Bacteria; phylum Myxococcota_A; class Polyangia; order Polyangiales; family Polyangiaceae; genus CALKVW01. The sequence continues at coordinate 4,273 of CALKVW010000061.1, forward strand.
CTCGGCGAGCTCGTCGGCCGGGCCTCTCGGCGAGGTGCCGGGGCGCTCGCGCAGGTGCAGGTTGTCGGGCTTGAGATCGCGGTGCACGAGGCCCGCGCGGTGCGCCTCGTCGAGCCCCTCGCACACCTGCAGCGCCAGGTTCGCGATGAAGGGCAGCGAGAGGCGGGTGCGCGTCTCGAGCACGTCGCGCAGCCTGCGGCCCTCGAGCAGGCTCATCACCAGGTAAGGCGCGCCGCCGTGATAGCCGAGGTCGACGACCTTCACCACGCGCCGCGATCGCAGCCTCGCGAGCGCGCGGGCCTCTTGCTCGAGCCTCGGCGCGTAGCTCGCGTCGAGCAGGGTCTTCAGCGCGAGGCGCTGGCCGGTGCGCAGGTGCTCGACCTCGTGCACCACGCCGGTGCCGCCGACGCCGATCACCTGCACGACGCGGTAACGCCCCTCGATCTCGGTGCCGGGCAAGAGCTCCGCCGCAAGCTCGGCCGACGGCTCGCCCGTGGGGCTGGAGCCTTGCGGTTGGGGTGCTTTGGCTACACTCGCCACGGTGCGGTGGGGCAGTCTACCTAGAGCCCCCGCGCTTGAATACCCGCGGTCTTGCCACTACCGTCCTCCGCCAGCCCATGGCCTCCGCCGAACCGAGAGCGCGCCTCGCCACGAGCCCGTCGAAGGCGGGCTCGACCGCGCTGTTCGTCCTGCTCGCGGTCGCGACCGCGGCGGTGTTGGTCGGCACGATCCAGGTGATGGCCTTCCGCGCGCCCGTCGAAGCCACGATGGGCATCGTGCAGAAGATCTTCTACTTCCACGTGCCGGCCGCCTACGCGATGTACCTCGGCGCGGCGGCCTGCTTCGTGGGTTCGGCCGTCTACCTCGCGAAGGGCTCGCGCAGGGCCGACGCGATCGCTCGCGCTGGCGCAGAGGTCGCGGTCGTGATGGGCATCATGGTGATGACGAGCGGACCGCTCTGGGCCGCGAAGGCCTGGGGCGTCTACTGGACCTGGGATCCGCGCCTCACGACCTCGATGCTCAGCGTGCTCGTGTACGTCGCCTACGTCGTCTTGCGCGCCTTCACCGGCGGCGGCGACGCCGAGCGCAAGTTCGCGGCGGCGCTCGGCATCCTGGGCGCGGCCAACCTGCCCATCATCCACTTCTCCGTGCGCAAGTGGGGCGGGACCCACCCGCAAGTCATCACGGGCCGCGGTGGAGGCCTCTCGCACCCGGACATGAAGCTCGCGCTCATGCTCGGCTTCCTCGCCTTCACCCTGCTCACCGTCGTTCTCATCTGGCTGCGTGCACGCCAAGACCTCGCGAAGAGCCGCCTCGAGGCCGCCGAAGAGGAGGCCATGGACGCGGGCCTCTACGACGACTGACCGCCGCGACCCGTCCCCGAGCCCTCGCCCATGCAACGATCTTCGCTCCTTCTCCAGGCCGCCACTCCAGGCGACGCGAAACCCACCGAGACCCAAGCCGCCGTAGCTCAGCCGGCTGCAGCCCAGCCGGGCACGGGCACGGGCTTCGCTCCCGTCGAGGGCGGCCCCGAGATGCAGAGCGGCGAGGCCCTGCTCGTCGAGGCCTACGCGATCATGTGGATCCTCGTGCTGGGCTTCGTCGTGCTCGCGTGGAGGCGCACGCTCGCGTTCGAGCGCAGGCTCGACACGCTCGAGGCTGCGCTCGCGGCGGCGCGAGCGCCCGCAGCAGCGGCCAAGAAGCCCGCCCCGCGCGAAACCGAAGAGGGCGACTGATGCCCGACCTCGGCATGATGACCCCACAGCACCTCATCTACATCCCCTCGGTGCTCGTGGTGGGGCTGCTCACCGGCTACATGCTCGGGGCACGCGCAGTCCGCGCGGATCTCGAGCAGAAGCGTCGCAGGATGAAGGAGTAAGACGTGCTGAACTTCTCGCTGTCCGAAGAGCACAAGGCCCTCGTCGACACCGCCAAGCGGTTCACGAAGGAGAAGATCATCCCGATCGCGGCCGAGTGCGACCACGCGTCCAAGTTCCCCATGGACGTGTTCAAGCAGGCCTGGGAGCTCGGCCTGGTGAACCCCTGCGTGCCGGAGGAGTACGGCGGCGCGGGCATGGGCGAGCTGGAGAACGCGCTCATCACCGAGCAGCTCGCCTACGGCTGCGCGGGCATCCAGACGAGCATCACCGCCAACCAGCTAGCGCTCACGCCGATCAAGCTCGGCGGCAACGACGATCAGAAGAAGCGCTACCTCGGCCTGCTCACGAGCGAGCCTGTCATGGCGAGCTACGCCACGAGCGAGCCCGACGCGGGCAGCGACGTCGCGGGCCTCAAGACCCGCTTCACCAAGCACGGCGACGACTACGTGCTGAACGGCCAGAAGTGCTGGATCACCAACGCCGGCCTCGCGCGCTTCTACGTCATCTTCGCGACCAGCGATCCGGCGAAGAAGCACAAGGGCATGGCCGCCTTCATCGTCGATCGCGACGCGCCCGGGCTGCGCGTCGGCAAGAAGGAAGACAAGCTCGGCCAGCGCGCGAGCGACACCTGCGTCATCCACCTCGACGACGTCGTCGTGCCCGCGAAGAACCTGCTCGCCCCCGAGGGCCAGGGCTTCAAGCTCGCGATGGAGACCTTCAACCAGACGCGCCCCGACATCGCCGCCGGCGCCACGGGCCTCATGCAGCGCTGCCTCGACGAGTCGGTGAACTACGCGAAGGAGCGCAAGACCTTCGGTGTGCCGATCGCACAGCACCAGCTCGTGCAGGCCATGATCGCCGAGATGGCCATCCGCATCGAGGGCACGCGCCTGCTCTACATGAAGGCCGCGTGGGCGCTCGACAACGGCGTGCGCGACCCGATGACCTCGGCGATCGCGAAGGCCTACGGCGCAGACTCCGCGATGCAGACGGCCATCGACGCGGTGCAGGTCTTCGGCGGCAACGGCTACGTGAAGGAGTACCCCGTCGAGAAGCTCATGCGCGACGCCAAGGTGCTGCAGATCTACGAAGGCACGAGCCAGATCCAGCGCATCGTCATCGCCAAGCAGGTGCTCTCGGGCTGAGCGTCGCGGCCCTCTCGGCCGAGAGCCCCGTAACTCCGAAGGGCGCGCTCCTCTCGAGGAACGCGCCCTTCTTCGTGGCCCCGCTACGCGAGGCTCAGGCCGCCGAGCGGCGCTGCCGCCTGCGCGCGATCGCGAGCCCGGCGAGGCCGATCGCCACGAAGACGCCGGACGCGGAGCGATCCCGCGTGGGCTCGGCGAGCGAGCAGACGCAGCCGCCCGAGGCGTAGTAGGTCAGGCCGCCGTCGTCGTCGCCGCCGCCGAGCTCCTCGCAGACCTCGACCGTGAGCGGGCGCGTGGCCTTGCTCGGGCCGCCCTGCTCGAGCGGCGCCGCGTGGTTGCCGGTGTTGCGGTTGTCGTGTTTGTAGCTCTCCCACTCGATCACGCCGTCGCTCCTGCCCTGCGTGTGCCAGGCGTAGAGCCAGCCGTTGCGCGTGCCGACGACGACCTCGAGCTTCCCGTCGCCGTCGAGATCGCCGACCGCGGGCGTCGGGATGATCCACTGGCCGGTGAACTTCGGCCAGCCCTCGGGCTCGCGTCCGCAGCCGTCGAAGGCGTGCAGGTAGTAGCCACCCGAGCCGATGAGCACCTCGGGGTAGCCGTCGTCGGTCAGATCGGCCACCGAGGAGCTGTTCAAGAAGGTGAAGTCCTCGATCGTCATCGGCGAGGCCGGGAGCATCTTGCCCGTCTTGCCGCTCCACATCGCGAGCAGGTTGTCGCCGCGTGAGGTGGCCGAAGGCGACTGCAGGTTGATCGCGAGCGACAAGGAGCCTCCCGAGGAGAGGATGTCGGGCACGCCGTCCTGGTCGATGTCGCCGAGCGCCGGCTGCGAGAAGAGCGGCAGCATCGTGTTCGGTGTGTTCGCCGTCGACAGCTCTCCGAAGACGTTCGACGGGTCGAGGCCCGTGATGCCGTCGTCACGCTGCGGGAGGGCGTTCGGCGGCGTGGCGCCGAGGCCCGACTGCGGCCCGGGATCGGCCGGGAGCATGAAGGGCAGGGAGGCGTTGCCGTGCTGCACCGCGGCGAGCGTGCCGCCGAACATGCCGACCACGCCCGCGTTCGGGATGCCCTCGCCCACCAGCGGGAAGAGGTTGAACGAGGTCATCGTCACCGGCCAGTTGGGCAGCATCAGCGAAGGAGCGTCGGTGCCGCGGCCGTCGACCAGGTAGATGGCGCCGGCGTTGCCGCCGTCGGTCAGCTTCTGGTTCGAGCCCACGAGCAGATCCGGGATGCCGTCGCCGTTGAAGTCGGCCACCGCGGGCGTGGTGAAGATGCGGTTCGCGGGCGGCACGATGCCGCCGAACTTGCCGTCGTAGCGGACCTCGACCGGGAAGCCCGCCACGTCGTCGCCGCTCACGCCGTCCCAGACGTGGATCTTGCCGTCGAAGCCGGCGATGACGATGTCCCAGTCGCCGTCCTGGTCCATGTCCTCGATGACCGGAGCCGCGAAGATGCCGCGCGCGATGCGGCTCTCGGTCGACATGCACGGGCCGGTGTCGGGCACGTCGGGGTCGAGCGAGCAGGAGGGGATCTTCGGCAGACGCTTGGGCCAGCCGTCCTTCACCTGGCCGTCGTTGCCGACCACGTAGACGGTGCCGGCGTACGTAGCGACGATGATCTCGTTCGTGCCGTCGCCGTCGAGATCGGCGACCGCGGGCGCGCTCGTCGTCATCGACTCGCGCCCGATGTCGGGATCGATCGCGCCGCTCTTGTAGGCGGCCGCCTCGAGGTAGCTGGGCTCGCCCGGCTCGCCGGGGACCTCGTGCAGGCCGTCGGCCCTGCGCGATCGGAAGGGGAAGCCCGGGAGCGGCACCGGACCCTCGGGCGTGATCTTGAGCACGTGCAAGAGGCCGCCCGCGGTCGGGTAGATGATGTCGCGTACGCCGTCGCCGTCGATGTCGGCCATCTTCGGGCTGGTCTCGCCGCTGTCGCCGAGCCACATCGGGAAGCCCTTCACGAGATCGGGATCGCTGTGCACGTAGTAGGTGCGCCTGAGCTCGCCCGGCACGTCGCCGATCGCGCCGCCGTAGTGCGCCACCGCGCGCACGCGCACGGTGAAGGTGTAGCGGTTCTCGCCGTAGGGGCTGTCGATGTCGGCCTCGTGCGTCGTGTCGATGTTGCGGATGTCGATCGACGCGATCGGGCTCGAGCCGCCGGTGACGACGTCGCCGGGCACGTTCTTCTGCTCGGCGATCGTCGTGTAGGTCCCCTCGAGCGGCTGCACGCCGGGCGCCCACTCCACGACCCAGTCGTAAGCGGGTGCGCGCCCCGCGCGGATGCTGCCCTGGATGTCGATCGGGCCGGTGACCTGGTCCTTGTAGAGCACGCTGAACCAGGTCGGAGAGACGACGTCGACGACCGGCGGGATCTTGCCGTCGCGCACCATCTCGACCGCGGTGTTCGCGTTGACGCGTCCGTAGCCGAAGCGCTGGTCGAAGCCTGGGTGCGACCAGCGGTACCTCGCCTCGGGGGTGCGCGACTCGGGCACGTCGATGTCGTCGGCCGACATCATGAGCAGCTGCATCACCTCGCCGGCGCTGAGATCGAAGCCGTACTTGTAGCCCGCGGAGTAGACCAGACCCGTGATGCCCGAGGTCTGCCCCACCGCCTCGCTCGAGCAGCCGTTGCCCGAGCCCGAGAGGAAGTTCTGCCCGCCGAAGTTCGAGCAGGGGTGGTAGTCGACGAAGCTCTCCGACTCGGTGATCTTCGAGTCGGACTGCTGGATCGCGTGCACCGGCAGCGTGTGGTTCGCGGCCGTCGGCATGTTGTGGTGGCGCGCGTTCTCGTCGGCCATCGACGCGACCGTGAGCATGCCCTTGTCCCAGGCGTAGTCGAGCGCCGCCTGGGTGTAGTTGTTCATGTTCACCGTGCCGAGCGCGCTCTGCAGCACCTTCGCGCGCATGTCGGCCGCGTAGATCACCGCCTGCGCGAAGTCGGTCACGTCGGTGATGAAGCTGTCGCCCACGCGCAGGTTGATCAGCCTGCACTGGTTGCAGCCGCCCGCGGTGCCGATGCCGTTGTTCGCGCGGGAGGTGGAGTCGCGCGCCTCGCCCGTACCGTGCCCGTAGCGGGTGTCGTCGTAGGGGTCGTTGTCGTCCTTCATGAAGTCCCAGCCGGAGATGTCGTCGACGTAACCGTTCTGGTCGTCGTCGACGCCGTCCGAGAAGGCGAGGATGAGATCACCCGCGTCGAGGCGGCCGTTGCGGTTGCGATCACCTCGTACCTGCCCCTCGCCGGCGGCGGGCAAGAGCGTGGGCGTCTCCAGCCAGTCGCCCACCGAGAGGATGCCGTCGCCGTTGCAGTCGAAGCCGGCGAGCTGCTCGGGCGTCGCGCCCGGGTGGTAGAGCGGGTCGAGATCACCGCAGGCCGAGCCGTCTTCACGCGTGGGCCGGTAGGCCTGCACCTCGACGAGGTTGATGTACGCGGCCTCGATGACGTCTTCTTCGTCCCACTTGATGCCGCTGTCGGTGACCGCGACGAGCACGCGCGGGTCGCCGGTGGTGAGGCGCCAGGCCATGTCGATCGACATGCCCGTCGCCTTCTCCTCGGGCCGGACCTTCGAGTTCGGCACCATGAAGGAGTAGTAATTCCACTGCCCCTTGCCGTCCTCGATGCCGTCTCCGTCGCGATCCCAGGCGTAGCCCGGGTCGTTCGGCCAGTTCTCCGGGAGCGCGAGATCGGCGGGCGTGGCGCTCTCGGGCGGCGGCCACGCCGCGCGCGCAGGCTCGATCACGAAGGGGGTGGCGAGCGCCATGAGCGCGATCGCGGTGCGTGCGGCGAGTCGCCGGCGGGGCATTCGGTGCAACATCGGGGATCTCCGCGGAAGAGAGAAAAGGAAGCCGGATCCTACCACCGCTCTCCCGTGAGAGGCCCCAAGTCCTTGGTGCGATCGGGGCAGCGCGGTACGATCCTCGCCACCTGTGCTCCACGAAGAGCACCCGGAGGGGTCCAGCTTCATGCCTTCGCTTCACCGCCACCCGCTCACCCGGCTCGTCGCTGCCTCGCTCACCGCGCTCGGCCTCGCCGCCTCCTTCTCCGTGGGCGCGTGCAGCCTCGTCATCGATGGCGAAATCGACAGCTGCACCACACCGGAGGACTGCGTGAACCTCGCCGGCACGACCTGCGAGGCCGGCCGCTGCGTCTCGGTCGACAAGTGCCAGTCGAACGCCGACTGCAGCGACGAGACCCAGATCTGCCGCCGCGTCTCGCCGCGGACCTGTGTGCCGGTGCTGGGCGCGGGCTGCCAGGAGATCTACCCCGAGGACGTCGCCGTCTGGCGCGACGACAGCACGATCCTCGTCGGCGTCACGAGCCCCATGACCGAGGAGGGCGCGCCGTCCGACACGGGCGTCAGCATCTCGAACGCCTCGAAGCTCGCCGTGAAGGAGATCAACGCCGCAGGCGGCGTGACCGGCGGAGAGACCTCGCGCAGGCTCGCGCTCGTCATCTGCGACGACCAGGGCAGCACCGAGGTCGCGCTCCAGAACGGCGATCACCTCGTCGCCGCGGGCATCCAGTCGACGATCGGCCCCGCCTACAGCGGCATGACCAAGGCCTTCTCGGAGCAGAAGGCCATCCCGGCCGGCATGCTCACGATCAGCACCTCGGCGACGAGCCCCGACCTCACCGGCGTCTCCGACACCGATCCCACCTGCGTCTCGGCCTGCGCCGGCAGCTCGAGCTGCGTGGCCGCGTGCCCGCCGCTGCTCTGGCGCACCTCGCCGAGCGATCTGCTCCAGGGCGACGCCATCGTGAAGTACTTCCCCGAGCTCGAGCTCTTCGCCAAGGGCAGGGTCGACCCGCCGGTCGTCACGCTGAAGGTGCAGATCCTCCACAAGAGCGACGCCTACGGAGAGGGCCTGCGCGACGCGATCGTCAACAACCTCGAGTTCAACGGCCAGAAGGCCACGCAGCAGACGGCGAACTTCAAGACGGCCGGCTACGGCAACCCAGACGACGGCGACCCCATCGATCAGGCGGCGGTGCAGGCGACGATCGATTTTCTCCCCGACGTCGTGATCCTCATCGGTACGAACGAGGTCGGGCCGATCCTCACGACGATCGAGGCCGGCTACGACACGGCGGGCCAGGCGCCGCTCAAGCCCTACTACGTCTTCGCCGACGGCGGGCTCGTGAGCGCCGTCGCCAACGCCGCGCGCGACGCCGGCGCACGCACGCGCGTACGCGGCACGATCCCCGGCTCGGCGAGCGCGGTCTTCGAGAAGTTCCGCTTCGAGTACGACCAGGAGTTCCCGACGGGCTCCGACGACGCCAGCGTCTTCGGCTCGGCCGGCGCCTACGACTCGGTCTACATGCTCGCCTACGCCGCGCGCACGACGACCACGCCTCGCCCCTCGGGCGCGGACCTCGCGCGTGGGCTCGCCAAGATGGTCGGCGGCGCGACCCGCATCGAGCCCGGGCGCACGCAGTTCGGCACCGGCATGCAGACGATCGGCAGCGGCGCGGCCATCGACTTCGACGGCGCCTCGGGCCCGCTCGACTTCGATCTCGAGACCGGCGAGGCGCCCTCGGACATCCAGATCTGGTGCCTGCCGTCGGGCCCGGACGTCGGAGGCAACGCGCCGCAGGGCAGCTTCTCGGGCCGCTACTACGAGGCCGCGTCGCAGACGATGAAGGGCAGCGCGGCGAGCTTCTGTACGGAGTGAGGCGCGCCGCTCCGTTCGGGCGCCCGGCTCGTCTCAGAAGCGGCCGCCCAGGCCGACGAAGCCGGGGGTGACGAAGAGGCGCGCGCTTGCGGCGTCGGCCGGTCGGCCGTCGTCGCTCGTGATCTCGAGGATCGTGAAGGTGGTCGCCACGCCCGCGCCCACGATCGTCGCGACGAGGAAGACGTCGCTCACGAGCGCCATCGTGCCCGCGCGGTCGGCGGCGTCCTGCAGCGCAGGCTCGCCCTGACCGGGCTGGGTCTTCAGCGTCGCGAGATCCGAGTCGGCAGAGAGCGCCAGCGCGCCGAAGACACCCGTGGTGATCGCGAGCGCGCCCGTGAGGCTCCAGGCCACGACCGGCACGACGGGGAAGTCGCTCTCGGGCTCGGTCGTGGCGCCCGAGCCGCCTTGCGCGCCTGCGCCCGCACTGGCCGCTGCGCCGCCCGCGCCTCCGCCCTTGTCGCCGCCGCCCTCGCCGCCCACGGCCGAGACACCCTGCGCGAGCTCGAGCACGATCTCACGCTGATCGTTGCCGGCGATGTCCTCGGTGGTGCGAGCGCCCGCGCCGTCTTTCTGAGCCGCGAAGCGCCTGCGCCCCGCGCTCACGGTGATCGGTCCGGAGAGCGGGCTCGTGCCGACGACGACGTCGTCGATCAGCACCTCGGCGCCGGGCACGTTCACCTTGATGGTCACCTGCGCGACACGCGCGCGCAGCTTCTCGACGTCCTTCTCGACCTCGGCGCGCCGCGTCGCGGGGATGCGCTTCGCGCCGTCCTCGAGGTACTGCTCCAGCGTCTTCAGCGCGTTCGCGTAGTCCTGCAGCTGGTAGTAGACCTGGCCGATGTTGAAGAGCACGTTGAAGTTCGGGACGAGCTCGTAGGAGCGCTTGAACTCGATCAAGCTCGCCTGGAAGTCTCCCTCCTGGAAGAACTCCACGCCCTTCTGGTAGCGCGAGACGGCCTCGTCGCGCTTCTGTGGCGCAGCCGCTGGCTGCGCTGCGGCCACGCCCGGCAGCGAGGCGGCGAGCGGCGCGAGCGCGATCGAAGCGAGCAGCAGCGCTCGCGGGAGGAGCGGTCGACGGCGGTGCATGTCGGCCCGAGGCTAACAGCCGAGCGCGCCACGAGGAAAGCTAGCCACGTGACGTGCGTGTGGGCGAACCGTGCGCGCGGCAGGAGCCGCCGAGGCTCCGGCGAGCGCGACGGGGCGAGCGCGCGCGGCTCCGAGGCGCGTTCAGCCGCCCGGGTAGCTCGGATCGATGGGGCGCGTGGGGCGCTTGCCGGAGGGCTTGGGCTCGGGCGCCGCGGGCGGCTCCTTCGTGGTGGGCGCGGGGCGCTGCACGGGTCGGTAGGGCACCGCGGGCGGCGTGCTCGTGGGCGCCGCGCTCGCCGCGGTGGCGCTCGCCGAGTCGGTCGGCGCCGCCACGAGCGGCAGCTCCACCTCCCAGGTGACCGAGGTCTCGTCGGCGCGGATCGTGCGCGTGCGCGTCTCGCGGCCCGCGGCCTCGATGCGCAGCTGGTGCTCCTTGCCGTCGTGCGAGAGCGTGGCCCTGTAGGGGTTGCCGTCGAGCTTCTCGTCGTCCAGGAAGATCGTCGCGTCGGCAGGCTTCACGACGATCTCGAGCTTGAGCTCACGCGGGCGTGGATCGGTCGGAGGTGCAGCGACCGTGGGCTCGGCGGGCGAGGCCGAGGGCGTCGCGCGGGCGGGCGCCTTGTCACCCACGCCCACGTAGAGCAGGGCCGCGAGCACGCCGGCCACGGCGGCGACGCCGAGCACGACGAAGGTGAGGCGCTTGCCAGGGTCGGCGGTGGGGGTGCCCTGCAGAGGTGCGTGGCTGAGGTTGGCGCGGGCGATCGAGCCCGTGGGCACGGAGGGCTGGCTGCTGACCGAAGGCGAGGACTGGTGCTGCCCTCCCGGGTAGCTTCCGGAGACGGGCACGGTGTGGAAGCTCGGGATCGACGAGGCGCCGGAGGCGGTGAAGGCGTCGCCGTAGGCGCCGGGATGCACCCCGTGGGACGGCACCTGACCGTAGCTGCCGACGCCGCTCAGGCTCGGGCCCGAGCCGGTGTGCGCCATCGCGGCGCCGAGCTGGGGCAGGCTGCTGCTCGCGGGCAGCACCGAGCCGCGCGCGTGCGCCGGGTGTTCGCCGGTGAACTGTGTCTGGGGGTCGAGCGCGGGCAGCGGCATCTGCTGGTACATGCCCGTCGCGAGCAGGTTCGACTTCGCGAGCTGCTGCTCGATGATGCCCTTGAGCTTCCGCCGCTCCTCGTCGAAGGCCTGCGTCACGACGCGGCCGACCTCGCGCAGCGCGCCTCGCTCACCGCCCGAGTCCATGAGCTCCTCGAGCGCGGCCTGCAGCTCGGTGCAGCTCCCGTAGCGCTCGTCGCGGTTCGGCGCGAGCGAGCGCAGGATGATGTGCTCGAGGTGATCGGAGATGTCGGCGCGCATCGAGCGAGGCCGTGGGATCTCCCCGGAGAGCAGCTGGTGGAGGATCTGCACCTCGTTCATGCCCTTCCAGAGGCGCCTCCCGACCGCGGCCTCCCAGAGCATCACACCGACCGAGAAGATGTCGGCGCGGCGATCGACGCGCTCGCCCCGGGCCTGCTCCGGCGCCATGTAGCCGATCTTGCCCTTGAGCATGCCGGCGCGCGTCTCGTGCGAGGAGTTCATCGCCTTCGCGATGCCGAAGTCGACGACCTTCACCTGGCCGTCGTAGGTCACGAAGATGTTGTGCGGCGTGACGTCGCGGTGCACGACGCCGAGCGGGGTGCCGTCGAAGTCGGTCAGGTCGTGTGCGTATTGCAGGCCGGCGAGCACGTCGGAGAGGAGGCGCAGGCTCATGCCGAGCGGCAGCCCACGATCGCGCCCGAGCCTGTGCAAGACGCGGCTGTAGGGCTGACCTTCGAGGTACTCCATCGCGATGTAGTACCGACCGCCGATGTTGCCGACCTCGTTGGTCTGCACGATGTTCGGGTGGTTGAGCCGCGCCGAGAGGCGCGCCTCTTCGAGGAACATGCCGATGAAGTCCGGGTCTTCGGCGAGCTCGGCCTTGATGAGCTTGATGACGACCAGCTTGTTGAAGCCCGCCGGGCCCGCGATCACCGCGAGGTAGACCTCGGACATGCCGCCGCGCCCGAGCTCCGCGAGCAAGCGGAAGCGTCCGAGCACGTTGCTCGCGTCGGCGTGTGCGTGCTGGGAGGGGTCGGCGGTGGCCACGGCTGTTCGGGGATCTCGCGCTCGGGCTGGGCGGTGCCCACCTCGGGCGAGCTCGCCCGGCGGCTTGGGCTCCCCCTGCTTCGACGCCTGTGAGGAGAAACGGTAGCGGTCCCGGGCGGGGGAGGCAACGTCCCGCACGCGCCGCGTCGGGCCTCCCCGGCGGCGCGGCGCGGCGGCGAGCTTGGTGTTCCGCGCACAGACGCTCTATCCTGCCCGAGCCTTCTCCGTCTTCGTCCTCCCGAGGTGTCTCCGTGAACCGAGCTTTCGTCCGCGCCTCCGCGCTCACTTCCCTCGTCCTGGCCGTCGGCTGCATGCAGGACTTCGATCAATTCCGCGGAGGCGGCGGTGCCGGAACGGGAGGCTCGGGTGGCATCGTCGACCCCTGCGACGGCGTCGACTGCAACGACGACAACCCCTGTACGCAGGACTCCTGCGTCGACGGCACCTGCCAGAACGTGCCCGGCACCGCGACCTTCCCGGATCCGGGCGACGACTGCGTCGACACGATCTGTGAAGAGGGCGTGCAGCGCACCGTCCCCGACGACAACGAGACGCCGCCGAGCGACGGTCTCGAGTGCACGGCCGACACCTGCAGCGCGGGCTCGCCCGTGTACACGCCGACGCCCGGCCAGCCCTGCGGCAACGGCAGCGTGTGCAACGCCGCGGGCCAGTGCAGCTGCAACGTCGCCAGCGACTGCGGCACCGACCCTGCCTGCGGCAGCTGGGCCTGCGAGCCGGCAGGCTGTCAGCTGAACCTCGTGCCGTCGAACACCACGACGCCGGTGGAGGACAACGGCACCGTCGGCGACTGCCTCGCGCTCTTCTGCGACGCCGACCCGGACGGCAACCTCGTCGAGCTGCCGAGCAGCGATCCGAACGTCGACGGCAACCAGTGCACGGCCGACCTGTGCATGAACGGCACACCGTCGAACCCGAACCAGCCCAACGGCACGAGCTGCTCGGCCAACGGCGCGACGCCCTGCAACAACTGCCAGTGCACCGGCGGCCAGTGCTGCACCACCACGGCGCAGGCCTGCGGCGCGCGCGTCTGCGGCATGGTCGCGAACAGCTGCGGCAACATGGTGAGCTGCGGCACGTGCAGCAACCCGGCCTTGCCGGCCTGCACCACCGCCGGCGCCTGCGTGCAGTGCACCGCCAACGGCAACTGCTCGGGCGGCACGCCGGTCTGCAAGCTCACCGCGCCGGGCGCCAACACCTGCGTGCAGTGCCTCGCCAACGGCGACTGCAGCGGCGGTACGCCCGTCTGCAACACCACGACGAACAGCTGCGTGCAGTGCACGACGAACGCCAACTGCTCGGGCGGTACGCCGGTCTGCAAGCTGACGGCGCCGGGCGCGAACACCTGCGTCGCGTGCACGCAGAACTCCGACTGCCCCATGTCGTCGCCGCTCTGCAATACGACGACGAACACCTGCTTCGGCTGCGGCAGCGACGCCGACTGCTCGGGCGCCACGCCGAAGTGCGCCACGAGCGGGCCGAACCTGGGAACCTGCGTCGAGTGCAACGCCGTGGGCGATGCGAGCGCGGATTGTGTGGGCAACCTGAAGGGCAAGGAGTGCAAGGCCAACAACACCTGCGGTTGTGGATTGGCTGAGAACCCTTCGGCCGATTGTGGTGCGGGCACCAACGGTCCTCGTTGTCGCGACACGGTGCTGGTCTGCGGCTGCAACAACCCAGGGGACTGTTCCGGGTGCTCGAGCAACGTCTGCCCCTGACGAGATGACACGCGAGGCTGGTGCCCCCCGGCCGCGCCTCGCTCAACTCCCTGGCGCCGCTCTCGGCGCCAGGTCGGGTCTGCCGAACTCGAGGTCACCGTAGGAGAAGCTCGGCGCCACGCCTGGGAAGGCCCAGTAGGCGTCGAGCTCCGACGAGCACAGCACGCTCGAGAAGTCGGGGTTGCGCTTCGAGCGGCCGGCGATCGTCTTCTCGGCGACCATCGAGACGTACTGCTCGACGCTGCTCTCGAGCGTATTGCCGTTGAGCACGACCTCGCTCCCGGTGCGGCGCGCCCAGGCGGCGAGCCCGGGGATGCCTGAGGCGGTGGGATCGTAGGCGTCGGGGCCGACGCCGTTCTCGCTCGTGACGAAGATGCCCTCGGGCGTGCGCGTCACGAAGGAGTGGTTGCCTTCGGTGTGGCCCGGCGTGGCCACGATGGCGAGCGAGTCGCCGAGCATCGTGTCGCCGTCGAGCAAGATCACGCGAGAGGGGTCGATGCCCTCGAGGCCATGCGGGCAGTACCAGTCCGCTTGGGTCGGCAAGAGGCCGTGTGCGCTCTGCCACTCCTGCCGCATGACGAGCAGCTTGGCGTTGGGGAAGACGCCGCGCTCGGAGCCGGTGCCGAGCCAGCGGCGCAGGTCCTGCGTGTGGAGGTGATCGTAGCTGAGGTAGTCGACGCGCTCGGGGGCGATCCCGATCTCGGCGAGGCGCTCCTCGACCGTGGCGAGCTGGGGCGCGACGAGCCTCTCGCCGAGCGGCGCGAGCCTGCCCATCGAGGCGCGCAGCTTCGCGAAGAAGGGCGTCGCTGCGTTGCGCTCGACGTCGGAGGGCGAGAAGAGGAGCGTCTTCGTCTCGCCTCGGAAGCGCGTCTGCACGATGAACACGCGGTTGACGATGTGCACGAAGGGCGTCGGCGCCGTGCATGCGTCGCGCAGCGCGTATCTGGTGGGGTAGGGGACGCGCACCAGCGCCGCCGAGCGGAAGTAGTCGACCGGGGGCGCGCTCGTCATCTCCTCGTGCAGGCGCTCGGCCGCGCGACGCACTGCACGCAGGCGATCGAGCGGCTGCGCGTGCGCGCGCGCGCCGTCGAAGTGGTCGATCGGACGCAGGAAGGGATCGCGCTCGGCCTCGCTCATGGTCACGCACATGTGGTGCGCTCACGGCGGGACGTAAAGGCCGCGCGCCGCGCGGGCGCGGCGCTTCGTCGCCTCAGCGCTCGTCGTTCAGCTCGTCGTCGCCGAGCGGAAGGATGTCGTGCGTCGTGTCGACGTCGTCGCCGGTGTCGTCGCGCGCGGGCCCCGTGCCCATGAGCGTGGACTTGTTGGTGCGAGGCGGCGGCACGCGGGGCGGCGGCAGCTTGGCCGGCGTGCGCGACTCCTCGACGAGGTTCTCGTAGGAGGATCGGTCGGCGGTGACGGTGGATTCCTCGCCATCACGTGGCCGTCGCGAGCTCGGAGGCGCGGCCTCGGCCGCGATCACGGCGGCGGCGGCAGGCGGCGGGGGCAGCGTCGCCTTGAGCACGGGGATGGGCGGAGCGTTGGGGATCACGCTCGGCTTGCGCTGCATCTTCGGCTTGGGTGGCTGGTGGCCTCCCACGCCCTGGCGCGTGAGCGTGCGCGAGGTCACGACGACGTGGCGCGAGCGCCGATCGACGAAGACCGCGCGCGCGTAGGGGCGCCACTCGAGCTCGACGAGCGACTGGCCGTGCTCCTCGATGAGCCAGCCCACGAGATCGGCGCCCATGAGGCTCGTATCGGTGGCCTCGAGCACCATGCCGTCGACGACGCGGTACTGGCTGTTGCGCGTCGCGTAGATGCAGTCGCCGCGCGCGTCGGGTCGGAAGCGCCCATCGAGGTACGCGTCGACCGCTTGTCGCACCATGCGATCGGCGTCCAGGGTGAGGTACGACATGCGCGCTGCCGCGCTACCACGAAGGGAAGCCGCCTCCAACGCACAAGGCAGCGCATTTCGACGGAGGCCGAGCGCCCGCGCGCCGCGCGGTCGACCCGCTCGGCGCACGGCCTCCCTCGACCCGCTCGGTCGATTCGCTCAGTCGGTTCGCGCGAGCACGTAGAAGACCGCGCCGTCGTCGCGCGGCACGCCGAGCCAGAGTCGCTCCTGGTCGTCGATCGTCAGCGTGACGTTGGTGTCCTCGGCCGCGAGGTCGATCACCGTCTCCGCGCTCGTCGCGGGCGTGCTCACGGCCTGCCCGGGCGTGTACCGCAGGAGCTCGACGTCTCGGTGGGCGCCCAGCGCACCCTCGTTGCGCTGCAGGAACACGAGACCCGGGCGCGCGCCGCTCGGCGCCATGACCGCGAGCGCGTCGCCGTAGCCCGGCAGCACCGCGAGCGCCGTGCCCACGGCAGCGCCGCTGCCCGGCGCGACGTCGGCCGCGGCGTAGAGCCTGAGCTCCTGCGTCTCTTCCAGGTAGTCGGTCTGGATCGACAGCACGTGGCCGTCGGCGTCGACCGCCGTGGGGCCGGTGGCGAGCCCCCAGGCTTCGACCACGGCGCCGTCGGCCACGCCGCCACCGGCGAGATCGGCCGCGTAGAGGCCGACCGTGGCCACGGCGGCGCCGCCGATCGCCGAGAGGCCCGCGTGGAAGAGCCTGCCGCCGCCCGTCGCGCTCGCGGCGAGGCCGCCTCCACCCGTGAGCAGCTTCGAGCTCACACCGCTGCCGGTGGCGACCACGAGCCCACCCTCGTTGAAGAAGTCGCTGCCCGTCCAGGCGAAGGCCGTCGCGCTCGTGCCCGGTAGATCGACCGCCTGCTCGCCGATGAAGGCGTCGCCTGGCAGGCCTGCCACCGCCACGTCGGTGTCGTCTCCGAGCAGCGCCCCATCGACCACCGACCAGCGGATCAGCGTCACGCCGCCTTGGTCGGGCAGCAGCGTGAGCAGGCCACCGTGCCTGCCCCACGATGGGGCCGCGCCGTAGGGTTCGACGAAGAGGCCGGGCGCGTCCACACGCTCGACGACGCAGAGCGTGTCGCCCGCGAGGGCGAAGTCGGCCTGGTGCACGCTCTCCGGGAGGCAAGCTCCGGCGCCCCCGCCGGCGCCGCCGCCGCCGCCGTCGCCGCCGGCGCCACCGCTGCCACCAGTGCCC